>CALZFZ010000214.1 GCA_945786965.1 uncultured Muriicola sp. | reverse complement strand
GCGAACAGACTGAATTTTTAGGGTAAGTTTTATTTATGTGAAAACACTTCGAAGAAAGCTGTTATATATCAGGGTCGTACACCAAAGGGGCGGGATCTGGTAAATTCATTTCACGGATAAGCTCCATAAACCTCGGATCTTTTTGTAATTCTTCTTTGTTAATTGCATAAATCCTTATCCAAGCAAACCAGGCATGTTTGGGTTCATAATGAAACCACTCTATAGCCTTGTCAAGATCGCCTAATTCGGCGTACATGGTCCCTAAGCACAAGGCAAAAAAACCATTAGGAGGCATTCCTTCCAATTCCTGTATAATGGCCCTGCCTTCTTCTATATGCCCGGCTCGAATCAGTTCAGGGCCATAGGCCCAATATTTCCACCCTGGATTGATACTTGAAGCTTGTTTCAACATTTCTAAGCCTTCTTCAATATTTCCCTGGTCAATTAAAATCCTTCCTTTAATTTGCATTCCTAACGCGTACCTATCTTGCATTTCCATGGTTCTGTCCGCTTCAATAATTCCATTTTCATAGTCACCAACCATACGATATAATTCACCCAACCATGCTGTATGCAAAGGTGTAAAAGGATCTAGTTCCTGTGCTCGTTTATGTTCTACTATGGCTTCATTCATTCGGCCAAAAAGGGCAAGATACCAGGCTCTATGGTAATGATTATAGGCCATATTAGGGTTCAATTCATTGGCTTTATGAAAGGCAACTTCAGCAAGCTGCCAATCCCATCCAAAATAGGTATGATAATGAGCCAACGATGCCCAACCTTCGGCATTTGTGGAATCTAATTCGATGGCTCTTTTTGCTGCCGCAAGTGCTTTTGGAAAAACATCGGGAGGTGGCGCTGGTCCATGACCTAAAGCAACATACCCCTCTGCCAAACCCGCCCATGCATAGGGGTCTGCGGGGTTCTGATCAATGGCCTCTTGCAGATAAACAAGCCCTCGCTGCCAGTCTACTTCGGTCGATTTGTTTAAATAATGTTTTCCTTTCAGGTATAATTCATAGGTCTCAGGTTTAACAGGCCTTAGATTTGACCAGAGTATGGCATCGTCCGGCTTAACCTCAATACCCATTTCTCCAGCCAGATCTCTGGCTGCTTCTGCCCAGAGTTGCCTGACCTGGGAGATATCTTTAGAATAGCTTTTTTTCCAGATGGGTGCGGCATCTGAAGATTCTTTGAGTTCCAGCTGAATAGTAATTTTGTTTAATTGGCGCTCTATTGTCCCATAAACAAAGTAGTCGATCTGCTTAAGCTCATTTGAAATTAGGATTTGGGCTGGGCCAATATTGGAATAAAAAACCTTGCTCGAAGCCTGACTTATCACCGTTAATTGGTCTACTTTCGACAATTCATTGATAAGTTCTTCGGTCATACCAGTTTTAAAATAGTCTTCCTCGGCATCTTCCACTTCCTGTACCAAGGGTAGTACAGCAACTTTTTTTGATATCTCTAAAATTGGATTATCTCCCCAACGGGCACCGGCAAAAAAACTGATGACAATCAGCAAGATAACTGCCAGTGTCAGCGAACCTCCAATAACTCTGTTAAGCCTGCGATTGGTTAAACGTTTGGTCTCTTCGTCATCAATGGTGTCATCTGTTTTTTGAAGACCTTCAGGAGTCCAGTCATAGATCCACGAAAAAGCTATCCAGAAAACAAGCCCGACAGCTAAAACGTACATCAAAACTTGTATAGCATAATCCGGGGCATTAAAAGCTGGAAATAGAACAGAGAAAAGTTGTACAATGATCCAGGCAACTGCCAAATAGGCGATGGTTGCTTTAAATACATTTCTGCGTTTAAGTTCTGATATGAATTTTTGAAATGTCATATGATGCAATTAGTATCGTTTTAAATACAATCACACTGGAATTTTACAAGCACATTGGCCATCGAACTTTCAGATATGGCAAAGCTAAAACTCACCTCCGGAAAGTCCAATGATATTGGTCATCTGATCCCCAACGAATGCAAGGGTATGTTGTTCTAAACTAGTAAGACCGTTTTATCCATAGGCCAGGAAGGTTTAGATAGCACGATAAAAAGGCGGCGTGAAGGATTTTAAAATATAATTCATGCGTGTATCTCTCAATTTCCAAATCTCAACACAAAGAATTCCCCATTCAAAAAGGATTTAGCTTAACACGCCGAGTCTCGCAGAGAGCCGATGAGAGACTCAAATCATCGCACGTAGACTTTTGCTGCGGAAGTGAACGCGTCCGCCGTGGTCGTCCCCTTGAACACCTCTACACGGATTCGACCCACATCGATCATCTCTACAAGCATCACCCCTTGAACCGGTTTCAAATCGTCGATGAATTCCTCTGTATCGCGCAGGTCCCGGCCGTTGATCAACATGTATTTCACCATCCCATCGTCCACTCCTACGTTTTCGGGTAGGGGCGCATTGCCCTTCACCCACCAGACGTCTGGTGCGCCCGGATCCTCGATCCCAGGTACGTCTCGCATGGGCGAACCGTCTGCAATAGTAATGCGGTCGCCCCAGATGTGGTCATAAACGATGGCGAGCTGCCGGCTCCATTGTATGAGGCTGGTAGTTCCCTCCAGAAACCAATTCCCGACGATTCTACCTTCCACATCATAGTCGACCTTCCCACCCCGAGGGGGTATTTGGCGGGGTGTTATATTGAGGATCTGGCTCAGGACGGGATCCTGAAAGTAATCGAACACGTGTGCTGCAAACAACTGGTAGCGGGAGGGATTTAGGAAGTTCAGCTTGAGGCTAAGGTCTGTGACGGAGAAGTCCATGGCCCCATGAGGGCCTACGAAGCCGAGGGTATCTCCTCCTTGCACCTGCACGGCCACGCCGTGACCAACCTCGTCCTTCGGTAAATTTCCCAGTTCCGCCGCAAGCGTTGGATGAAAGGTCGTAATATGGGCATAGTTCACTTGGACATCCTTGCTAACTTTCAGAACGAGCAGGTGGTCGTCGTACTCGCGGCCCCAGAGGTTTTCCGGCGCATCGGGGATGGGTGGTACCGCGCGCGTTCCGTTTGAGGCCCGAATGATCACTCCGTCCGCTACGGCCAGGACCGGCACACTTGCAGGAAAGACATAGGGTGCGGCTAACGCGAATCCTCCGTGGTCTTTTGGCAAGACATTTGGCTCGCCCATTCCGATGAAATACTGCGCGCCCGAAATGTCGATGGGCGGGTGGGTGAAGAACACCTTGCCGTCGGGGTATGGGTAGCTTTCATCGATATTGTCGCCCTTGCTACAAGCACTTAGCAGCAAAATCAATCCCAATAATATGGCACTAAAAAAGGAGCGTTTTACCTTCATATCGCATATACCACCTTTCCAATACCACATTTTTATCTTCTTCTCTTCAGACTTTGGTTTTCTCATGGAGATCATATTATTATTTTTCATGTATAACGAATATTATTACGTCTAAAAGCGCATAATTCTTAAAGTATGCCATATGCAAAAGGTGCAAAATGATATTTATCAGTTACATTAATTTTAATCGGTGCATCTATATTTGCTTTAAAACTTGGCTACTTGCCACACTTAATAAATATAAAAGCTTTGAAATAGCAGAATTCTTTCCTTAAGTATTTTAGGAGGCTGTTTATATTTGAAATACCAACTCCTGTAGTTACAGGTCCGTAACCAGGGTAACCCCGGGATGTCCCCATAAAATACTGGCTGGCAATTTTGGGGTGATGGCCTTTTTGAGCCATTCAGAATAAGCAGCTTTTTTTCCGGTGCCGGTTACAATAAATAATATTTCTTTTGCCTCAAGGATTGATTTAATTCCCATAGTTACCCCAAATTGAGGGGGTGTTTGTTCCGAGCTGATCATCTTATGATTCCGGGTAGATGGTGCCAATTCCGAAACATAACATGCATCAGGAGGCCAATTTTCGGCAGGCTCAATAAAACCCAAATGCCCGTTTTTTCCCATTCCTAAGATGAGGATATCCAGGGGCCCCTTCCTATCAAGTTCTTTTTGCATAGCATATGCGGCCTCCTCTGCCTGCATTTTACCATCAAGCAGCGTTAAAACAGGAGCAAAATAATATGTTCTTTCTGAAGCTATCCCCCAGGGGATCCTCACTTCTTTTTCTATATAACTCATACAACTATGGTCATATTCGGAGATTCCAACCCATTCATCCAATTGAAACAAAGAAAGCGATTGGGTTTTCAGGTTTTGGGTCTTTGTGATATTGTGATACATTCCCAAGGCAGAATTTCCGGTGGCAACACTTACCTTGCTTAATGGGTTTTTCCTGATCCTCCGGATGAACCAGTCAGCGGCCGCTTTGCTTACTCCCTGATAGTCTTTACACTGC
>CALZFZ010000213.1 GCA_945786965.1 uncultured Muriicola sp. | reverse complement strand
CCTGATAAAAGCAAAGCCTTCCAGCTTTTGTGTTATGCCCTCATGTATAGAGAAAAGCACCAACCAGAGACCTTTGAAGCGTCGATCATACCTTTTAGAAATCTGGAGGCCGGACTTCTTACTTTCGCCGTAAAAGAGTCTGGCAGCAGATCCTCAAAGGACACTTCCATCTCAGCAGAGACACTGGATCTATTTAAGGAACAACTTCTACAACTTATTGAGACAATTTGCGATCAAAAGGAATCATTTGTTGCAAAGGAGGTCTAGTCTTATTTCTTATCGGGTCTGCTGGGTCTAACTTCTATCTTACTAGGCAGTGTTCTGGGATTCATACTAAGCAGATCTTCTACGAGTTTTCCAATATCTTCCGGTTGTATTTTCCAGTTATCACTTTTACTTAGCTTACGTCCACTAAAATGTGTGGCTACAGATCCCGGCATAATGGTAGATACTTTGATATCATACCCTCGAAGATCGAGCATGGCGGCCTGGGTAAAACCAACTACTCCAAATTTGGATGCATTATAGCCCGTTCCAGAAGCAAAAAAATTGGCGCCTGCCAAACTAGCAATAGTTATGTAGTATCCTTTCGCCTTTTTCAGGGGATCAAGTGCCGCCTTAAGAGTGAAAAAGGCCCCGCTTAAATTGGTGTCTATCATCTTACGCCAATCTTCAATACTCAGCGTATCTACCGAATTAAAAATTCCAACCCCGGCATTCGCAATTACCACATCTAGCTGACCCCATTTATTCAGGATCTTTGCAACTGCGGAAGCTTCATCTTCCGGCCTTGTGACATCAGAGGCAAGGCCCAACACCCGTTCTTCGGAACCAAGATCCCTGGCTGCCATTTCAGCGACCTTCAAATTTCTTCCACTGATAGCCACTTTCATTCCTGCATTGACCAGCGTCTTCGCAATGGCATGCCCTATTCCTTTTGTTCCGCCGGTTATATAGGCTACTTTTCCGTCTAAGTTGTTCATTGTTTCTTTTTTTCTAAAGTAAGAATCAGTACAGTCCTTATAAAACTTATGACGTTATACTTTTCTTAAAAATAAAAGAAGCTTGCATTTTGAAACGTTGCCAAAAAGTAGTTCCTTTGAACTTCCAAAAAGGGGGATTAGCTCAGCTGGCTAGAGCGCTTGCCTGGCAGGCAAGAGGTCACCGGTTCGACTCCGGTATTCTCCACAGATCAAGCGCAATTGGAAATGCGTTAAAAATTTAGAAAGTCACCAAATTTATTTGAGTGGCTTTTGTGTTTTTAATGCCCGGGACCGCAAGGACACGGCCAATTGCATTTGCAGGACTTGGTTTATCGGAGCAACGCAGTTACCCCGGTATTCTCCACTCAATTTGCACTTAAAAACAGATTAATAATCAAGCAAGACATTATCTGTAATCTTTTGGTTTACTTTGATCCTTCTTCCGTATCGAATTCTGAAAAGTAACATGCTTTCCGAATAATGTCTCACAAACTTGCCATTTTTATGACGTTATGAATAAAACTGAAAAAAACGTACATTGTTATTGTTCTTATACTATAGCAGAAGTCATTTAAGGTTTTCCAAGGGTTTGGTGAACAATGACAAATTTATATACCAATATGTACAACCCAACCAATAAAACATTCGCGCAAATTTAATTTCCAACACCAACCAAAACTATGGACACCTCAGAAGATTTCAAACAATTTGCAGCCCTAGACGAAGAATATTTACCGGTTGCCAAACACAAATTACACGATTGGACCCATTTTGCGGGACTCTACGCTGCCGAGCATGTAGCGGCTACGGAGTTTGTCATCGGGGCGACCTTTGTTGCCTTAGGAGCTAAGACCATGGATATCATTTTAGGGCTACTGATCGGCAATATCCTTGCCGTATTGAGCTGGCGCTTTATCACCTCCCCAATTGCAGTTGAAACACGATTGAGCCTCTATACCTATCTGAATAAAATTGCAGGCGACTCGATGACCAAGTTGTACAACTGGGCCAACGTCATCATCTTTTCGGTTATTTCCGCGGCGATGATAACGGTCTCTTCGACGGCGGTTCGTTTTGCCTTTGATATTCCCGCGCAACTTAATTGGTACCCTAGCAATCTCTGGTTTATTTTGATCGTATTGGCGGTAGGCATCTTTGTGGTTTCCATTGCCCTCTATGGATTCAATGCCGTTTCTGAATTTTCAGGCCTCTGTGCTCCCTGGTTGTTTGTAATGTTTACAAGTGGCGCTATGGTGCTGCTCCCCGCTTTGTCCTTGGATGTTCTGGATAAAACCTTACCGGCAGCATGGACCGATATTATGACCCTCGGTGACCAGCGTATCTGGACAGGCATCAACAGCGATGGCGAACCCGGAATCGGCTTGGTCGAAGTCATCGGCTTCGGTTGGGCCGCCAATACCATCACCCATTTCGGGTTGGTTGATATGGCCCTCTTGCGTTTTGCCAAAAAGAAGAACTACGCATACGCTTCCAGTACCGGTATGATGTTCGGTCACTATGTTGCATGGATCGCTGCCGGAATCATGGGCGCCGGTGCGGCTGTCATTTTAGGAAAGTCCATCGTAGCACTCGACCCGGGCGATGTGGCCTATTACGCCCTCGGTTGGTCGGGATTCGTAATTGTGATCGTTGCAGGTTGGACGACCGCGATTACCAATCTGTACAGAGCAGGTTTGGCCGCGCAAGCTATTTTCTATAATCATTCCCGGAAGCTAACGACGATTGTCGTCGGCGTGGTCACCGTAGTCATCGCCTGTTTTCCCTTTGTGTTTTCGCAGATACTGCCGTTACTCACCTATGCGGGGCTGCTGGTCGTTCCTGTGGGGGCGATCGTGTTTACAGAACATCAGATTTTCCCTAGAATTGGTTATACGCGCTACTGGTCTTCGTACCGCAAGCTGACCTTTAGTATGCCCGCCGTCGCCTCTTGGGGCTTGGGCTTGGCCTTCGGTTTCGGACTGAATGCCTTGGATGTGATCTCCTTCTTTTACCTGTTTATCCCCACTTGGTTTTTTACCATCGTGGTGTACACCTTACTCGCTTCCCGGTATGGGGCGAAGCAAAAGTATCCTGAGGAAGCAAAAGAAGAGGAACTACGAAATGAAAACATCGAACGTTTTCAAGAACAGCAAGCAAAGGAGGAGCCTGTTATTTCAAAGGATGTTTCTTTGTTCTCCAAAGGATTAAAATTCGTAGCGATTTCGGCTTTGGTCGCCACCTTGGTCATGGCTTGTAATGTTTTATTTGGAAGTGCTGCGGAGGCCAATTATATCGAAAATCGGGAACTCTTTTACACCTACGCTTTCATTTGTACCATCATTTATTTCGTGTTGGCCTATTGGGCTTTGAAACGCGGAAAAACAAATACCACAGCATAAACATGGAAATTCCAATACAACTCAATCAAGCTAATCTCCAAGAAGTGGGAAGCCGTATGCCCGTGCCGAAATATAAACGTGCTGCAGATACATCGGGAATCGTTCATATCGGTGTAGGGGGCTTTCACCGCGCCCATCTGGCTTACTATTTGCACCAATTAAAAAATGACAACGCGGCTCCCACGTGGGGAATCTGTGGAATCGGTTTACGGGAGGCGGATACCAAACTGCAAAACATTTTCAAAACCCAAGACCACCTGTATACGCTAATGGTAAAACGCCCAGACGGAAAAATTGAACCTGAAGTCATTGGGTCGATAGTCGATTTTAAAATGGGCATCACGGACCCCGAACCTGTAATTGCCCAAATGGCAGCTGCCGAAACTAAAATTGTATCGTTGACGATTACCGAAGGAGGGTACAATTTCAATCCCAATACTGGGGAATTCAATTTTGATAACCCTGACATTCAACACGAGCTACAAAACCCTGATGACCCGAAAACCGTTTATGGTTTTTTAACCGCAGCCTTAAAAAGACGTCGCGATGCGCGGTTACCAGCCTTTACCGTGCTGTCTTGTGATAATATCGAACATAATGGCGATATGGTGCGAAAGATGCTACTCGCCTTCGCCGAAGCGCAAGACCAGGACTTAGCCAAATGGATAGCACAGGAGGTCTCCTTCCCCAATAGCATGGTGGACCGTATTACGCCGGTAACCACCCCAGCGGATATCGAAACCCTGGCGCTAAACTATGGCGTAGCTGATGCTTGGCCCGTTACCTGCGAACCCTTTATACAATGGGTGGTAGAAGATAAATTCTCTAACGGAAGACCTGCCTTTGAAAAAGTAGGTGTACAATTCGTACCCGATGTCGGCCCTTATGAAAAAATGAAACTGCGATTGCTCAATGCAGGACATTCGGTCTTAGGTCTTTTAGGAGCCCTTCACGGTCACCCCACTATCAATGCCTGCATAGAAGACGAAGTCTTTAAAACTTATTTTCGTGCCTTTCTAGACCAAGAAGCGACTCCCATTTTAGGTGACATTAGAGGCATTAATTTGGAGGACTACAAAGACAGTCTGCTAGAACGTTTTGCAAACCCCAATATCAAGGACAGCGTTAGCCGTATTTGTGCGGAAAGTTCTGCCAAATTGCCCAAATTTTTGATTGCGACGATCCACGAGAATTTAGCCACTGGCGGTAGCATCAAATTCGCGACTTTAGTTATAGCAGCTTGGTGCTATTACAGTGACAAACAAGTAGACCAAAACGGACAACCCATAGAAACTATTGATGCTATGCAAGACGAACTACATCAAGCGGCCGAACAAACCACAACGGACCCATTAGCCTTTATAAGACAAGAATCTCTTTTTGGTAATCTTATTAAAAATGAGCGGTTTACAACATTTTATGCGGAGGTGGTTCACAAAATTTATAAGGATACTAATATCAAAAAGTATATGAGGGAAATGATATCGATATAGTAAGTTGTACTTTTTGAAATTGATAGTTTAAGCTATAATTTAAATGTAAGGGTAAGAAAACAAACAAGACAGAATCCATGGAATACGCTCTGGTTCGCGGCGAAATACAATCGGGTCACGGTGTTGCATCTGGAAAAGGCAAGGATGAGCGATATCCGGAGGGAACCTTAAAACAACAATTTGGGCATTTTCTAGAACGAGGTCTTGATTTGAGCGACTATTTTATGGGTACTATCAATGTAGATATTTCACCTTGCTCATATGAAATAAAGAAGCCAAAACATTTTTTCAAGAACATCGATTGGTCGGAACATATTCCTCCAGAGAATTTTTATTTTTTTGATGTAACCCTCCATTATAAGGATAAAGTCTATGAAGGATTGGTTTATATGCCCGATCCCGAAACCAAAGAAGATCATATGCAAAAGCCCAATATTCTCGAATTGATCCTTCCAAAAATAGAGGGCTTGGAATATGGTATTACAGTAGATATAGCACTTAAAAAAGACCAAATTGATATCATCGCCAAATAACTAATGAGAAACAGAACAGCATAAAATATATCATTTTCCTAGACCAAGGCACAACTGATTCCAGAGCACTTCTCTTCAACGGAAAAGGAATGCTCGGAGAAAGCCACGAAAATTATACAACCACTGGGATTTTAAGTCAAAAAATCAGCGAGGAAAGGTCAATTCATTTTAAAAGCGGTAAGGTGCCGGCACTTAGGTTTGCTTTCTAAAACCAAACAATGGCATAACTACCATTGACATTTTGTTTAGTTCTTGTTAATGTGCAAGATTTAGTGTACTCTTCAGAGGAACACTACCTTCTTATTGCCCCCGAAGTATCCCCTTCCATTAAGCTTTGTACGTTTTCCAGGGACACCATATTTACATCACCCGGAACCGTATGTTTTAGGGCACAGGCGGCGGAGGCAAAATCCAAGGCCTGTTGATCATCATAATGTAGCAGCCCATATATGAGGCCTGCAGCAAAGGCATCCCCGGTACCAACACGGTCTATAATGTGGGTAATGTTCAGCATGTCGCTTTTCATGTACGCTTGCCCGTTCCACAGTTTGCCCTGGATCTGGTTGTGGGAAGCACTTAGGGTTCTTCGTGTCTTTTTGACCACTTTCTTGATATTGGGAAATAGGTTGATTAGCGCTATGGCCAAATCCTGAAAATTATCTTGTGATTGACCTATCCCGAACATTTCACGAATACCACGACTACTGGTAATCACGACGTCGCAATGTTCCACCAGGGTGGGGATAACCTCTTGCATGGTTTTCCCATATTTCCACATGTTGCTTCTAGAATTAATGTCCCCTGAAACAGTAATTCCCAATTTGTTCGCCGCCCTTAAGGCCTCCAAACAAGACAAATAAGCACCTTCCGAAATGGCCGGGGTAATCCCTGTCCAATGAAACCAATCGGCGTCTTTGAGCACATCTTCCCAATTTACCATGGATGGTTCTATCAAGGAAAAAGAGGACCCTTCCCTTTCGTAAATTACCTCACTGGGCCTGTGTACGGCACCTTTTTCCAGAAAATACTTGCCTAACATGTTATCACCATAAATAACATGTTCGGTGCTTAGCCAATGCTTTCGTAAAAATTGCGTGGCCGCTTTTCCAAGGGCATTATCTGGAAAGCGGGTCACGTGGGCGGCCTTCATGCCCAAATAGGCGCATGAAATGGCTACATTTGCCTCGCCACCGCCATATACAAGTTCGAAGTAAGACGCCTGAGAAAATTTCTCATAGCCAGGCGGTGACAAACGCATCATTACTTCACCAAATGTTATCACTTTTTTAGGCATAATTCCTAATACATTAACTTGAGTGGTAGGTTTTCTTCTACTATCAACTTCCCTGAATTTTCGATAACATTATCAGAATGTGTATTGTTCTTGGCACCCCAAAGCCGCGCCAGTAGTTTCACCTTATTGTCAATAAATTTGTTGCCAGATAGAGCAACATTGATGATGCCGTAGGTATTGAGTAGAATCCCGTTTACTTCTTGAGCCCCACATTTTGTAAAGGTGCTGTTGCTCACTACCAAATTCCCTCCAACCGTAGATTCATCGTAACCTCCCCTGTAGTAGTCGATTACATTTTTACCGATATTTTCAAAACGGCAGTCGGTAATAAAAATGTTCTCTGCACTATATTCGCCCCGGTCATCATCTTCCCCGGAGAGTTCAAGGCCATTGTTACAATTTTTTAGTATCGTAGACTTTAACTTGATGTATTCTGAAAATGAGTATTTATACCCTTTAAGCACAAAGTCAAAATTTGCTATTTCTGAATTCCTGATGTCCAAATTGTATAGACTGGACATGTTTTCCTTTAGGGGGGCGAATGCATAATTATCTCCATTTCCTTCAAGTGCTACGGATATCAAAGTAAGTTCGCCCTTGGGATTCATTTCAAAGACAGGGGTTTGTGATGGGCCGGTATACTGAATGGTAGTCTTCTTCTTGGTATCAGCGGATTTTATGGTTAGTTTCTTATCAATTTTCAATGCCGATTTTAGCTCATATCGGTTGGCTGTCAAAAGAATAGTGTCGCCACTAACTGCCTCTTGTACCGCTGTTTGTAATTCGGCAGTGGAGCCTGCGGAGTGGTTTTGAGCACTGTTCTCTGCAGCTGGTTTTAGGGGGTACCAATTTGGTCCGTATTGGGACAAGTCCATAAGGTTTGGTTTCACGTCCGGCTCTCTGGTGATAGCGCCAAAAGCATTATTGTTTGCCCGTGAATTGCCGAACAGATCTTCCGAAATCAAATCAAATTCGAAACCATCATAAAGTTCAAATTCCGTCAGATCATTAGTTGGAATAAAAATGTTTTCCTCCAGTTCTGATAGTGAAAAATTGTCTTGCTTAAGTGCAGAATTATGCTTGAATGAGAGGCCATGATTGTTTATAAAATTGCTTTTAAAAGTGATTCCATCCAATGAATCGTGGGCAACAATCGGCTGTTCATCCCCCTTTTCATTATAGATGAGGTTATTTGCCACAATCGTACGAATAGGTCTTTCCGACCTGATTTCGGAAGCTGGCAGCACATCCTTTTGATCAACATTGGAACCTACCCCAAATTGCCAAGGTGAAGTACAATTCACCCAAGAGTTATAGGCCACAACAACATCCGTAACTTGTATGTACCGATTCAATGGCGATTTTGGAATTCCGTTCATCACAGCAAGGGGACTTCTGAAAACCTTTCCCTTTAAATTGTAGAAATAATTGTTCGTTACGCAATGTCCGGTTCCAATTAAACGTATACCCCCGATCTGTTCAGATGCCGTATCCCCGATAAAATAATTGCCGTCTATGATACAATAGTTTCCATGTCTTGTGACCAACGAACCTTCACTTTTGTAAAAGACATTGTTCCTGAACTCATTAAAATTAGATTTACTTGAAATTACTTCTACTTCCCCATTGCATCGATCAAAAAAATTATTTGCCACTAGGGTATAACTAGGCGCCATGGAAGTAAAACTATTACCAATCTGTATGGTCTCGGCACTAGGTCCGCCTTTGGGAGGTCTCGGTCCAAAATAGTTATTAGTGATTCTATGGTAATTCTTTATGCTTTCATTTCCTGCAAGATCAACCCTGATGGTAGGCCCTCTATTCGATTTTCCGGCGATGTAACAATGCTCTAATGCGTTATGGCGGCCCTTGAACTGCACCCAAAGATCAGTGAGGTTTCTTTGGGGTTTATTATAATCCAGAATAACGCAGTTAATGATACTTGAATGGTTGGCAGCCGTATCTTTGTTGATCGCAAACTCGATAACGGCCCCGGAAGGAGACGACCCATCAGTAAAATACAAACCGTTAACCACCAAGTATTCCCCACCAAGTTTTAAATCGGATTTTCCCTTGATCATTACATCGCCAGCAGTTTCTGCTTTTAAAGTGATGGGTTGTTTCTCGGTTCCATATCCCACAAACCGAATCTCGACATCGTTCCAGTCACCATTTGCCATAACTATTTCATCTCCGGGAGCTGCTTTTGCCAATGCTTCGTTCAATTCAAAGATATCTTTTACATAGATACCCTTAGAATCAGAATTTTCACCACATGAAAATAGCAACAGGAGTGCACTTATAACTAAAATACTTTTTTGCATCATTTCAGTTTTTATAATACTTTATAAGAATGTCAAATAGTCGAAATCTATACCTAAAAGGTTACCATGGGTAGGGTGTATGCCATTTATTTAAATTGGTTAACCAGTTTGGTTTACCAAAAATACATATATTTGTAACACTTCCAAATTTTTAACTTAAAAACAGTTGCATAGACAAATATTTAAAACAATACAATTGCCAATGGCAACGAAATGCAAAAAACTGGCATTCGCCTTAATTCTTACTTGTTGCACCTCTATTCATATGCTCATTGGGCAAGACCTGGATAGTATTGCAATAGAAAACACATATCCATGGTGTATTGTGGCTTATGATTCTTTGGAGCGTTCCCCAAAAGAAAGAATCGAATTGATAAAAGAAATAGGATTTAACAAGTACGCTTATGATTGGAGAGACGAACATTTGGACGACACTATTACAGAGCTTAAGCTGGCAACTGAATATAATATAGAAATAGTATCGGTGTGGCTTTGGCTCAATGCAAAAAGGGATTCTCTTAATTCCCTCAGCGATGCAAATCAGCGCATTATGAGTATTGTAGAAAGCCTTAATCTTAAAACTACATTTTGGGTAAGTTTCAGTGGAAATTTCTTTGAAAACCTGAGCCAGGATACATCTGTTGAAAAGGCGACTGAATTGGTTGATTTTATAGCTAAAAAGGCAAACAGCATTGGCTGTCAGGTTGCTCTTTACAATCATAGTGGATGGTTTGGTAATCCCATGAACCAACTGGAGATCATTCGTGCGCTACCCGACCATGATTTGGGGTTGGTGTATAATTTTCACCATGCCCATCAATCCATTGATGATTTTCCTTCAATTACAAAGGCGATAGCACCTTATCTGGTTGCTGTGAACCTCAATGGTATGCAACGTAATAACCAAAAGATTCTTACTCTTGGGAAAGGGGAACACGAAAAAAGAATGATTTTCGAATTACAAAAACAAGGATTCAATGGTCCATGGGGTATTCTTGGCCATGTAGCCGAAAGTGATGTGGAAAAAATTCTGCGCGAGAATCTGGAAGGATTAATGCTATTGCAAAAATGATAACATCGTTTAAAACCGTCACATAATCTCAAACCATAGTAAAACCATGAATAAAAAAATACAGCACCGTAGAGATTTCATCAAAAAAACAACGCTCGCCGGATCAGCCTTGTTGTTACCAACGGTGAGTTTGCCTGTAACATTTGGAACATCTACCGAGGAACTTGGAGGTGGCTTGCAAGTGTCCCTGTTCTCAAAACACCTGCAATTTCTTAATTATAACGATATGTCTGAAGCTGCGGCCGAATTAGGTTTTGATGGCCTCGATCTAACCGTTAGACCCAAAGGTCATGTCTTACCGGAAAGAGTAACTGATGATTTGCCAAAGGCGGTCGCCGCAATGAAGAAATACGGTATTAATCCTGGAATGATGACAACCAACGTTTGGGAAGTGAAGAACGTTGAACATAAAACAGTTTTAGAAATAGCAAGTAAGCTGGGGTTTACACATTACCGCACAGGCTGGTTAAAATATCCGGAAGATGGAACAATTGCAGAAAGTCAGGCTATTTACGGACAGCAGGCTGCAGAATTAGAAGTGCTTAATAAAGATTTAGGGTTAATTGGTTGCTATCAAAACCACGCAGGAAATCATGTAGGCGCACCCATTTGGGACCTACCACCCATTCTCTCAGCAACAAATAACGAGTATATGGGATGCCAGTATGATATCAGACACGCAGTCGTTGAAGGAGGAAGCAGCTGGGAATTGGGCTTGCGACAGATAAGGCCTTTCATAAAATCTATCGTAATCAAAGATTTTAAATGGGGAAAAGTCGATGGAAAATGGAAACCGGTCAACACGCCACTAGGAGAAGGAATGGTTGACTTTAATCGATACTTTTCGTTGCTAAAAAAATACAAAATCAATGTTCCTGTTTCTTTACATTTGGAATACGATTTGGGTGGTGCGGAACACGGAGATTCGAAAATCACAATAGACCGAACACAGGTTTTTAATGCCATGAAAAAAGACCTTGCATTTCTTAGAAATGCCTGGGATAAAGCGGAATAACATCATATATAAATTCTAAAATGACTTTATTGTCTCAGCAAACAAGAGAAAACCTAAAAAGGGTAAGCACGGCAACTATTGCCACTTGTCTTTTTAAAAAAGGCCTGAAAAATCAGTTTATTCAAGGGGT
>CALZFZ010000212.1 GCA_945786965.1 uncultured Muriicola sp. | reverse complement strand
TTAAAACTATCTTTATCCAGGGCTAATAAGGGATAAATAATTATTTTAGTGCGGATATAACAAGTTGTAATTAATTATTATATATGTCCTTAAATAAAGTCCAGATTGCGGGAATAATATTGCTTATAATCGGTGCGTTTATATCTAGTATTTATGAAGGCATTGATTTTGGAATAATTCCAGGAATAATAATTGGTTTTGGAGCAGGGCTGACAGTGTATAAAAAAAGAAAAAAAGAATAACTAATTACAACAACGGCTATAATTCAGCGCTACTTTAGATCTTCCTTGAAATTTCCTACATTTAATCAAAACTAAACTTGGCCTCAATGCTAAACGGTCAGGGCTCGCTTTTGCCGACGTTAATTTTTCCTGCAACGCAGGAAACCCAACTCTGAGCTTCGCCCCCAACACCGCGCCGCAATCATAGCCAAAGCCGTTGTACACAAGCTGGAAAATATCATCAATAATTTTTTTTATATTTAAGTAATAATTAATCAACTTAAAACAACAATATGAAAACACTAACCAACGACACGCTCTTAAAAACTGTATTTATGATTTGCGCCCTACTTTTTGCTAGTTGCGCCGAAACCAAGAAAGAAGATGCTGCTATGGCAGAAAAAGAAGTCCCAATGGTGGAAGTGGCCTCAGATGAATATTCAGATATCGTCTTGAAAACATTAGGCCATTTGGCAAATTATGAACATGATGCTTACGCTGAATATATGGCTGATGATCTGATGTGGTACTGGCCAGATGGTAGCTCAGAGACACGCCATTCCATAAATGGTAAAGATGAACTCGTTGCCTGGTGGAAAAACTACCAGGAAACTACAGGTGCCACCTTGAACTTTTCCAATAACACCTTTTTGCCGTTAAAAATTAATTCCCCCTCTAACTATTATAAAGTAACAGGTTCCGGGGTACTAGCCTATACAGATTTAACACTCACAATAGGGGATAAATCCACATCCGTGAGACAACACATGGTTTATATGTTCAATGACGATATGAAAATAAGCCATTGCTTCTTATACTATGACAGGGCAGGAATCATTGAATTAACCAAGTCGGCTCTTGGAGCGCCTGTGGTACTTGGTGAGACTGAGGAATAAAGACCTTAAATTAAAAGCCAGTGTACAACAACGCATATGCAAAATAGCTCGCTAAGCGCAAGAATTTAAAGCTTGCGCTTTTTTTTTACATTTATGCTATCTGAATAGTTGACGCCAATTAAGATGCTACTTTTCATATACAAAACCGTTGTAAACCATTTAATTGAATTCAAGTCGATATGAATATTAAAATATTAACTCTTATTTCATTATTGCTATCCTTAGTGTCCTGTATGAATGAAGCTGAAAAAACTGAGGCAGGTTTAGTTCATAAAGACAATCACAAATTTGACCTGGAGGTTGCAACTAAAATTATTGAACAGCGCTGCAAGGAATTTGAAGATGCCATTAGAGTAGGCGATTCAATTGCTGTAGGCGACCTTTATACCGTTGACACAAAAATAATCCCAAATCATATTGGCAGAAATAGCATTATCACTGAGGTTAACGAAATGTTCCGTGACAGCATCACTGGAATGAGCTTCAAGATCATAAATCTATGGGGTAACGATAATATTATTGTTGAAGATGCATTTGTTGAATTTTATCATAGCAATGGATCGCTCGTGAGTAAGGGAAATGCTCTTTTAGTATGGAAAAATGAAGACGATGTTTGGCGAATCTTCCGTGATGTTTATAAACCAGAAAAATAAGAGAAGACAGTTTACAACAACGTGTATAGCCCATGCCTCCTTCTTTACCCAAAAATCAATTACCTTTCAATTAAATTAATTTTCGTGTAACCTGGCCTTGAAAACAATCGGCACAGGCCATACACGAGACCGTTAGGCAACATTACATTCACATTTGTTTTTTAAAATTAAAATACTTACCTTTAACGTTAGTAACGTGAAAGAGTATGATTAAAACCTTCGGTTCAAAACAGACCGAACAAATCTGGAATGGTCGACGGGTAAAGAAACTACCTCTTGAGGTTCAGAATATCGGCAGAAGAAAATTAAGGATGATCAATAACTCGCAAAATATTGCTGATCTTAGAATTCCACCAGCAAATCGATTGGAAAAATTATCTGGAAATCTCAAAGGGTTCTATAGCATCCGGATCAATAGACAGTGGCGGATAATTTTTAAATGGAGTCAAGGTCATGCAAGTCAAGTTCAAATAGTCGATTATCATTAATCAATTAATTATGGCAACACTTAATAATATACATCCCGGTGAAATTCTGCAGGATGAATTTCTTATTCCCTTGGAGATTTCTGCATACAGGCTTTCCAAAGATCTTGGTATTCCTCAACCTAGAGTTTCTCTAATAATTAAAGGACGGAGGCGAATTACCGCTGATACTGCACTGAGATTGAGTAAATACTTTGGCAATTCAGCAAAATTTTGGCTTGGTCTACAAGATGATTTTGATTTAGAACAGGAGCAACTGGAACTTGAAAATGAACTAAACCAAATATCAGAGTTTGAGAATAAAAACGTTGCCTAACAACGGCTATAATTCATCACACCCCTGGCGTGACGTTCCGAGCGTAGCGAACAGCGCAAGCAAATCATAGCCAAGACCGTTAGCACACATAATATTATGATAATGAAAAAGCTAAAACTACTTTTTACTATACTACTTGTCAGTATAGTAACTCTCACTCATGGTCAAACTCTTGAGGCCAGAAATCCAGAAGTAACAGGTCTTTCACCTGAACGATTAAACGTAATTGATCAGGTACTCACAGGTTATTTAGATAGGAACGAAATCCCAGGAGCAGTTGTATTGATAGCAAGAAAAGGAGAAATCGGATATTTGAAGTCTTTTGGACTGAGAGATATTGAGAATAACCAGGTAATGACTAATGATGCAATTTTCAGAATTGCTTCAATGACTAAAGCCATCACGACGGTTGGCTTTATGATCCTCTATGAACGAGGGCTCTTCAAGTTAGATGATCCTATTTCTAATTACATACCTGAGTTTAAGTACATGAAAGCTTTATCGGGAGATAGTGTAAAACAAGAGATCACCATTCGGCATTTGCTGAATCATACTTCAGGTTTGTCCTATGCATTTAGCAATCCACAGGAGGCATATGATCTTTACACCCAAAATCGTATTTATAATGGATTGGGTAAAACTGAAGGCACAATTGGCGAGAATGTAAAACGATTGGCGGCATTACCTCTTATGTTTCAACCGGGTGAAAAGTTCCAATATGGATTGAGTACCGATGTTTTGGGTTATTTAATTGAAATTATAGCAGGTTTACCGTTGGATGAATTCTTTAACCGCAATATTTTTCAACCATTAGAGATGTCTGATACATATTTTTCCCTACCTACCGAAAAAGAAAGCAGATTGGCTGTCATGTATAATTATTCAGACAATGAACTTCAAAGAACAGTTGGTGAAGGGCAAAGTGGATTTTTGAAATATTCAGACTATTCCACATATGCAAGCAATCGAAAATATTTTTCGGGTGGCGGAGGCTTACAGTCTACTGCTTCGGATTACTATAATTTTCTCACCATGATACTTAATCATGGAAAGTTCAAAAACCGACAAATTATAAGTCGAAAAACAGTTGAGTTAATGACCTCAAACCAAACTGGAGATCTCTTTTCTTTTGAAAAGGGTGCTGGGTTTGGGTTTGGGTTCGCTATCTCTAATGGTCCAAGTGAAACTGGCATGATTGAAAGTGCTGGAACTTACAGCTGGTCTGGAATTTTTACCTCTCATTATTGGGTTGATCCTGAAGAAAACCTTATCGGTATCATTTTAACCCAAACTCAACCATTTAATTGGGATATCCTCAGGAAATTCAAAACATTAGTTTATCAAGCAATTAATGATTAAACGTGTGCTAACATTGTATAAACTGCATTATCTCCTACGCCAAGGCTTCGGTGATCAAAGAAAACGCAGTTTATACTAATCCGTTAGCCTTCATTATAGTCAAATTCGAATAAATGATAAAATTCTTTAGAATAATTAGGCAAAAGCTACTGAATCAAAATAAATTCAGCAAATACCTGATTTATGCTATTGGTGAGATTGTTCTTGTTGTAATTGGAATTTTGATTGCATTACAAGTCAATAATAGAAAT
>CALZFZ010000211.1 GCA_945786965.1 uncultured Muriicola sp. | reverse complement strand
TTCGACCAATACACTTACGAACTCCCAACCAACAGCCTTCCAACCAATCTATTCGATTTGTCCGACATTCAGGCCATCCTGAGTTTGGCATCTCTTGTTAGATTAACAGTCCCGAGTTCTAACCAACTCGATATCGACAGCCATCAACATTATTTGCTGATTACCACTGACGATGAATCCATCCACCAACACCGCACTACACCGTCACCTACTTGACGGACCCCTCAACGCAGTCGACGATAACCACCCTATCAAGGCCGCACTAAGGTGCCTTCATGACCTACCGGCACACTTTGAAGACACGTCCGACTACGGCTACATCGGTGAACTTTCGTGGAGTGACCCTCAAGATGGGACCATGAAACCACTATCTGATGACCACCAGGATGAGATCTACTCCCTCCACCTTCTGTTCCGCGGCCTCCTCGAGAGCCAAGGTAGGCAGGTATGCCACATACTGATGGCAAAGCTACGACGGGAGGACTTCCTGAAGTACCACAATCCCGAAGACGATCATACGGCGCCTTCCCTATCACATCCCCACGACCAGAGTGATGATCTTCCGTACCACCGTACCACCGACACCGACGCTGAACCGACCGCACATCGCCGTGCCTCCGAGGAAGACTATGTCCTCATTACTCAAGCACCTCGCGACGGGGGAGACGATACCAACGGCAAGCAGGAGTCTTCGATCACTACATGGCGACCTGGCAACCATCACCACTCCGCTACCCATTGCATAAGAGTCTCCAGCGCGATATCAAGGGATGACACGAAGTCGCTCATCGACCGGGGAGCTAACGGCGGCATAGCGGGTGACGACATGAGGATCATTAGCCACAACGACCCACCTCAATTCATCGACATCCAAGGCATCGACAACCACAGCCTATCCATGCTGAAGTTCGGCACCTTCGGAGCAGTAGCCACTACCCAAAGGGGAGAGGTTATCCTCGTGTTCCATCAGTACGCGCATCACGGGAGAGGAAAGTCTATCCACTCTTGCCTTCAGCTGGAGGACAACGGCATACTTGTCGACGACAGATCGTCCCAACTGGGAGGTAAACAGGTCCTCCAATCTCCAGAAGGACACGTGATGCCTTTGGACTTTCAGAACGGACTCGCGTACCTCAAGTTGCGACCCTTCAAGACCAAGGAATGGAACGAACTCCAGCACATCCACATGACGAGAGATCTCCCTTGGGCTCCCACCCGATACGATGCCATGCCTTCCAAGGACAACGACTGGTTTGCGCAGCAAGACGATCCTTGCTCCCTACGCTCGAACTTCGACACCGAAGGAAGGTACACCAAGCGCACGATAGCGACAAAGGCTGAGATTTCTCCATCCTACTACATCGCCAAGTCTGCATGCGCGGTGCTGTCCCAGCTGAACGAGACCTATATCGTAGGCCCGTACGAAGCAAATGACATACCCCGAGACTACAGGGAACTTCGCCCGTTCTTTCTCAACATGCCTCCAGATACGATCAAGAGGACGTTCATGGCCACCACCACGAATTACCGCTCCATCGCAAACTCATCCCACCTCCGCGACACGAGGAAATCTCCGTTCCCGGCAACCAACGTCGACCGACGAAACGAGCCTGTCGCTACCGACACGATACACGCCGACGTGGCCGCATTGTGTACGAACGATGTATGTGCCCAGATATTCGTGGGGAGAAAATCTCGCTTCTGCGACGTTTACGGCTGCAAGACTGACAAGCAGTTTGTCGACACTCTGGAAGACGTCATACGGCAGAGAGGCGCCATGGACAAGCTTATCAGTGACCACGCCCAAGCGGAGATCAGCAGACGCGTCAACGAGGTCTTGCGTGCATACCACATCAAGGATTGGCAATCAGAGCCGTATCACCAGAACCAAAACTACGCCGAGCGATTCATCCAAGAAGTCAAGAGGTTCACCAACTGGGTACTCAACTACTCTGAGGCTCCACCCGAGGCTTGGCTACTAGTGTTCAAGTACGTCGTCTACATCATGAACAGAACGGCACGAAAGGCTTAGGATGGCGCACACCTCACGAGGCACTCATCGGCCAGACTCCCGACATCAGCAACCTGATCCAGTTCACCTTCTGGGAAAAGTGCTACATCAAGGACTACTCAGTCGGCAAATGCTTCCCATCCTCAAGCAACGAGACTCTGGTCCACTTCGCGGGATTTTCCGAGAGCGTAGGACACAATCACACGTTCCTTGTCTACAACCCGGCAACCAACAAGCTACTCTCACGATCGCAGCTCAGGAAGATCGATCCTACAAGTGCTCACTTCGAAGACGCACCTACTCCCTCAGGAAGACCAGGTGACCCGGATATACCCGAAGTCGTCAAGGGACGTCCCTCGTCAGACAGGACAGACTACAGGACCACAACCCTATTCCCACAGGAAATGATTGGACGCACATACCTCAGACATCCAGAGGAAGATGGTCAACGTTTCCGAGCCAAGGTCGTCGACTACATCGAAGAATACGAGGGTCAACTCGAGCAAGAACCAGATCGACTCAAATTCCGAATCGAAGTAGGCGATAGGGGTCTCGAAGAGATGGTATCATACAACGATATGTGCGAATTCATTGAGGAGCAAACTCAAAACGAAGACGGAACATGGCAATTTCGCAAGATCCTCGGGCATCGGAAACCCTCCAGGAAGCAGGCAGAGGTCCTAATCGAGTGGGAGAATGGGGAGAGAACTTACGAACCCATCCGAGCCATATTCAAAGGCGACAAGTACCTTCTAGCAGAGTACGCTCGCGACAACGACCTCCTGGACGAATGGAACACCTCACAGATGCCCATCAAGAAAGCCGCAGCTGATAGCAAGAAGCTCGTCAGAATGATCAACCAGGCGAAACTCAAGTCCTACAAACATGCACCCGTGTACATGTACGGCCACGAAGTACCGCGCAGCCATGCCCACGCCATGGACCTCGACCGGAAGAACGGCAACACCTTATGGCGAGACTCTGAAGCCCTCGAGATCAACCAAGTCCAAGAATACGACACCTTCCAAGACCTTGGTCATAGTCGAGCAAACCGAGCCCCTTCAGGATACAAAAGGATCACCCTCCATTTTGTCTATGCCGTCAAACACGATGGTCGTTACAAGAGCCGCATCGTAGCCGGAGGTCACCTCACAGACGCACCCATCGAAAGCATCTACTCTGGCGTCGTTTCCCTCCGAGGCATCCGCTTCGTCACCTTCTTGGCAGAACACAACAACCTCGACATCTGGCAAACCGACGTTGGGAACGCCTATCTCGAGTCTGAAACGAAGGAACTCGTCTATGTGATCGCAGGACCCGAATTCGCTTCTCAGGAAGGACACGTCTTCGTTATCCGTAAGGCTCTCTACGGCCTCAAGAGCTCAGGCTTACGCTGGCACGAACGATTCTCCGAAGTGCTCCTTCAGATGGGCTTCACACCGTCCCGCGCCGAGCCCGACATTTGGCTCCGTCCAGCCGGATCCGACCAACCTCCACCAATCAACCCTGAGCGCCGCAACCCTCTTGTGCCTCCTGCACCAATCGATGGACCTCCTCACTACGAATACATCGCTGTGTACGTCGACGACCTTACCATTGCATCGAAGCACCCCAAGGCAATCACCGACGCACTACAAAACGTCTTTGGCTTCAAACTCAAGGGTACCGGACCTATTAACTTCCTGCTCGGATGCGACTACTTTCCCGACCAAAACGGCGTTCTATGCTACGCACCCAAGAAGTACATTGAGAAGATGGTCTCTTCCTTCGAATCCATGTTCGGCCACAAGCCCAAACACTACAAATCTCCACTCGCACCTGGCGATCACCCAGAAATCGACACCTCGCCGTTCCTCAATCTTGACGACCTCAAGAAGTATCAATCAATGATTGGCGCAGCTCAATGGGTCATCCAACTCGGCCGCTTTGACATCGCTGTCCACGTCATGACGCTTTCCTCCTTCCGCGTTCAACCACGTCAAGGTCATCTCGATCGCATCAAGCGCATCTATGGATACCTCTCCAATATGCGACACTCTACTATTCGCATCCGCACTGAGAACCCTGATCTCTCTAGCTTCCAACCCATGACCTACGATTGGTCCAAGACGCCCTATGCCGACTCCCGCGAGCAACTCCCTACCAATGCTCCGCCTCCCCGCGGCAACACCGTCCAAATGATGACTTACGCCGACTCCAATCTTATGCACGATATCACATCAGGCAAGTCGGTCACAGGCATTATCCACTATCTCAACAAAACCCCGGTCGACTGGTATTCCAAGAAACAATACACCGTCGAGACCGCCACCTACGGTTCCGAAGCTGTCGGCGCACGCATCGCCTGCGAGCAAATCCGGGCCAACAAGCTCAGCCTACTTTACCTAGGTGTTCCACTCCAAGGCGCCCCCATCTTAGCGGGTGACAACCAGGCCGTCGTCGATTGTACATCCCGTCCCCACGGCAAACTACACCAGCGGCACCACATGCTCTCCTTCCACACGGTACGCGAAGCCATAGCCACTGGCGCTGTCATTTACTCCTTCTGTCCTGGAGCCCGTAATCCTGCCGACATCCTCACCAAACACTGGAGCCACGCCGTCACCTGGCCCATGCTCGAGCCTGTCCTCTTTTACCAAGGCCCCTTTCTTCCTTGCACTCATGAGGAAGGGGAGTGACAACGATACCTCACTCAGCAACTCATCTAGGGTTGAACACACGTCCTCTATCCAACGGACTCCCAACTATCTTTCGAAGGTGACACCTCCCATCAACTAGCGTTCGCATCTCGCACCACGCAACCACCTAGCTACACCTTCTTCTTCGTCCCACAACTTAACTTAACCATGAACTGAATAGCCATCGCCGCCTATCTTTCAACGCAAAGCCTGATCGCAGGATCACATCCGCCGGATGCCCTCATCAACCAGCGAAGGTCCACGCCTTCGTCGTTGCAAGCTATCTCCTG
>CALZFZ010000210.1 GCA_945786965.1 uncultured Muriicola sp. | reverse complement strand
TTCTAATCTATTAGATATATGATTATAAGATACGTTAATCTGAACACTTCTCTTAAGGATAGTTTTAAATTATTAATGGCTTATTTTTTACTTCCCCTTCTAATCTAATTGCCCATCGGCATAAGCAGCCGACTCAAAATGGGATACCCCTTTAAGATCTTCTACCCAGTTCCAGGAAGTATAAATGGTAACTGTTATTGAATTAGTTACCGGGTCATATCCTGTAGAATCGATCTTCCAGAGAATATGTGTAGCTTCCGGGAACATGTTCCCCTCCAGGTTTTCATCAAAAAGTCGGTTCATGATGTTGTTTTCGTCCATCCCGTCATTCAGGATGCGGGTTAAAAAGGAAGCTGTTGGTTGTTCCAGGTTCACTTTGGATTCTGCATTGGCAGATGTTATCTGGATTTGTAATCTGGCTATTTCTGGTTCCGGAAAATTGCGCGGAAAGGCCCAATAAAGTATACAACCAACGTTGAATAATTCTTCATGGAGCGTCAGGTCTGAATACTCTTCCCAGAGCTTGTCTTCCTGCAGTTCTGTGGCCAGGTTTTGGCGCTGACCCTTGTTAAGTTGGTCCCTCAGACGGAATTCCAATACTTTCACAGCGGCCTCTTCAATCTCAAAATCGGACAAGGCAAGGCAGGCCATGTCTTTTAATTCTTCCGGTGGAATGTCCGCGGCTCCCTCATATTCAACATATTCCAGTATACCCAGAAAATCTTTGTGGGTCCAGGCACCCGGAATTTCTTGCACTTCTTTAAGTTCTTTTATTTTAACGCTGCATTTTAATTTAGTCATTTTGCTTAAAATTTTAATAGGCATCCCCTACCCTTTTTTATAGCAGTAAATACCTTTGGATAAACCTATCAAAGATATTCAATATCAGGATGTTTTTCTAATGAATTTATAGCATCAATCTGATCATTTTTGTTATATTTTTAAACGCGTTCATATGAACGTATACAAAATGTTCTCTAATAAAATAAAGGGCTACCTTGGATGCCGTATGATAAAATCCAGACACTTGCATTTTATGCTCTACAAGCCGGTTGGTATGCTAAGTCAGCTTCACTCCAACAGCCCACGGCAAACACGAAAAAAACGTTTTTTGTCAGAGCTATATGATTTTCCGAAGGGGATTATGCCTGTAGGCCGGCTCGATGAAAAATCAGAAGGGCTCTTATTGCTTACTACCGATGGAAAATTGAGTGATACAATCAACCAAAGTGGTATTGAAAAAGAGTACTATGCGCAGTTAGATGGTGAGATTACCAATGATGCCATAGAACACTTGCAAAATGGCATTGAAATAGGTTTTGAAGGAAAACGGTATACGACCAAACCCTGTGCAGTTCAAAATTTGGACGGAGCCCCTGCCCTGCCAGAACCCGATCCTATACTCAGGATAGGACGTCACCGGCCCACATCCTGGATCAGCATTACACTCACGGAAGGGAAGTTTCGACAGGTGCGAAAGATGACAGCGGCATCGGGGTTTCCTACACTACGGCTTGTTCGCATACGGATTGGGTCCATTACATTGGAAGACATGGTTTCGGCCGAGATCAGACCTTTGAGATCACTATTGTAATTGTGGAAATGTTAAGGGTGATGTTGGGCGTATTTGGAAGGCAAGATCCCAAATTTATGGGTAAAGCTTTTGGTAAAATGCGTGGCGCTTTTAAAGCCACTTTTCTTCGCGATGGACGAAATAGTTCCCGAATGATCGTGCAGCAAACCGAGTGCTTTATTTAACCTGAATTCACGAATAAACGTATTGGGGGTTTTGCCAGTCAAACGCTTTAGATTACGGGTTAACTGGGAACTGCTATACGCTACTTCTTTGCTAAGGGCTTCAATTGTGAGTTTGGGCGTATTCCAGGTGCTTTCGCTGAAATCGAGTAAGCGCGATAGAAACAATTCCTCTTTATAAGATAATACGCGAATATGATCTTTGTCTATAATAGCGCGTACATTCTCATTTTCATAGGTGTTTTTAACCTCAGTAGTGATTGTTATTTGATAATTCATATGATCGCACATACGTGAAGCACTTACAACAGCAGTTTCTAAAGGATTCGAATTTTTCGAGGATGTACCCACCGGACTTATTCCGATTCGTAATTTACGCTGGCTTCCTTCAACTTTTGGAGTAATATATTTATAGTCCGATTGAATTTTTAATGCGCATAATATCGCATTGGTAACCGATGTGAAATAGACCAAATAGACATTGTCATTGTGTTTTGCAACAGTGCCTTCATAATGATGGAAGGTCTTTGTAACGCTGTTATGGAATTTTTGGGTAAAAATACTGAACTGGTTGGCATCCAGCCTGTTCATATACGTACTGGTCTCAAGGACCATTAGAACCTTTGCTGCTATGTCATGTGCTTTCTTATGAGCTGCCATGATCTTTTTTAGGTAAGTTACTAAATTATACGGTGCAGAAATAGTATTTATCGAGGCTCTAATCAATATGTTTTTAACAATACAAATCAGCTATAATAATTGGATTTGTTCCGGATACTCAAGAATTCTAAGCTATAAAGGTTGCTCTAATCATGATTATTCCTATATTTCAAGCACTAACCAGCCGCATAGTATTTATCATGGAATCCAAAGAAAATAATTTAAAGAAATTTGGAACCTTTGGAGGGGTATTTACCCCCACCCTGCTTACCATTCTTGGGGTCATCATGTACCTCCGACTGGGATGGGTTGTTGGTAATGCCGGACTTTTAGGGGCCTGGCTCATTATCCTTATTTCCTTCGCCATAACATTGTGTACGGCTCTTTCAATGTCGGCCATTACCACCAACATCCGTATCGGTGCCGGTGGTGCCTATGCCATTGTTTCACAGGCTCTGGGGCTGGAGGTTGGAGGAAGCCTTGGAATTCCCAGGTATGTATCCCAGGGCCTGGCGGTTACCATGTATATTTTCGGGTTCAGGGAAGGTTGGATGGGGATATTCCCGAACCACAATGCCTTTTTAGTAGACATTATAGTCTTTGCCTCCTTGTTCTCCATTGCCTACATCAGTGCAAACCTGGCGATTAAAACCCAGTTTATTATCATGGGGGTCATTGTGCTCTCCTTTGTCTCCATCATTTGGGCAGCGTACGAGGGTTCCATGTTTACCCCTACCGAGGAAGCTATTAAATTTGGGACTTTTAAAGGATCTGTGGAAAATGGGTTCAGCGGGAGTAACTTTTGGATCGTTTTTGCTGTTTTCTTTCCGGCAGCAACAGGTATTATGGCAGGAGCCAATATGTCCGGGGAATTAAAAAATCCTAAAAAAAGTATTCCGGTTGGTACACTATGGGCCATCGGGGTGAGTTTTGTAATCTATATGATACTGGCTTACTGGGTGGCCCGTAGTGCCACCGAAGAAGAATTACTGACCAATTACTATGTGATCGTAGATAAGGCCTATATAGGACCGCTTATAATTGCAGGTATCTTGGGTGCTACATTCTCCTCGGCACTGGCATCGATCGTGGGTTCTAGTCGTATCCTTTTTGCCATGGGGGAACATAAGGTTTTGCCCTACTCCAAATTCCTGGCCGGACAGAGTGCCAACGGACAACCACGAAATGCAATGATTGTAACAGGTATTCTCATATTTGCTACCATGTTGTTGCGGAATATCAATGCCATAGCGCCTTTGGTCACCCTCTTCTTTTTAATTACCTATGCCATGATCAACATCGTTGTTATCATTGAACAGAACCTGGGATTGATAAGCTACCGGCCTGTTTTTAAGATTTATCGTTGGGTCCCATGGGTTGGTTTGATATCATCCGTATTCGCCATGTTCATCATAAACCCAACAGTTAGTTTGT
>CALZFZ010000209.1 GCA_945786965.1 uncultured Muriicola sp. | reverse complement strand
GTAAAAGGGGCCCATTATTAATAAAGAGCCTACTTCGTGTACCGAAAGAGGCAGGAAAAGGAATATTTAAATGCCGCCTTATTTACGATAAGGATGGCATCCTTGACATTCAATTTCATCCCTATACAATTAGGCACATTGAGACCTTTTCTATGGTAGATATTGGCAGTCATTCTTATCCCTATAAATTTGAAGACCGAGCTTGGATCAATGATCTGGTAAACCGATCTAAAGCAGATGAGATCATTATGTGTCAGAAGGATAGAATTACAGATGCTTCTTATGCCAACCTTGCCTTTTTCAACGGAAAGTTCTGGGTAACGCCAAAAAAACCATTGTTGCATGGCACTAGAAGGAATCTTCTTTTACAAAAAAATATCCTGGAGGAAATAGATCTAACTCTCCATGATCTGCATAACTATTCCCATTTTAAATGTATCAATGCAATGATGTCCTGGGAAGAATCACCAATTTACAAAGTGGAACAAATCCAATAAATCCCATCTTTCTGATCTGATATACTTCTCCTGCCCTTTTATATTCCTATAATGCTCTTTTCAATACGCTAGATTTACCAGATCCCTGCAACCTCTTTTACGGCAAAGTCCTGAATCTGCGAAGGTGTAGTACCTGTATTCCCAATTTCTAGATCAGAATAAGAAGCTGTAGGGAATATTTGTGCGGTCATGGTATATTGTCCTTTGTTTATAAAAACCTCAATAGATGAAGCATCAAGGAAGATCCTGAATTCTACCTCCCCTCCCGGCAAGTTGTTCAGGGGCATCTGCTGGCTGCCGGCAAATGTTTCCTGAAAGTCCGTTAGTCCACTTTGAGACCTATCTAGGGTGCATAGTTTTTCTGTGCCATCCATCTCCAGGATCAGCTGCTGCCCTTGTTCATTCTTAAAAGTGACCTTAAGATCTCTTGCTGCCGTGGTAAATAGAATCTCACTCTGATTGCCATTCTCTAGTCCAATAGATTCGTGTCCTCCGGCAGGAATAGCAAAACGCATGGTTGTTTCTTCCAACAACAGGCTATCTACTTCTGGTATAGGGTAATTAAACAATTCATATGTATCATTGATTTTTGATAAACTCAAGATTCTCGGTAAGGTCATGGCGCTCCGCCATGCCTCTGTGGGAGTTTCTCTGGCGTAGTTCCAATTGCTCATCCACCCTATAAACAACCGTTGATTATCTGGAGTATTGTTATTGGTGACCCCTGCGTAATTATCAGTACCCCAATCGAGCCATTTTATTTCTTCTTGATCAGATATAAAGGTGGTCCCGTCATAATCACCTACAAAATACTGGGTGCCACTTCCACCATTGGGCGCCCCGGGATTAATGCTTATCAACAATACCCATTTGCTCTCATCTATTCCTTCTACCTGTAACTCAAAAAGGTCCGGACATTCCCAAACACCTCCATGCGCACCTTGGGTAGCTCCAAACCGGCTCATATAGGTCCATTCAAGTAAATTGTCTGAGCGGTACAGTCTAAGATGATCTCCGGCTACCAAAGCCATTACCCACTGCCCTGTTTTCTTATCCCAAAATACTTTAGGATCCCTAAAATCTTTGAATTCTGAATTTAGCAAAACAGGATTCCCTTCATACATGGTAAAACTTTCCCCATTATCAAGACTGTAGGCTACCCCCTGTGTTTGAAAGTCAATACTACCCGCTTTTTCCTTATCCATATCGTGATAGGTAAAAATGGCCACCAAAGGCGGATTCTTTGCAGTTCCCAGCCCTGAGGTATTATTTTCATCTAACACCGCACTCCCTGAAAATATCAGCCCATGCTTGTCCGGATACAAGGCTATCGGTTTATTCTCCCAATGAAGCATATCCGTACTGGTGGCATGGCCCCAATGCATAGGTCCCCAAACGATGTCTTCCGGATAAAACTGATAGAATAAATGATAAACGCCCTGGTTATACAAAAGCCCGTTTGGATCATTCATCCATTTCTCCGGGGGTGAAAAATGATATTGCGGTCGAAATTGTTCCTGGTACATCAAGGTTTTTTCCGTGGCTTCTTTTGATAGAATAGGCACTTCCTTACAAGCTCCAATAAGTACTAGTAAAATAGAAAATAAAATAACCGGAATGCGCATCATGACAGATCTATTACTTCTAAAAATACTCATTATTTACAAATAGGAAAAGAAGGTCGTTCATTTTTGGATCCTATGTAATATAGTATCTTTGTCCGCATGTTTAAAGGAAGTATTTTCTTTGTGATGTTACTAATAATTACACCTGTCTTAGGGCAGCGAACACTGGAAAAGATAATGGAAAAACTCGCGGATAAAGATGTCCCCCTGGCCACAGTGACAGAGATAGCGGTTAACCCTTCTTATCTGCGACTGGATGCGCGCGAGCGGGAAGAATTTGAAGTAAGTCATCTTAAGGATGCCCATTTCATTGGGTATAAAGAATTCAATGTTAAAGAGTTCGAAATACACTTCCCGGACAAGGAAGCCACCTATGTGGTGTATTGTTCAGTGGGTGTTCGCTCCGAAAAAATTGGAAAAAAACTTTTAGGAATGGGTTATACCGATGTCAAAAACCTTGCGGGAGGTATGTTCAAATGGGTCAATGAGGGGAATGATGTTGTGGATAGTGCCGGGCTGGCAACTCAAAAGGTCCATGCCTATAACAGGTTCTGGGGCCTACTCCTAAACAGAGGTGTGAAGGTCTACGGACCCGAAAAACAAGAATAAGGATGAAGCAAGACCATGAAAATTTGTTGCTGATCTTTACCCGCAACCCAGAACTGGG
>CALZFZ010000208.1 GCA_945786965.1 uncultured Muriicola sp. | reverse complement strand
TTATTCGACCGAAAGAAGCAATACGATTTTGTTGAAAAATTAAGCGGTGGGGAACGTAAGCGACTATACCTCTGCACGGTTCTTATTCAAAATCCCAATTTTTTAATTCTGGATGAACCTACCAATGATTTGGATGTGATTACCCTTAATGTCCTTGAAAGTTTTTTGCTCGATTTTCCGGGTTGCCTGGTGGTAGTATCGCACGATCGGTATTTTATGGATAAGATCGTTGATCACCTTTTTATCTTTCGCGGGAATGCTGTCATTGAAGACTTTCCGGGAAATTATTCGGATTTCAGGGTTTATGAAGATAGCCAGGAAGAAGACCGGAGAGCAGCCAGGGATGAGGAAGGTAAAAAAGCGAACGAAAAAAATACATGGCGGGAAGACGGCAAAAGCAAAAAGCTTTCGTTTGCAGAGCAAAAGGAACATAGTAAGCTCGAAAAGGAAATAAAAAAGTTAGAGGATAGAAAGAATGAGCTTCAACATAAATTTACGGACCCTTCCCTAACGGGAGATGAGATAAACGGTCTTTCCATTACCCTCAAAAAAGTGGTAGATTCCATTGAATCGAAGACAGAGAGATGGTTTGAATTATCCTCACATATAGAGGATTAATTCCAATTATCTTGCGGGATTACGGTTCTGTTCATTTAGTGATCGTTATGTATCGTATACGTCAATATTTCAAATTTTTGTTTTCCTCTACCAATCAATATGGGATACATTCACCCTTTGTATATCAATACCTCACTAAATGTTTATATATAAGATCGTCTACTAAAGTTTCTAAAACCATTGGGGTTTTAATAAAAAGCATTGCCTACTTTAAGGCAGCTAATATTTCATTGGAAACGGAAGACCGTAATCTCTATCAAAAGATCTCGCAAGAATTTCCGCATATTTCGTTCAAAGGTACTCCCTGTGATATTTTATACGTCAGTTCCAACCAATCCCATATATTAGAAGAAGAAGGACTTATAGCCAGCCGTATTCACAATGAGAGTATGGTCTTGATTGAAAATATACATGGGAGTAAGGAACGCAATGAACGCTGGAATACCTTGCAAAATAAAGACTTGGTAACCGTTTCGATTGATTTCTTTTGTTGTGGCGCCTTATTCTTTAGAAAAGAACAGGAAAAACAGCATTTTAAGATTCGAATTTAATGCCTTAATTTTAGGCTAGATAATCTTCATATGGATAATACAATTTACTACATCCTGGGTGCCTTGGCCATTATTTTTGTATTGCTGTCGACTTTCAACAAAAGGAGATCCAGAAAACGAAAAGAACGGAAATTTATGGACGGGTATAATCGTAAAGACAGGAACAAGGGTACTTCATAACTTTTATCTCTAATTACTTTGATAGAGGCTCTTATATGTTTTTCCATAACCCTGATCGAAGCAGAATTAACAAAAAAAAAGGTTCAACGAACCATAGAATAGTCGAAAACATGAAAATATATACAAAGACCGGGGACAAGGGCATGACAGCCTTATTTGGAGGAACTCGGGTACCCAAACATCATATACGCATTCATAGTTATGGAACTATCGATGAATTAAACTCATGGCTGGGCCTGTTGCGGGATCAAAATATCGACCAACATTATAAAGCAATGCTCACACAAATTCAGGAAAAACTATTTACCGTGGGTGCCATTTTGGCCACTGATCCGGATAAAGCAATTCTAAAAAGTGGCAAGGAGCGCCTCAATATTCCAAAAATCAGTGATGCTGATATCGTACTCCTGGAGAAAGAAATAGATCACATGAACGAGGCTTTACCGCCCATGACAAATTTCATACTTCCCGGGGGTCATACCTCTGTGTCATACTGTCATATTGCACGTACCGTATGCCGGAGGGCAGAGCGAATGGCGTGCCTTTTAAACGAAAATGAACCAATTGATGAAAATGTATTATCCTATTTGAATAGATTATCCGACTATTTGTTTGTTTTAGCAAGAAAGTTGTCTATGGATCTGAAAGCGAGTGAAATAAAATGGATTCCGGATAAAAAAAGCTAATAAATTCGTTATTTATTCGTTATCAATTTGTTAAAAAGAAAATATTTGCCTAAAATATTGAAATAAACAGCAAAAAACTTGAAAGTCTGCGTTTAAAAATTATTTTTGCAGAAATTTTAAAATTAAACTATTGCGATGTATTGGACCTTAGAATTGGCATCTTATTTAAGTGATGCCCCCTGGCCAGCAACCAAGGACGAATTAATTGACTTTGCCATTAGAACCGGAGCTCCTTTGGAGGTGGTAGAAAACCTGCAATCTATGGAGGAAGAAGGTGGTGAAATATACGAGAGTATTGAAGAAATATGGCCCGACTACCCAACAGAAGAAGATTACCTCTGGAATGAGGATGAATATTAATAATATTGCTTAAATAGCTTAAAAAAGTCTCTACGGAGGCTTTTTTTTTATGTAATTTTGACAGTATTTGATCAGAATTACTGGCAAATTCGAAACTGGAATGGCTTTTGCTCATTGATAGCATTAGAAAAACAGATACAAAATCGAAAAAGTTTACAATAATCACTGCCCATACTACCACCAAAGACAGTGATTCATATAATATTTAATTCATGAGTTTATTAAATAGCGTTATAAAGGCTTTTGTAGGAGATAAATCCAAAAAGGATGTAAAGGAACTGAAGCCTTTAGTAGATCAAATTAATTCATTTGGGACTGCAATGCAATCGTTGTCCAATGATGAATTACGACTTAAAACCGCTGAATTCAAGGCTAAAATTGCAGAAGAGTGTTCAACAATAACGGCTCAAATAACGGTTTTAAAAGAAGAAGTGGATGCCTCCACTGATATTGACAAGAATGAGGATATCTATGCTCAGATAGATAAATTGGAAGATGAAGCATATACCTTAACTCAGAATACTTTAAATAATTTATTACCCGAGGCATTTGCCGTGATCAAAGAAACTGCCAGGCGATTTAGCGAGAATGAAACCCTGACCGTTACCGCATCTGAATTTGACAGGCTATTGTCAGGATCTAAGGATTATGTTTCCCTGGAAGGTGAAAAGGCTATATGGAAAAATTCGTGGGATGCTGCCGGCAAGGAGGTTACCTGGGAAATGGTACACTACGATGTTCAGTTAATTGGGGGTATTGCGCTACATCAGGGTAAAGTTGCAGAAATGCAAACGGGTGAAGGTAAAACATTGGCGGCTACCTTACCATTATATTTAAATGCCCTTACTGGCAAGGGTACCCATTTGGTTACCGTGAATGATTATTTGGCTAAGAGAGATAGTGCCTGGATGGCGCCTATCTTTGAGTTTCATGGGATGTCCGTAGATTGTATTGACAAGCACAGTCCCAATTCTGATGGAAGGCGAGCAGCCTACAATGCAGATGTGACCTATGGAACCAATAATGAATTTGGTTTTGATTACCTCAGGGATAATATGGCCCACACCCCGGGTGATCTGGTACAACGTCCACATCATTATGCCATTGTGGATGAGGTAGATTCGGTTTTGATCGATGATGCTCGTACCCCACTTATTATATCGGGCCCCGTTCCTGAAGGCGATCGGCACGAATTTAACGAATTGCGTCCCAAGGTCACCGATATTGTGGATAAACAACGGAAGCATCTAACAGGTGTACTGGCCGAAGCTAAAAAATTGATTTCGGAGGGAGATACCAAAGAGGGCGGACTTCTATTATTACGCGTATACAGGGGCCTTCCAAAGAACAAGGCACTTATTAAATACCTAAGTGAGGAAGGTGTTAAACAACTCCTGCAAAAAACAGAGAATTTTTATATGCAGGACAACAATCGGGAAATGCCGGTAGTAGATTCCGACCTCTTGTTTGTAATTGATGAGAAGAACAATCAGATAGAATTAACAGACAAGGGTATTGAATATATTTCAGGCGATCAGTCCAAAGACTTTTTTGTAATGCCCGATATTGGAAGTGAGATCGCTAAAATTGAAAATCAGGACCTTGATATTGAGAAAGAGGCAGCTTTGAAAGAAGAACTTTTTAAAGATTTTGCGGTTAAAAGTGAGCGCATCCATACCATGAGTCAGCTTTTAAAAGCGTATACCCTTTTTGAGAAAGATGTAGAGTATGTGGTGATCGACAATAAAGTAATGATCGTGGACGAGCAGACCGGGCGTATTATGGATGGTCGTAGGTACTCGGACGGCTTGCATCAGGCCATAGAAGCGAAAGAGAATGTAAAGATCGAGGCCATGACCCAGACCTTTGCTACCGTTACGCTACAGAACTATTTTAGGATGTATAATAAGTTAGCCGGGATGACAGGTACTGCGGTCACAGAAGCAGGCGAACTTTGGGAAATATACAAATTGGATGTTATGGAAATCCCAACCAACAGGCCTTTAGTAAGAGATGACAGAAATGATCTGATTTACAAGACAAAGCGCGAAAAGTACAACGCGATCATCGAAGAGGTTAGCCAGCTTTCACATCAGGGAAGGCCTGTTTTGATAGGTACCACCTCCGTTGAAATTTCGGAATTATTATCACGAATGCTTGGCATTCGAAAGATCCCGCACAATGTCCTGAATGCAAAATTACACAAGAAAGAGGCCGATATTGTCGCAGAAGCCGGGTATGCGGGGATCGTAACTATAGCTACTAACATGGCCGGTAGGGGTACCGATATTAAGCTTTCTGATGAAGTAAAAAAAGCAGGTGGTTTAGCCATTGTGGGTACAGAAAGACATGATTCCAGACGCGTAGACAGGCAATTACGAGGTAGATCTGGTCGTCAGGGAGATCCGGGTAGTTCACAGTTTTATGTGTCACTTGAAGATAACCTGATGCGACTTTTTGGCTCGGATAGGGTAGCTAAGATGATGGACCGGATGGGCTTGGAAGAAGGCGAAGTGATACAGCACTCCATGATGACCAAATCCATTGAACGGGCACAGAAAAAAGTAGAAGAAAACAACTTTGGGATCCGGAAGCGATTGTTGGAATATGACGATGTGATGAACGCGCAACGCGAAGTAGTTTATAAAAGAAGAAGGCATGCACTGCAGGGAGAACGCCTGAAGGTAGACATCGCCAATATGATCTATGACACCTGTGAAGTAATAACGGAAACAAATAAGGCGGTCAATGATTTCAAAAATTTTGAATTTGAACTCATTAAGTATTTCTCCATAACGGCCCCTATTTCAGAAGAAGAATTCAGCAAACTTACATTCCAGGAAATCAGCGCAAAAGTTTATGCGTCGGCCTATGCCCACTACCAGGAAAAAATGGAGCGAAGCGCAGCAACTGCATTTCCGGTGATCAAAAAAGTATATGAGGACAACGCCAATAAATTTGAACGTATAGTAGTCCCTTTTACGGATGGGATAAAAAGCCTCAATGTTGTAACCGACCTTAAACAAGCATACGAAAGTAATGGAAAGCAGTTGGTTACGGATTTTGAGAAGAATATCACGCTTGCCATCATAGATGATTCGTGGAAAACACATCTCCGCAAGATGGATGAATTAAAGCAGTCCGTACAATTGGCCGTACACGAACAAAAAGACCCATTATTGATCTACAAATTTGAAGCCTTTGAGCTTTTTAGAGGAATGATCGACAAAGTGAACAAAGATGTGGTTTCCTTCTTGTTTAAAGGAGAATTACCCTCAGCGAATACGAACGAAATTCAGGAAGCAAGAAACGTTCGCAGGTCTAAGGAGAACCTGAAGACCACAAAAGAAGAAATTCCCAACAGTGACGAACTGGCAGCACAAAACAGGGCTGTAGGCCAAAATCAGGGTAGGCGACCGCAGGTAACGGAAACCATTGTCCGTGAAAGGCCTAAAATTGGCAGAAATGACCGGGTTACCATAAAAAATGTGATGTCAGGGGAAAGCAAGACCGTTAAGTATAAACAAGCCGAACCTCTAATAGATAAAGGAGAATGGGTCTTGATGGATTAGTTATTAGATTTCATTGAACAACGATAAAAAGGATGGCCAAATTTGCCATCCTTTTTCTTTTGTATCTGCTAATTAGTTTAACTTTAAGCTAATCGCCTATTGATTATCTACTAAAACATAAGTAGCTTTACACTATAGGCGAGATATAACGATTTGATTTTGTAGCTTTTAAAACTAACAAATTTAAGGACCATGAAAAAGAACTACTTTGATGAAGAACGGTTTACAGACAGGGAACGACTGCTTATTAAAGTAAATTATTACTCTTCCATTTTTAGCTTGGCTTTCTTTTTTGTTTGCATCTATTTGTTGAATATCCAAAGTGTCTTACCCTATATCTTTTTATCTTTTTCCATTATAAACCTGGTTAATACCTATCTGTATCGATTTCATAAAAATATATCCCTCACCTACAATATCGCTTCTGTAACAGGGCTTGTAGGTGCTGTTGGCATTACCCTTTTAAGTGGAGGTATTAATAGTCCCTTTATATTTGTTTTGGCTTTAATTGTGTTAGCGGGCTATGTTACTGCAAGGAAATACGGCAGGGCATACCTGACCATTAACCTCCTGCTAATTGTTCTGGTCTTTATCCATGGTCAATTCATGAACACCCCAATTGAAAACGTGGTTCCTGAAAACTCAAAAGACCTCTTTGCCCTATTAAGCATACTATTTTCTGTATACTTATTAGGTGGTGTAATGGGAAAGAATCTTTTGCATGTTCACCATCAGCTTTATAAATCAAAGCGGGAGATCGAGGCACGAAGTGCAGAAAAAGATACACTCTTGAAGGAAGTCCACCATAGGGTCAAGAACAACTTGCAGACCGTATCCAGCCTGTTAAGCCTGCAGTCAAGAAGTATTGAGGACGCTAGGACCAAAAACATTCTTAAAAGCAGTCAAAACAGGGTTATTTCTATGGCCATGGTGCATGAAATGCTGTACATGCGGGAAGATCTTTCCAAAATTCAATACAGATCCTATGTACGGGAATTAAGCGAATACCTGATAAAATCGCTTAAAGGAGCAAATAATAAGGTAACCCTTAATATAGATATCCCTGATATAGAACTTGGGATAGATACCGCCATCCCGCTGGGTCTCCTGATCAATGAGGCTATCACAAATTCTTTAAAATATGGGATTAAGGGCGATCATGAGGGTGAAATTCACATTGCCATCAAAAAAGAGAACGAACATGAGTACGAGCTCAACATTGGGGATAATGGTGCAGGCTATTCAGATTCGATCACACTGAAAAACAGCCGCTCATTGGGATTAAAACTTATACATAATTTAGCCAGGCAATTAAAAGGAACCATTACCAGGGATCCTTCCAGACAAGGCACCAATTATATTGTAAAATTCAGGGAAATTGAACATCAGCCCTTCCCCTCGGTTGCATAAATATATTTCCAATAATATATACATCATTTCATCCCTGCCCGATAGCTATCTGGTCTTGCTCTTATTTAAGGCTTTTATCCTTATATTTAAATCCAACAAATTCTAAAAATAAACCCATGCAAAAAATTGTATGTATTGCCCTATTATGCTGTTTTGGTCAAATCCTGGGCCAGGAGTATTTTTTAAAAAAATACGAGCCCTTCAATGATAAGATCCCATCCCCGGAAGAATTTCTGGGATACGGCATAGGGGAGCATCACACCCGACATGATCTAATTGTAGCATACCTTAAAAAACTAGCAGAAAGTACCGAAAGGGCCAGCATCTATCAATATGGCAAAACCCATGAAGGAAGGGCCCTGGTGATACTTACGATCAGTACCCCAGAGAACATGTCTAACCTACAAACGCTTAAAGAAAAACATTTGGCCTTTACTGATCCAGCAAAACAACCTGCGAATTATGATGAAGTCCCGGTATTTATCAACTTAGCGTACAATGTACATGGGAACGAACCCTCGAGTTCAGAGGCGGCATTACTCACAGCTTACACTTTTGCAGCTTCCAACGCTCCGGAGATTCTAAAATACCTGGACAAGGCCGTGATCTTTGTGGATCCTACCATCAATCCCGATGGACGTGACCGCCATACACAGTGGGCAAACACCTATCAGGGTAATCCATTGGTGGCAGATCCTCAGGATGCAGAACACGATGAATACTGGCCGGGTGGGCGCACCAATCACTATTGGTTCGATCTAAACAGGGATTGGTTATTAGGCATTAATCCGGAAAGCAGAGGCAAACTAAGCTGGTACCATGATTGGTACCCCAATGTGGTCACCGATTTTCATGAAATGGGAAGCCAGAGTACCTATTTCTTCGAACCTATGAAAACCAATGGTTCCTTAAATCCTATTATGCCCAGGGAAAACTACCAGGACTTAAATAACCTATTTGGTGCCTATTATGCCAAAGCGCTGGACAGTATTGGCTCTTTATACTTTACCAAGGAAGTTTTTGACGGCACGTATCCTGGCTATGGGTCTTCGTACCCTGATTTGCAGGGTGGCCTGGGTTTGTTATTTGAACAGGCCAGTTCCCGGGGGCATAAACAAACTACCGCATTTGGAGAAATTACATTTCCGTTTACCATTCGCAATCAATATACATCAAGTATAACCACAGTCAGGGCTGCCGTTGAAAACAAAGCTTATTTGCGAAAATATCAGCAAGATTTCTTTAAAAGTGCGCTCTCCAACGCAACGCGTAGTAAGATTAAGGCTTACCGTTTCGGGGACGATTTTGATCAAAACCGTGTCAAAGCTTTCATTGATAAACTACTGCTCCATAAAATACAAGTGTATAAGGATGGGGAAAATAAGTATACCGTGCCAACCAGACAACCTCAATACAGGATGGTACAAACCATGTTCGAAACCTATACTAAATACCGTGACAGTGTATACTACGATGCCTCGGCCTGGTCAGTTGCTAATTTTTACAACATCAATTACAGTCCTTCAACGACCTTTAGTCCTGGAACCCAAGTGATTTCTACAGACAATATCGCGATAGTACCACCAGTTCAAAGATCGGACTATGCATACCTGATTAACTGGGACGATTACAATGCCCCGGCGGTTTTGAATTACCTACAGAAAAATGGCCTGGTACTTTCGGCATCTTTCAAGCCTTTTACCGCAAAGATCAATAATGAAAATAAAGCTTTTCATTATGGTACTTTATTGCTTCCTAATAGTCTCCAAAAGAAAAGTCCTGGAGAAGTTTTTGATTTGCTTCAAAAAGCTCAAAAAAAATACCAGGTGCCTATGTATGGAGTATCTTCCGGCTTGAATATGTCAGGAATAGACCTGGGGAGCCGATATGTTCAACCGGTTACCAAAACCAAAGCCGCCATGTTTATTGGAGAAGGTACACGTTCCTATGAGGCCGGTGAAATATGGCATCTCTTAGACACTCGTGTAAACATACCAATTACGAAAATTCCGTTGCGTAATTTTAATCGCGCCGATCTGGATAAATACAATACCCTGGTAATGGTTTCCGGTAATTACACTTTCGATGAGAAAGCACAGGAAAAACTAAAAACCTGGGTTCAGAAAGGGCATACGCTGATCACCATTGGTACCGCTTCTAAATGGGTCATTGATAAAAAACTGGTAAAGGAAGATTTAACAAAATCCGAAAAGGATTCAACCAAAACAGCCATCCGTAAACCCTATGTGGATGCCAGGGAAAATCTTGGAAAAGAAAGTATAGGAGGTATTATTGCAAGGGCCGATCTCGACATTACGCACCCATTGGCTTTTGGATATCATGATACAACCATTCCTGTTTACAAAAACAACACGGTTTGGCTGTCCCCGAGTAAAAATGAATATGCTACTGTGATTAAATATTCTAAACAACCACATATAGATGGGTTTATAACAGATAAAAACCGGGATGAATTTTTGAAACCTTCAGCATCCCTTATCGTGAGCCCCCTGGGAAAAGGAAGGGTTGTACTTTTTGCCGATAATCCCAATTTCCGTGGATCGTGGTATGGCACCAACCGATTATTTCTAAATGCCCTATTCTTCGGAGATAAAATTAATGTTCCAAAATAACCAACAATTTAAAAACATGAGGTCTATTATCGTTTTCCTAACCATTGCTTTTACCAGTATAGCACTCTTTTCACAAAATAAAATGAGCGAAGGTCCTTTTCCTCAGCTTATCATTCGGGGAGTAACGCTCATCAATGGAAATGGTGCTCCGCCTGTGGGGCCTGTAGATATTGTTGTAGAAAAGAATGTGATAAAAAAGATACAGGTAGTGGGATACCCCGGAGTGGCCATTGATGAATCCAAAAGGCCAAAGATCACTGCAGGCGGAAAAGAGTTGAATTGCGAAGGAATGTATCTCCTTCCGGGTTTTGTAGACATGCATGGGCATATAGGAGGCAATGCCCAGGGAGCCGATCCCGATTATGTATTTAAACTTTGGATGGCACATGGTATTACAACAGTTCGGGAACCTAGTGGACGGGGGATCGATTTTACATTAGAGCTGAAGCAAAAGAGTGCCAAAAATGAAATTATTGCCCCGCGGTTATTTGTATATACCGGTTTTGGACAGGGAAGCAAGGAAGACATCAGCACCCCTGAGATGGCCAGGAATTGGGTGCGTAACAATGCACAAAAAGGGGCAGACGGGATTAAATTTTTTGGAGCCACCCCAGAAATCATGACGGCAGCATTGGATGAAAATAAAAAAATGGGGTTGCGTTCTGCCTGTCACCATGCACAGATGGATGTGGCACGCTGGAATGTATTGCATTCGGCCCGGGCAGGTCTCACCTCCATGGAGCATTGGTACGGACTGCCGGAGGCACTGTTTGAGGACAGAACAATACAAGACTATCCCCTGGATTACAATTACAACAACGAACAACACCGGTTTGAGGAGGCGGGTAAATTATGGCAGCAGGCGGCAGAACCCTATTCCGATCATTGGAATACCGTGATGAATGAGTTAATTGCACTTGATTTCACGATCGATCCTACTTTCAATATTTATGAGGCGAGTCGGGATTTACAACGTGCCCGGCGAGCAGAATGGCATGAAGACTATACGCTGCCATCGCTCTGGGAATTCTACAAACCCAGTAAAATATCGCACGGATCGTATTGGCATTACTGGGGTACCGAACAGGAAGTTGCCTGGAAAAAGAACTATGGCTTATGGATGACCTTTATAAATGAGTACAAAAACAGAGGTGGAAGGGTAACTGCTGGTTCCGATTCCGGGTTTATATATCAGTTATATGGCTTTGCATATATTCGTGAACTGGAATTACTAAGGGAAGCGGGTTTTCATCCGTTGGAAATAATTAGAAGTGCCACTTTAAATGGAGCCGAAGCCCTTGGCGTGAGTGATAAAATTGGTACGGTGACCATAGGAAAATTAGCCGATTTTGTGATCGTTGATGAAAATCCCTTAAAAAACTTAAAAGTACTTTACGGTACAGGGGCCATTAAACTAACAGAAGCTAACGAAGTAGTTCGTGTAGGTGGTGTCCAATATACCGTAAAGGACGGGATTATTTACGACGCGAAAGAACTTTTACGGGACGTAAAGCGGCTTGTCGATGAGAAAAAACAACAAGAAAACTACAAAATATTGCAACCGGGAATAAAAGAGTAACTAGGATCATAAGTGCTGGTTTTATGCCAATAAGGCGTTATTTTTTGTTTTGAAAGACAATTCTTTCTTAACACGTGCATTTTTGAATCGGTACAAACGTACTATTGTCTTAGTTTTAAGCGCTTCACTTTGTTTACAATAAATAGTACAAGGAGCGCTACGATCCAGAAAAGAATCCATTTTATGATTTTCCACTTTAGCATAATCTTCCTTATTTTGGGCTAAGGCCGATGTACTTATAAAAAGCACAAGAATTAAGGTTAAAATTGTTTTCAAGAGTTAGGAGTTTTGTCCTATTAAAGGAACGACCCTAATTGCAATAAAAATCGTACAAATCGCTGTAAGGCCTATATTTTTCGGCCATTGAAGAAATGTTAGACGAAGTGTATTTATTCATCGGCAAGTAGAAAACACCTGCTGAACAACTTAACTGTTTTTCAAGTGTTTAATCGATCAAAAAATGCTTAAATCGTGCTACATACAAGCAAAAAGAACAGGTTGAATAGCATGAACCTCGGATTTGATATTTGATAAAAAAGTATCTTTGAAAACCGAGTTAAACAACGTTCCAATGAAATATACAATTGCTGTCCTATCGATCTTACTATGTACCTACGTAGCTGCCCAAAATGATACAACCATGGAAATTCCGTATAATAAGATCCCTGATTATCCCGAAACGTACACATCTGGCACTATCGTATCCAGGATGATAGATGGCCTGGGATTCCGGTATTATTGGGCCACAGAAGATCTTAGGGAACAGGATCTGAACTACCAACCCAGCGAGGATACCCGAACTATCGGGGCAATTGTTGACCATCTTTATGGGCTCTCAAAGCTTATATACAATTCAGCGAAAAAGGAAGTAAATGACAGAACCAAACCCTCGCAGGAGATTCTAACATTTGAGGAGAAACGAATACGTACCCTCCAGAATTTTAAAATGGCAAGTGAAGTTTTTATTTCTGTGGTCGATTTAGATGAACACAATGTCATATTTAAATCGCAAAACGGAACCACTACTTTTCCTTTTTGGAATCTGATCAATGGACCTATTGAAGATGCCGTATGGCATGCCGGGCAAATCGTGATCCTGAGAAGGGCCGCCGGTAATCCTATTCCGAAAGGGGTAAATGTATTTTTAGGGCAACGAAGAGAAAATTAGAAGGACCCCATAATTCATTCTTGCCAAAAATAAACTGGGCCTCCATGTACCCAGTTCGGCACATATCAGCGATTGATCAATTCAGGTAAAGTATAAGGTTATCTTAACATATTTATAGCCGCTAAATCCGTAATTTAGAGGGAGTTTCTATTTTGAAGTAAATGCTGTTTAGCATAAAAATAATATATACATCATGATGCAATTTTTTATTAAAAACGGTCTGCGTTCCCTGGCATTTTTTGTACTGATTAATCTTTCAGTTGGGGTCACAGAAACCGTAAATGCACGCTCCTTTTTTCAGGAACAAAGTGAACAACAGATAGATTTTATCCAATATAAGGGTGAAGTTGTTGATAGCGAAACCAAAAAACCTCTGATTTTCGCTACATTAAACGTAGAAGGTTCTAATATCAGTACGGTTACCAATACCGAAGGTAATTTTGTTTTAAAGATACCTAAAGGTTCTTCCAGCGCAAACGTAATGGTTTCATTTTTAGGGTATAAATCCGAATCGGTTTCCATATCCTCCATGAACGAAAATAACACGGTCATTGCCCTGGAGGTTTTGGTTATAGAACTACCCGAGGTCAATATCAGTGTCCCACGAGACGCCGTTACACTTGTTAAGGAAACCATGCGGAAGAAAGGGGACAATTATTTTGATGATCCAACCATCATGACCGCCTTTTATCGGGAAACCATTAAAAAGCGCAGGAAAAATGTATCCTTATCCGAAGCGGTTGTAACCATATACAAAACTCCATATACCTCCAATAGGAGAGACGCTGTACAATTGTACAAGGCAAGAAAAAGTACGGATTACAGCAAATTGGATACACTGGTCTTAAAATTGCAGGGGGGGCCTTTTAACGCGCTATACGCAGATGTTATGAAGTATCCGGAATTTATTTTTACGGAAGAGGCCATGGACGATTATAATTTTAGTTTCGACCGGTCTACCCGGATCAATAGTCAATTGATCTATGTCATTAATTTCCGCCAAAGGAATGAAATTTCGGATCCCTTATATCAGGGTAAACTTTTTATAGATGTTGAGAAGAAAGTACTTACCAGTGCCATTTATTCTCTTAACATTACGAACAAGGTGGCAGCAAGCCGATTGTTCGTGAGAAAAAAACCGAGGAATGCCCGGGTTTATCCAACCCAGGTAGCCTACCGGGTCGATTACCGGGAAAAAGATGGAAGATGGTATTACGGTTATAGCAATGCCCAGCTCGAATTTAAAATAAACTGGGATAAAAAGCTGTTCAATTCTGTGTATGGCATGACCTGTGAAATGGCCATTACGGATTGGGAAAAAAATATTGATATCAAAGAACCAAAATTCAAGGACCGATTAAAGTCGACCATTATTTTGACCGATGAAGCCGTCGGTTTCTCAGATCCGGATTTCTGGGGCGAATACAATATCATTGAACCGGAAAAGTCCATCGAATCTGCGATTAAAAAAATTCAACGACAACTTAAAAAGTCGCAATAAGCACGGTATAATTAAATAGCTTGGAATATATAAATTAAACCGGCTCTTTTAGAGCCGGTTTTTGTCTAGATTGCCAAATATAGGGCATATCAAAGCGAAAGGTTGACTTATGAACAAATGTTCATAACCTACGTTTATAACGTGTTGATTTTTAAATGCTTAATGAATTTGGAAATCAGGATTATAATATTATATTTACCTATGGTTTTGAAGAAAAACCCTTCCGGGGGAGATTCTTATGGCCATTATAGAGTTGACGTTCTTTATATTGTTGTTTAGTGGATCTTAGAAATTAGTACTTCGGTATTAACGAATGGGAAAAACGAGTACAGGGGAAGAAAAACATCCGTGTTTACTAAAGCTGTATGGATACTTTTAGTTTAAATGTAAAACTTCGGTTCAATATTTAAGATAAACGTAATAAGACAACGAGAAGAAACATGCTTTGGGTCTTGGTTGAAAAATTGAGAACAAAAATGTTTCAAACGTTGAAGCAGTAATGCGAAGGCAGCCTCGGTTGTCATTTCTGAACTTCGGTTCGGAATTAATTTGCAAGCTGTTTCTAGAAAGCCATGTCAATGTAACTTGTTACGATGATATGGCTTTTGTTTTTAATATACTTCCCCCTTTCTATTCTTAATTCTAAGAAGGTAATTAGCGTATTTTTCTATATTCGTATTATTCACTTAAGCCATCATTCCTGCTTTGTTACGCGTTATAAAATTGTATATTTGCTGCGCTTAAATGATAACTACGCCTTCCATGTCACAAATTGTTTACACCTTAACCGATGAAGCTCCGGCTTTGGCAACACAGTCTTTTTTACCAATAATTAAAGCCTACACGCGTACGGCGAATATTGCTGTTACGACTAAAGATATTTCGTTGGCAGGCAGAATCATTGCCACATTTCCTGATTTCTTGAATGATAAACAACGTATAGCAGACGATCTTCAGGCCTTGGGTGAGATGGCGAAAACACCGGAAGCCAATATTATTAAATTGCCAAACATCAGTGCCTCCATCCCCCAGTTGAAAGAAGCCATCGAGGAGTTACAAGGAAAAGGGTATCCTGTTCCTAGTTATCCCGATGAACCATCCAACGATAAGGAAAAGGCCATTAAAGCACGTTACGATAAAATTAAGGGAAGTGCGGTAAACCCGGTCCTAAGAGAAGGAAATTCCGATAGAAGAGCACCGAAACCCATTAAGAATTACGCTAAAAAGAATCCGCATTCCATGGGGGCCTGGGATCCCAACTCCAAAACTCATGTGGCTACCATGACCCACGGAGATTTCAAATCGAATGAAAAGTCCGTAACCATACCTAATGCCACTACATTAAATATTGAATTTTTAAAGGAAAATGGTTCTGTTGTTGTGCTGAAAGAAAAAATACCGGTCCTGTCCGGCGAAATTGTTGATGCCACCATATTAAGTAAAAAGGCCCTTTTGAATTTTTTAAAGGAACAGGTAGCCGATGCCAGGAAAAAAGGAGTTTTGTTTTCCATACACTTGAAGGCCACAATGATGAAGGTATCAGACCCTATCATTTTTGGACATGTTATGCATGTATTTTTCGCGAATGTATTTGCAAAGCATGCTGAGACCTTTAGTGAACTGGGGATCAATGCCAACGATGGACTCGAAAATCTATTCGAAAAATTAAAGGAATTGGCCCCGGAGAAAAGAAAGCATATAGAGGAAGATATTGCAAGATCTATAGAAGAAGGTCCGGCCCTGGCGATGGTGAACTCAGATAAGGGAATTACCAACCTTCATGTGCCCAGCGATGTCATTATAGATGCTTCCATGCCTGCAATGATCAGAACCTCCGGAAAAATGTACAATGCTCAGGGGAAATTACAGGATACCAAAGCGGTTATTCCAGATAGCAGTTATGCTGGCATCTATGAGGCTACGATCAATTTTTGCAAAAAACACGGGGCTTTTGACCCCCGAAGCATGGGTACTGTTCCCAATGTAGGCCTTATGGCCCAAAAAGCAGAAGAATATGGCTCACATGATAAGACCTTTGAGATCACAGAAAAAGGGTTAGTAAGAGTGGTAGATCTAACGACCAAATCGACGCTTTTGGAACATCCTGTGGATGAAGGGGATCTTTGGAGAATGTGTCAGGTGAAAGATCTCCCGGTTCAGGATTGGATCAAACTTGCCATCTCAAGAGCAAAGGCAACCCATACACCGGCCATATTTTGGTTGGACGATCAAAGGGCCCATGACAGGGAATTGATCAAAAAGGTAAATACCTATTTGCCACGGGAAGACACAAGTGGCCTGGAAATAAAAATACTTTCTCCAATAGAAGCAACCAACTATACACTGAAACGTTTAAAAGAAGGAAAAGATACCATTTCGGTTTCCGGGAATGTACTTCGGGATTACCTAACCGACTTATTTCCAATTTTGGAGGTAGGCACCAGTGCCAAGATGTTATCCATTGTTCCATTGATGAATGGCGGTGGTTTGTTCGAGACCGGTGCCGGTGGCTCTGCTCCAAAACACGTTGAACAGTTCTTGGAAGAAGGTCACCTAAGATGGGATTCCCTCGGTGAATTTTTGGCCCTGGCTGTTTCACTGGATTTTTATGGTACTAAAAATAAAAACAATAAGGCCAATGTGCTGGCTGAGGCTCTGGATGATGCAACTGAAAAATTCTTAAATAATGACAGGTCG
>CALZFZ010000207.1 GCA_945786965.1 uncultured Muriicola sp. | reverse complement strand
TAAGGGCGGGGAAGGTGCCAACAATCCCATTTTTGCAGCATTCTATGACCAATTGTGGCCCTGAAATAAGGAACATTGGAGCCGCTATAGCGGGGAGTGATAATTCTTTTATAAATGAGGGTTTAGATTCCATGCGTAAAAATTTAGGGCTAAAAATAGGGATTAATTTTTTGCAATCGATAGGCAAGAATTTTAAAACGGTAGTATTTTTGTGACTAAAAAACTAAGATACCATGCCCTACTTTAAAGAATTTGAAATTCGCTGGAGCGATCTTGATGCCAATTTACATTTGGGTAATAGTTCCTATACTAATTTAATGACCCATGCCCGTATGTCCTATTTGTCAACGCTGGGTTTTGACCATAGAAGCCTAATTGAACATCGCATTGGCCCGGTGGTCTTTTATGAGCATATGTATTATTTTAAGGAAGTCTTACCAGGGAGTACTGTAAAGGTTTCCGTAGAAGTTAAAGGTCTTAGTGAGGACGGGATGTTCTTTGAATTTCACCAAAATTTTTATGATGGCCAGGGAAAGAATGTAGCACGTTGTGAGCTTATGGGATCCTGGATGAGTTGGGAAACCCGAAAGCTTATGCCGCTTCAGGGCACATTGTTGGAGGGTATTTTAGGAGCTGAAAAAGCAAGCGATTTCAGGGTGCTTACCAAAGAAGACACCAGAAAGTTTAAGAAGTTTCCAAAGGATCTGGTCTAGCCTTTTTACTTACCAGGTATACCCCAAGAAAGACCAAGCAGGCGGCAATGATCTTTACAGGGCTCAACTGATCTTTACCCATAAGAATTGCAAAAATAATTCCCACGAACGGCTGTATATAAACAAAGACACTAACCGTGGAAGCTTTTAGCTGGGTTAGCGCATAGGCATTAAAAAGATAGGTGCAAAAGGTTGTACCCAGGACAACAAAACCTATTTTCCACAAGACATCAACCGGAAGGGTGCTCCAGGAGATCTCAAGGAATTCCGGGAGTGCAATAGGAAGGTTTAGAAAGATCCCTATCAGAAAAAGCCATTTCATTAGAGTAAAGGGATGGTATTTTTCTACCAGTTTCTTAGTAAGGATGAGGTATAGTCCAAAAAATAGAGCATTAACCAGGAAGAGGGTATTTCCCAAGGGAATATTTGGGGCATCTTGTCGTATTTCCTGTCCATAGATGATAAGCCCAAGAGCACCAATGAGTCCTATGGCGATACCCAATCCTTTTATCAACCGTATTTTTTCCGCAATCAGAAAAGCAGATAATATCACCACTATAATGGGAGTGGTAGTAACCAACACAGAACTATTGATGGGCGTAGAAAGATCCAGGCCTTTAAAAAATGCCAGCATATTGATCGCCATCCCAAACAACGCGCAGATAAAAAGTCGGCCCCAGTCTTTCTTTTCGATCTTTTCTTTTGGTCCCAGAAAGGAAATTCCCCAAAAAAGAGCGGTTGCACCCAGAACACGGATCATAATAAAACCACAAGGTTTTACATGCATAGGCATAACGCCTTTAGCGATCGTATGGTTTAACCCATAGATGGTAGTTGCCCCCAGGGCCGCCAAAATGGCCAGTGTTCGCTTGTTCAAGGGTGGAGTTTTTCTTTTGCAGCGGCCACCACATTTTTGGTATTTCCTATAAATATCTCATCACCTAAAACCATTACAGGTCGCTTTAAAAAAGTGTAATGTTCTAATAGCATGCTGCGGTAATCAGCTTCTGAAAGTGTTTGTTCCTTTAGATTGCGCTCTTTATATAGTCGTGCTCGTTTACTGAACAAAGCCTCATAGCTTCCGGCTTTCGCTTTAAGCTCATCGAGTTGTATGATAGTAAGTGGAGAACTCTTTATATCCTGTAGGGCTATTTCTTTAGCTGGGGCCAGTTCTTTGAGAATCCTTTTACAGGTGTCACAACTGCTGAGGTAGTATATGGTGCCTTTCATAACTGTAGTTTATGAGTTCTTGTAGAATATGCTCGCACAAAGAAACTTATTTAAACCCAATTATTATATTTTTATATAAAACTACTCCATGGAAAAACTGTTCGATATTACAGAAAAAATACATTACAACTTCAATAAGATCCTTACAACTACGCCTAAGGAACACCTTTTTAGTATTCCGGAGAACTTTAACAACAACATTTTCTGGAATATTAGCCATGTATTGGTAACCCAGCAATTATTGGTATACAAGTTGAGCAAACTTCACACACGTTTAGACTGGGGATTGGTCAAAAAGTACAGCAAGGGAACCTTTCCAGATAAGCATGTTACTGAGAAAGAAGTACAACAAGTGGCGGAAGCCTTACTTGCCACACCGGGATGGACCAAAGAAGATTATGAAAATGGAATTTTCAAGGAATACGATACTTATACTACCAGTGCCAATGTGGTCCTTGCCAATGTAGAGGATGCCATTGAATTTAATATCTTTCATCTGGGATTGCACATGGGAACAGTACAGGCCATTCACAAAATGCTGTTGGCTTCTGCCTGATCTTATAGTTTCAT
>CALZFZ010000206.1 GCA_945786965.1 uncultured Muriicola sp. | reverse complement strand
CTTTCAAAATCATCCAACACTGGTAGCAAAGAAACAATTACTTCCTGTCCGGCCGTTCTAAAAAGGTCGACACGTTCTTTAGAGGTTCGTTTTTTGTAATTCTCGAACTCGGCAAATAATCTTAGGAATTTGTCCTTTTCTTTTGTGACTTCAGCCTCAAGACGTTCTTCATTGGTCTCTTCGGTCTCCTGATCCAAGATTTCCTGCTCTGAAGTATCGCCAGAACTGTTGTTATCTTCCATCATTCCTTCCCTAGATAGTATTTCATCTATTTCGTCCATTGCTTCTGCCTTTTCTTTTTTACTCATTTACTGTAAGGTTTAAACGATTCCACTTTTATGAGTTTGTGGTTTAGGATGGCAAAAGTACTGCCATTTCTTTAAAAATGTCAAAATGTCACAAAAAAACATCCGTTTTTACGGATGTCTTTTAAATTTTTTGAAATTAATTAAATTTAGACAAATTCCTTATGAAACATGTCACCTGCTTTTTCTTCTGTTTGATACAGGTTTTCCAAGGCATTGCAGACGTTTTTATAATAAAAATCAAATCCTTCGTCCTCAATCTTTTTGCTACTTACACGCTGACTCACAAAAAGTAAATAAGACATCTCACCTAAAATAAGACGCATTAGGGATTCAGGAATATTGGGAAGAAAAAGTGGTTTTTTTAGTACCTCAGCAATTTCCTTAACAAGCTTGGAATTGGTTACCGGATTAGGAGCTACTCCATTGTAGATCCCGTTCAATCCCCTGTTAATAAGGAATAAAAACTGTCTTGCTAAATCATCAATATGGATCCATGATTGCCATTGTTCTCCTGATCCAAAGGCAGCACCCACATAATTATTTATAGGCTTTGCCATTGCCGGCAGTGCCCCGCCTTCGGGTGTCAAAACAAGTCCTATCCGAATTACAGCGATCTTGAAGTTGAATTTAGAAAAGTTGTTGATCGCTTTTTCCCATTGGTGTACCACGGTCCCCAGAAAACTTTCATCTATCTTTCCTTCATCTTCGTTATAGTAATGCGATAGGGAATTGGGGTAAATACCTATAGCTGAGGCCGATATAAAAGAGGTGATATTTTTACAATCGATCCTTTGAAGTCCCTCGTCAAGCGTTTCAAGGCTATCTAACCGGCTTGCAATAATTTTAGCTTTATTGTGTTTCGTCCAGCGTTTGGAAATAGATTCCCCGGCAAGGTTTATAATAGCGGTAACTCCTTCAAAACAAGCAGTATCAATAACCCTTTTTTTTGGATCCCAGTAAAAACCCCTGCAATCCCCGTTGATTTCTATTTTATTTTTTTGGGTCGTAAGATAATTAACTTCTATTTTTTGTTCCAAACACAAACGGGTAATAGCGGTTCCTACCAAACCCGTTGCCCCTGTAATCAAAACCTTCATCTTCCTAGTTTTGGTAAAGATATTTGATTTTATATCGTCACGCCTCGAGTTTATATTAGGTTTAACACTCTTGTTTAACCCATTTTAAAAAGACATCCATTAATGTCAATGAAATTTAAATTACTGTAGGTAAAAAATGATCGTCGGCCATCTTGGTTGCCCTTAACATTTCACGCTTACCCGGGGGGCCTGGCAGGCGTTCTACCTTAAAGCCAACATCTTGCATAGCGCGCCTAACACTCCCTTTTGCCGCATAAGTCACCAATATTCCATGTGCCCGCAGTGCCTTAAACATTATAAGAAAAATGGTTTCAGTCCAAAGTTCGGGTTGGACCCGAGCCCCAAAGGCATCGAAATAGATAAGATCGTACTCATTTTTTTCACTGATATCTTTAAACTCTTTTTTTTGCTTATTAATTGTAAAAAAAGAGGAAAGAGTGCACCATTTCTCCCATGGACAACTATGCATTTTTTTAAAACTTACGTCAAATCGCTCTGCTTTTAAACTGGTAACATAATTCAACTGGTCTAATTCATCTTTGTTGACTGGAAATGCCTCAACGCCTGTATAATGAATTTTTTTACCTCGCTTTTCAGCTTCTATTAATGTTATGAATGCATTTAAACCAGTACCAAAACCAATCTCGAGGAGATCAATGGACTTTTTTTGTATTTGTGATAGGCCTTGATCTATGAAGACGTGATAGGCCTCCCGGACAGCCCCGTGTTTGGAATGGTACTGTTCGTTCCAATCTTCTATCTGAATAGTTTTGGACCCATCGGCCGTTGTAATAATGCTGCGTTTCAAATTAGTCTTTCAACAGTACGCCTTCTGCAATAAAACTATAGGTTTTTTTGGGATCCGTTATTTGCGCGATGGTTTCTGCGGACTCCCCGGCGTCTTCTGCGAAATGCTGCTGATCTTCTACACTCATCTCCTCAATAAACCCCCTGCCATTTATGATCACCTCTTTGCCCTCAATATCCTTTGGGACAAAAAAACCGTAATCCTTAAAGGTTACCATGGCTACTTCACCATTGTCCAAAGCTACCTTCATCCAACAGCCTTTTGCTTTACAAACATCGGTCACCGTTCCCTGAAATTGAGTATAGACCGTATCATTTACGGCCAGATTTTGATACTGCTGAAACATCTCACTGTCACTGCTGGCTACTTCAGAATCGAATGCTTCCCCAAATACACTGTAATTCGATGCAATCTCTGTTTCAACTTCAGTAGAGGCTTGTTTATCCTGTTGTTTGCAATTGTAGAATAGTACTAAAACAACAAGTAATATGTTAAATCCTTTCATATTATTTAATTTTTATATTGATGTAGCAAAGCTGGCGATTTTTCGGCAAAAAAAGAAGGAGCAACAGAACATAATTGATTAATTTTGAAATGTAAATAAAGATTGAATGGATACGAACGTTACTAATATTATTGTTGAAAAAGTAAAAAATTCCAGGATAAATCAGGTAGACTTTAGTGATTTGCCTTTTGGGAAAGTACACACGGATCATATGTTTGTTTGCGACTATAAAAATGGGGCGTGGGAAACCCCTAAGATTGTACCTTATCAAGGGATCACTTTAGACCCGGCGGCCAAAATATTTCATTATGGTCAATCGGTTTTTGAAGGAATGAAGGCTTACAAGGATGAGGCAGGGGACATTTTTCTGTTCAGACCAGAAGAAAATCAAAAAAGGCTTAATATATCTTCGAAAAGAATATCCATTCCGGAACTTCCTAAGGAAATTTTCATGGAAGGACTAAAAACACTCTTACAAATTGAGAAAGACTGGATCCCAACTTCGGTGGGGAGTTCACTATACATCAGACCTTTTATTTTTGCATCAGGCACCGGTTTACATGCTTCACCGGCTAATGAATATAAATTTGTCATCGTATGTGCTCCTTCGGGTCCTTACTTTTCTGGCAAATTAAAAGTGCTAATCGAAGAAAAATATTCACGCGCAGCAAACGGTGGTGTTGGGTATGCTAAAGCAGGAGGTAATTATGCCGGTCAGTTTTACCCCACCCAATTGGCTATTGAACAGGGATACCAACAGGTAGTTTGGACAGATGACAACACTCATGAGTACATTGAGGAGGCCGGGGCCATGAACATTTTTGTCCGTATAAACGATACCTTATTAACCAGTCCGGTGAGCGATCGAATATTGGACGGGGTAACGCGTAAAAGTGTTATCGATATCGCAAAGGCAGAGGGAATCGCGATCGAGATAAGAAAAATTAGGGTAGAAGAAGTTGTCAACGCTTCTAAAAATGGCAGCTTAAAGGAAATGTTTGGTGCAGGAACTGCCGCCGTAATTTCTCCGATTTCCGGGTTCGGACATCGAGGTGAACACTACGAATTACCTGAATTAGAGGACAACTTCGCAGACCGTATTAAAAAACGTATTACAGATATACAGTATAACAAAGCGGAAGATCCCTTTGGATGGCGCTACCAGGTCGTGTAGTAACACTAAAAAAAATACCTGGAGAAAGAGTACTAATAGCAAGTACTCTTTTTTATTTATCCAAAATACTCCTGATGTTGGGTTTAAAATAATCCGGGCCTTTAAGTACTTTTCCGTCTTCGCGATAAATAGGTTGCCCATCGGCACCCAACTTACTCATATTGCTCCTTTGAATCTCGTCAAAGACTTCTTCAATGATATGTTGCATTCCATGTTCTAAAATAGTACCGCATAAGATATAGAGCATATCGCCTAAAGCATCGGCCACTTCAACAAGATCATCTTTTTCTGCTGCTTCAAAATATTCTTTATTCTCTTCGTCCATCAGGTTAAATCGAAGATTGTTCTTTGCTTCACCTAAATTGGCTTTGGGCTTTTGAGAAACACCCAATCCAAAGGAATTATGGAATTGTTCCACTGCGTTGATCTTGTTTTTCATGTTTTACCTTTTTAGTTTAGCTTTGCGCTAAAATATAAAATATGTTCAGCACTGGACAATTAATTTTTGCCGCACTCTTTGTGGTCATTTTTGCTGCCGTGATCATTTTTTCATACAAAAAGGACAAGAAATTACACGCTAAAAATTATAAAGGTGTTAAATGGGTGGGGATCGTATTTATCATTTTTATAATTATTCTATTCGTCATTAAACAATTACTTAATAATTAACATTTTTATTGCTTACACCACAAAAATTCACCTCCACACAACATATTTTAGATTTCATTCGTATACTATAAGAAATGATGTACTTTTGCGTTATACTTTCAAAGAAATCCGATAAATGACCACCTTTTTTACCATTTTCTTTATTCTTGTTTTATTAAATGCAGCTTTGTTGGTATTTAGTATTTCGAGCAGCGGACGAAAATCAACCGATTTTTCTAAAGATGTTTCAGAGATTTCTAATGACAACATTTATCCGTTGGATTTATCATCATCCGATTACCGCAAAGCAATTTAGATTCCTATCTTTAGGGCATGAAACAGTTTTTGCTTGTATTCCTGGGAGGAGGAATAGGTAGCGGCCTTCGTTACTTAATTAGCAAAGCATTAAACCCTTATCTCTCATCTTTTTTCATCGGCACTTTTGGTGTCAATATTCTAGGATGTCTTCTAATTGGTATTGTTCTAGGAATTTCCGCGAAAGAAGATTTCCTAACTAACAATCAACTCCTGTTCATTACAGTGGGGTTTTGTGGTGGCTTCACTACTTTTTCTTCATTTGCCCTGGAAGAATATGGCATGCTGCGTGAAGGACAACTGATGTCTTTTGCCATCTATACTATTAGCAGTATTGTGGTTGGTATACTGGCAGTAGTTTTTGGCCTGTGGCTTTCCAGAGTACTATAGATTACTTTTTCTACACTTAGGTACCTTTCGTTGTCTCCTAAATTATAATCCTTATTTAGGCCATTAACTGGTTTATATTGGATTTCCCCGAACACAATTCTTACACCCTGTTAAAAAGCCCCTACAAAATCATCATATATATAAATTATAGATTTTTAAATATCATACCCTCATTTTTTGAGGGTGCATTTTATAATAATCATAAAAATGATATCAATACCCCTATTTTTTTAGGGGTTAATAATTAATCTTTTACTTTTGCGGCATCAACAATAAACTAATACAATGAAAAAAGTAGAAGCAATTATTAGAAAGTCAAAATTTGATGATGTGAAAAAAGCGCTTCATCAAATTGAAGTAAACTTCTTTAGTTACTGGGATGTAACCGGAGTTGGAAATGAAAAGCAAGGACATGTTTATCGCGGCATATCCTATAGCACCACCGATATTCAACGGAGGTATTTAGAGATAGTCATATCCGATGATTTTCTGGAGAGAACTGTCAACACAGTCCTCGAAGCGGCTTACACAGGCAACGTAGGAGATGGTAAGATATTCGTTTCGGATGTGTTACAAGCCTACCGAATAAGAACCAAAGAGAACGGCCAAGCCGGAATCAATTAAATAAATAACTAACTACTAATTATTGAAAAATGGACGCAGGATTATTTACAGCTAACAATATATGGATGATGGTTTGTACCGCCCTGGTATTCTTTATGCATATGGGCTTTTCCTTATTGGAAATTGGACTAACCAGGCAAAAAAATACGATCAACATTCTTTTTAAGAATATTTTTATTATCACCGTAGGGCTTTTGATGTACTACATTGGTGGATTTAACTTAATGTACCCCGGATTCGCTGACGGATCTGCAGGTATTCTCGATTTTGCAGGATTTGGTATTGCTGCCCCTGAAAATGGAATGACAGCAGAGTATGCCGATGGAGGTTATACCTGGTGGACAGATTTCCTTTTCCAGGGAATGTTCGCTGCCACGGCCGCAACTATAGTTTCCGGTGCTGTAGCAGAACGAATTAAAATAGGGCCCTTTATGATCTTCACGATCATCTATGTAGGTCTGGTATATCCTATTGTAGGATCATGGCAATGGGGAGGTGGATTTTTGTCTACCCTTGGAGGTGAAAATGGAGGTTTCTATGATTTCGCCGGCTCTACCCTGGTACACTCCGTAGGAGGTTGGGGGGCTATAATTGCCATTTACCTACTAGGAGCTCGTATTGGAAAATTCGGAGACAATGGAAAGATCAATGCAATTCCCGGTCACAATATCCCACTAGCCACTGCAGGGGTTCTTATACTCTGGTTAGGATGGTTTGGATTTAACGGGGGATCTGTCTTATCCGGAGATCCTGAAACTACTTCCCTGGTGCTTGTTACAACTAGTTTGGCCGCTGCCGCAGGAGGTGTTGGTTCACTGATCTTATCTACCATCCTATATAAGAATCTGGACCTTACCATGTTCCTGAACGGTATTTTAGGTGGATTGGTAGGGATTACCGCCGGTGCAGATCTAATGTCGCCTAACGAAGCAGTTTTAATAGGGCTTATCGCCGGCTTCATCATTGTATTGGGTGTCGCATTTATAGACAGGATCAGGCTCGATGATCCTGTAGGTGCAGTCACCGTTCACTTGATCTGTGGTATCTGGGGAACCCTGGCAGTAGGTATATTTGGCTCTATGGCAGGTGGCGACCAGTTCTTATACCAGTTAGCCGGTGTAGGAGCAGCTGCAGCATTTTGTTCGCTGTCGGCCTTTATAATTATATACACGCTGAAGAAAACAGTTGGTATACGTGTATCAAAAGAAGAAGAGCTGGATGGTCTGGATCTTCACGAACACGGCATGGATTCGTATGCCGATTTTAGAATGAATCAACATTAATCAATATAAAAAAGAAACGGAGCGTTTTGCAGAACGCTCCGTTTAATAACGCTTTCAATTAACATCAAATTTAACTCATTAAAAACATCCTTATCAAAGGAGTTCTAAAACATTGAATTATGAAAACGATTTTAAATACAAATTACGTAAAAAATTTATTTCTTCTGGCCCTTCTTTTGATGGCAACAGCAACGTTTGCACAGGAAGAAGAAGCTACAGAACCTAAAAAGGTTAGCATAAGCGGTTCCGTGGATGCTTACTATCAGACTAATTTAAGTGCTTCAGATAATGTTTCACAATCCTTTGGGACCTCATTTGCAGACGAATTAGGTTTTGCCTTAGGTATGGCGAATATTATCGCAAGCTACGAAGGTGAAAAGACAGGTGCTGTAGCCGATGTTACTTTTGGACCAAGGGGCGAATCGGCAGTAGGGGGATACAATTTAAATCAGCTGTATGCCTATTGGAATGTGTCTGAAGGAACTACGCTTACGATAGGTAGATTTAATACCTTTTTAGGGTATGAAGTAATTTCTCCTGTAGGTAACTTTAACTACAGTACATCCTATTTGTTCTCCAGTGGTCCATTCTCTCATGTTGGTGCTAAAGCAGATTTTGCTTTGTCAGACGATGTTAGCTTAATGCTTGCGATCATGAATGTAACGGATACGAACAATAACCTTACCGGTGTCTATTCTCTGGGAGCTCAACTTGGCTTTTCCGGACAGTATTTGAATTTTTATTATGATGGCGGGGAAGTACTTGGGTTTGAAATAGACTATACTGGTGGTTTCGATCTTACCGATGAATTCTTTTTAGGAATAAATGCAGCCTACGCCGATGATGAAGGAGAGGGTTTTGCCGGTGTTGCTTTATATCCGCAATTGGCAACTTCTGATGATTTCACAATTGGACTTAGAGGCGAATATTTTGCCACACGTTCCGATGCAATTACTGATGATCCAAGTGTGATTGCTGCAACCCTAACCGGTAGTTACACCGTAGAGAATTTTACAATAAAACCTGAAATTAGACTTGATTCTTGGGGCAGTGATGTAGAACCGTATTTTGATGCTGATGGGGCTCCTTCCAAGAGTTTATCAAGTTTCTTAATAGCGGCTATTTACTCTTTCTAAAGAGGTCTTATTTTTAGTTTTGTTTAGTTCGTTGTTAAACCCCGGCAGTGTTTGCCGGGGTTTACTTTTATGTCTATTTAAAGGCCTTTACACCGGCATAAACTTCCGCATCTAGGGAATTGGCCTCAGGAACCAAAGGGCATGAATATTTTTTATTGTAAACACAATAGGGATTATAGGCTTTGTTAAAATCGATCACCAGAATATCTTCATTGGGAATGGACAGATCTATGTACCGACCCCCTTCATAAGTCTCCTTTCCGTTGGTTCTATCCGTAAATGGAAGAAACAGATAGTCCTCATACTCTGATTCTTCTTTTAATTCCTGATTTTGGTAGACTTCCAGTTGAAAGGCCTTCCCTTTTAAATTAAAATACACAATCCCATAAACTACTTCCCGGGAGGTTCTATCTGTATTAGTGGGCATAAAAAAAGGCTCTGCTTCCGGAGTTCGCACTAGTTTGGCTTTGACCCTGTAAAGCGTATCAGGATCAAAAAAATCTAAGCCTTCAAAATCCTTTCGATACCGATCCGGCAGTGGAGAGGTTTCAGGGTCTTTAAATTCCTTGTTCAGGTTCTCCTGAAATTCAAGGATCTCTGCAAGGGCATTAGAGTCAGTTAACACTACTTCTTCTTTCTGTGTATCATGATATTTCTTTTCATCCTTACAGCCTAAAATTGGTATAATCAGTATGCAAACCAGGAGCCTCACAATGAATTGTCTCATCTGTTTTCGATTTGAAATCAAAAATACAACATAGCTTTATTTTAGGTAGTTTTAGCCCTGACTATTAAAGATAAAGCTCCTATTATTAATGGTTATAAGCGGACAATGATCGATCATAAACCATCCAATATTCGTTTTGAAGTATGAAAATGATCTACACTTCCTATATAAATTCCTTCCGGGGACTTTCAAAAGAAGTATGGTGGCTGGCACTGATCACCCTTATTAACAGGGCGGGTACCATGGTCATACCTTTCTTGTCCTTATATCTTACCAAAGACCTGGGATTTACCTTAGAGAATGTAGGGGTAATCATGACCTGTTTTGGGCTGGGATCTCTTGCGGGATCGTGGCTCGGTGGCAAATTGACCGATCTGTATGGATATTACAAAGTTATGTTCGTTAGTCTTCTCCTCACAGGAATACTCTTTATCTGGATACAGGTACTTGAATCGTTCGTTGCTATTTGTGGCGGTATTTTTATACTAATGGTCATTGCGGATGCGTTCCGCCCTGCTACTTATGTGGCTTTAACTGCATATAGTAAACAGGAAAATAGCACCCGCTCTGTTACCCTGATTCGGCTGGCCATCAATCTGGGGTTTTCTGCAGGACCTGCCCTGGGCGGAATCGTTATCGCTTCTGTAGGTTATTTTGGCCTTTTTTGGATAGACGGTATTACATGCATCCTCGCTGCAATTTTATTGATATTTGTGCTACACCCTAAGAAAGCGCGGGAAATAGTTGTTCAGAAGAATGAAAATCCAAGGTCGGCGTACCGGGACGGCCCCTATTTACTTTTTATTGGTGCCATGATATTGTTCGGTTTCATATTTGTTCAATATTTTTCAACGGTACCATTGTATTACAGTGGAGAGCGTTCATTAAGTGAACTTCAGATAGGACTGCTACTGGCCTTGAACGGATTTCTAATTTTCGCTTTTGAAATGCCGCTCATTAAGTATATGGAATCCAGGGTTTTTTCTAAGATCACCAACATGATATTAGGCCTTGTTTTGACTATTTTAAGTTTTTTTATGTTGAACATAGGCTCCTGGGCCGGATCTTTGGTTATCGGAATGATCCTAATGACCCTAGGAGAAATGATCGCATTTCCCTTTTCCAGCGCCTTTGCCATGGACAGATCACGGCGGGGGAAACAAGGTGAATATATGGCTTTGTACAATATTGCCTTCTCCATTTCCCATGTGTTTGCCCATAATTCAGGAATGATTTCTATAGCAAATTTAGGTTTTGAAGCAACCTGGTATGGCGCTGCAATTGTTGGGCTATTAGGCATTGTATTACTTTTGGGACTAAAGAATCTTATGCAACCTAAACAAACATAAAATGACCGTTATGAAAAAAATACTTCTTATGGTATGGATTGGAATTCTCTCTGGCAGTTGTTCCGACACCAAGGATAAGATACCGCCAAATCTTAATAAGATTCATCCTGATCAAATTTTGGAGTCGGATAGGTACAACGTGGCTTTTTTGATCATGGATGGAACCTATAATACCGAGTACACCGCTCCGTATGATATATTTCAACATACCCAGTACAGAGCGGGCATTAAAGCGATGAACACATTTACGGTGGCCAATACCCTAAACCCG
>CALZFZ010000205.1 GCA_945786965.1 uncultured Muriicola sp. | reverse complement strand
GTAAGCATATTATTTTTTCTTTTTTTTGAACATTTTTAGCATTCTGTTTGTTACTGCAAAACCACCTACAACGTTGATCATTCCCAAAACCACCCCAAGGGCTCCCAAACTCAAGGTGAAATAGTCCGTGTCAGCGGCATTCCTGATCAGTAGTATGGCACCAATGATGACCACGCCACTAATGGCATTGGCTCCAGACATTAGTGGTGTATGAAGTACGGTTGGCACTTTTGAAATTACCTCAAAACCTAAAATAATGGTGAAAATTAATAGATAGATCAGGATGAGGTTTTCATCTATAAAAAGAAAAAGTTGTTCCATAAAATAAGGGATTTAAACGTGCTTTATTTTAGGTTATTAGGGTTTTATGAATGATTACATTTTCCATATTCAACTCAATTTCGCCATTTTTGACGATCTGCTTCAAATAATTGGCCACATTGTTACTGTAAAAAAAACTGGCATCTTTGGGCATTTCCGCTGCCAGATGTGAATTCCCAATGATCTTTATTCCATTGTAAAGAATGGTTTTATTGTCTTCAGTTAATTCACAGTTACCACCGGTAGAAGCAGCCAGATCTATCACGATAGAACCGGGTTTCATTTTGCTCACGGTTTCTTTAGTAAGCAAGATTGGGGCCTTTTTTCCCATAATTTGGGCGGTGGTAATAATGATATCAGATTTGGAAGCCCTATGCTTTACTTCCAGTTGCTGCTTTTCTAAAAATTCCTTGGTTTGTTCAACGGCGTAACCCCCGGCATCCTTTTTATCTATGGCACCCTTGACCTCCACGAATTTAGCCCCAAGGCTTTCCACTTCTTCCTTTGCGGCAGCCCTAACATCAAAAGCTTCTACCATGGCCCCAAGTCGCCTGGCGGTAGCAATGGCCTGAAGCCCGGCAACACCAGCCCCCAAAACCAGAACCTTACAAGGTTTTATACTTCCTGCGGCCGTGATCATCATCGGAAAAAAACGAGGTGCTTCATTTGCGGCAAGCAATACTGCTTTATATCCCGAGATGGCCGCCATGGAAGACAAAATATCCATGGTTTGTGCTATGGTAGTCCGGGGAATTAGATCGAGGCTAACGGCCCTGAGCCCCGTTGTTTTAAGTTGTTCAATATAATCCTGGTTACTGAATGGCGCAAACATGGCTACCAATAAGGCATTCTTTTTAATTTTGGATAATTCTTTCTTGGGAATCGGGTTAATGGTGACGAGTATATCTGCTTCTTTAAGTATGGAAGTACGATCTTTCACGGCAGCGTACTTCTCATATTTTTCATCTGGATAACTTGCTGCCGCACCGGCGCCCGTCTCAACCCAGATTTCTGTAGTATCAAATTTTACTTTTTTAAGCGTGTTTGGGACCAGGGAAACCCTTTTATCGTTGGGTTCTTTCAGAATTCCTATTACCATAAATTATAGGCTTGTTTTTATGACGCCTCAATGTAAGTATAAATTTTATTATACCGAAAACTACGAGGCATCAAGTGGATTAAAAAAACATCTTTTTGAATATCATAGTATACAATCATATTCTGAAGGGATGCCGTGAAACATTGGGTGTAATTGAATATTCCTGCTACTGTATGGTAGCCCCGGAACCAATGGCGACCACTATAGGCGTGAGGCTTCTATTAAATGCTTTGGAATACGCCTGTGATATTTTTTTGATAAAAGATGCCGAATGGCCCTTGGCTACGAGGTTAATGGTACAGCCACCAAAGCCACCTCCCATCATCCGTGCCCCCAATACCGCTTCATATTTATGTGCCAGACTCACTAAAAAATCTAATTCCTCACAACTTACCTTATATTGGTTTTGAAGGCCGGCATGAGATTGAAATAAAAGACTCCCAAATGTCCTGAGATCATTATTTTTTAAAGCAGCGACAGCGTCAATCACACGCTTGTTCTCTTCTAAGATAAAAAGTGCTTTTTGAAAGACGTCTTTAGAAAATTGAGTTTTATTTTCCAGTAGGGTTTGAAGGTTAAGGTCTCTCAGAGAGGGAACTCCCATTTGCTGAGCCACTTTAAAACAGACCTCACGACGGTCGTTATAGGCACTATCAGCCAGGCTGTGGGTAACTTTTGTGTCTAATAGGAGCACATCAAACGCATTGCTTAGAATGGGGATCGCCTCAGATTCCAGGGTTTTGCAATCCAGAAAAAGGGCACAGTCTTTCTGTCCAAACATGCTGGCATATTGGTCCATGATACCACATTGTACCCCCACAAAATTATTCTCGGCAGCGAGCGATATATAGACCATCTCCTTTTTGGTTAAGCCCAGTTGAAATAACTCATTCAACCCTAAAACCAGGGCGTTTTCTAGAGCGGCCGATGATGAAAGACCTGCACCCGGAGGAATATCGCCCGTAAATACCATATTAAAAGGGCCTAACTTCTTTCCTTTTTTTTGTATTTCATCTACCACGCCCATAATATAGTTTTGCCAACGGCCATTAGAAATGGGCTTTAGGCTATTGAGATGAAAGCTATGGGTTTCTTCCATATCAAGTGCTGTTGCCATAGAAATGGGTCTTTTGCTTTGTTGAAGGGCCATAACAATTCCCTTGTCTATGGCAGCCGGGAGTACATACCCTAAGTTATAGTCCGTGTGCTCCCCAATTAAATTAATACGCCCCGGAGCGAAAACCACTATTGGGGAGGTCTGGAAATGCTCCAGAAAATGATCCCTGACCTTGCGAATACCTTGTTGATCCATACCGTGCTTCGAACTGATGTATCAAAAGTGCATAAAAATCCCGGAATAGGATGTATCGGACTTTTGATGTTTGCTTTGGAACATCCAGGTTAGTATTAGTTTTCATGGACAAGCGGTTTGGTTCTATAGTCAACAATCATCTACCATATATATAATGGGTATTAACTCATTTTAACATATAAAATGGAGATCTAGGTTAAAATAGCATAGAAATCGGAAAATATCCTTGTTTTTTGACCACCTGATATGTTGGAATTTTGCCCCGTTAATTGTAAATAAATTGCGAGATGAATAAAACAATATATTATCCAACAATGTGGCATACGAATCCCTTCTCAATGAATATGACAGAGTTTTGGGATACGAATGGGAGCCAGGCAAAAGACCTGGTACTGACAAACAACCGTGCAGCGGCATTGGGCGTTTCAGAAATGATCCTCAACATTAGGAAGTTCTCGGCCTTCGATGAAAATGGCAAAGAACATCTACTGAAGGATTTTCCAAATAGGGCAGAATTGAACCCAAAGGGAATGCATACCGAATTTTTCATAAAAATTAAAAGCATGCTTAACCTTGAAGATGGTACCTATAGTATGTTCCGTTTTTATTTGGCAGAATCAGGCAACACTTTTGTCTACAGTGATAGGAGCAGAGAGAACATTGCACACAAAGAATACCTGGATTTTGAAATAAAGGACGGACTCCGGATTAAAGGGGATGAAGATCGCCAGGTGGTTTTACGTTTCAATTTTGAACCGTATACTTTTGCCAGTTATTTCAGACCCATCCTGAAATTTTTTAAGAGGCCCGGGCCGTTTACCGGTAAACTGGCCGGCAGTATGGGAAATTAGTACGACCCATTGGCTAACAGAAAAAAAGGCACCCATTTGGGTGCCTTTTTAGTTTTAAGAAGTGCTGAGCTATTCAGGGGAATTGATCTTCGGTAAATAAAAGAATAGTTTCGGACAGGAAAAGTACCTTTTGGTCCAAATAGCGGCCATTAAATTTCAAGTTTTTTTTACTTTGTTTAACCTATCCCAACATAGCTGTTTATAAGGCCTGCGGTTATGTTTCAGGATTTTAATAACCGGGCTCAAACCATTTT
>CALZFZ010000204.1 GCA_945786965.1 uncultured Muriicola sp. | reverse complement strand
TTGGAAGTTTAATCGAAGTTCTTTTTTTAACATTCTTGCCGATTAAACAGGTGATCCGGGGAGGTTGTTTTACAAGTTAATCCTTTACAGCAACTGCAAAGTAAACTTTGAAAAACAACATTAAAATGAGATACATTCCAAGCGTAATAAGATAGTTATCCATGTGTTTTTTGGGTATTAAGCGCTAAAAATATAAAAAAAAATAACATAGCATCTATAAAGTGCATAAAATAATCGATGAAATGCTCTTTTTAGTACATTTTTAACAAAGAACACAATTTACGTGCAGGTCTAGGTAAAAAGTGAATTGTAACTATTTGAAAATAATCTAAATTATCATTCCCAATATGATTTAATAGAAATTGCTAAATTATCTTTGTAAGAAGTTATAGTAAAACCCCTTCATGCCCGAAATGTCCATAGAATTGCAATTAAACACCTTACCCCAATCTCCAGGGGTATATCAGTTTTATGACAACGATGGCAAAATACTCTATGTGGGCAAGGCCAAAAATTTAAAAAAACGGGTTACTTCCTATTTTACAAAAACCCATGAAAATGGCAAGACCAGGGTAATGGTTAAAAAGATCAGCTCCCTTCGCCATATAGTGGTACCCACAGAATCCGATGCGCTATTGCTGGAAAACAATTTAATAAAGAAGTACCAGCCCAGATATAATGTGCTGCTTAAGGACGACAAATCCTATCCCTGGATTTGCATTAAAAAGGAACGATTCCCAAGAATATTCCCGACCCGTAAGATTATCAGGGATGGCTCGGAATACTTTGGCCCCTATACCAGTATGAAAACGGTTAAAACGCTTTTAGACCTTATTAAAAGTGTCTATCCTTTGCGTACATGCAATTATGACCTGTCTGAGGAGAAGATCAGAGCCGGCAAATACAAAGTGTGCCTGGAATATCATTTAGGGAACTGTAAAGGCCCCTGTGAAGATTTGCAAAGCGAAAAGGAATACCAGCAGCAAGTAGATGATATTCGGGAAATTGTCAAGGGCAATTTTAAAACTTCCTTGTCCTATTTTAAAAAACAAATGAATACGCTGGCAGCCGAAATGCATTTTGAGGAAGCACAATTGATAAAAAATAAAATCGAGGTCCTGGAGAACTATCAGGTAAAATCGACCATCGTGAACCCAAAGATCAATAATGTGGATGTATTCAGTATCATATCCGACGATGCCTATGCGTATGTAAACTTCCTGCAACTTTCTCACGGTTCCATAATTCGCTCCCATACCATGGAGATCAAGAAAAAACTAGAAGAGGCCAATAAAGACCTGCTTCAATTGGCGATCGTGGAAATACGGCAGCGGTTCAATTCACAATCCATGGAGGTCTATGTGCCATTTGCCGTAACATTGCCACCAGAACTAAAGGTGACCGTGCCAAAATTGGGGGATAAGAAGAAAATCGTGGAACTATCGGAACGCAATGCGAGATTCTTCAGGCAAGAACGTTTTAAACAGGTCAGGATCACAGATCCGGATCGTCATGTAAATAGGATCATGGCACAGATGAAGAAAGATTTAAGGCTTTCGGAAGAGCCCAGGCATATTGAATGTTTCGATAATTCAAATATCCAGGGAAGCAATCCGGTGGCCGCATGTGTGGTCTTTAAAAATGGGAAATCTTCCAAAAAAGAATATCGACATTTTAACATTAAGTCGGTGGAAGGCCCCGATGATTTTGCTTCCATGGAGGAAGTGGTTTATAGACGATATAAAAGATTACAGGAAGAAAAAGAGTCGCTCCCACAATTAGTTGTGATAGACGGAGGGAAAGGTCAGTTATCATCGGCATTAAAAAGTTTGGAAGCCCTGGGTCTGAGAGGTAAAATTGCGATCATTGGTATTGCAAAGAGACTCGAAGAGATCTATTTCCCGGACGATCCTATCCCACTTTATCTGGATAAGAAATCTGAAACCCTCAAGATCATTCAACAACTTAGGAATGAGGCCCATCGATTTGGGATCACTTTTCACAGAAACAAAAGGAGTAAAAGTGCAATTAATTCAGTGCTTGAGGATATAGAGGGGATCGGAGAAAAAACAGCCGAAGAAGTACTTAAAAAATTTAAGTCAGTAAAACGCATCAAAGAGGCTACCATGGAAGACCTTAGTGAGGTAGTTGGGTGGTCCAAAGCAAAGAAAATTTATGAAAGTTTTCATTAAACTCCTATATTCACTCTATGCATAGGCAGCTGTTACTACTTGCTTTTATTTTCACGCTAACTTTGGGCAAAGCTCAATCGACCGAAGAACCAAAACCGATTAAAGTGGGTCTTGTACTTAGTGGTGGTGGCGCTAAAGGATTGGCTCATATTGGGGCTTTAAAGGTCATAGAAGAAGCGGGAGTATCCATCGATTATATTGGCGGCACCAGTATGGGAGCCATTATAGGCGCCCTGTATGCTTCGGGATATTCGGCTGCTGAACTCGATTCCCTGTTTAGAAGTACAGAATTTACGAACCTTATACAGGACAACCTCCCGCGAAACGTTAAGACATTTTATGAAAAAGAAAATTCGGAACGGTATGCACTGACCCTCCCCTTTAATGATTTTAAATTAACTTTTCCCCAGGCCTTATCGGGTGGGCAAAATATTTATAATGAGTTGGTACGGCTTCTGTATCATGTAAAAGATGAACGGGACTTTAGCAAGTTGCCCATTCCGTTTTTCTGTATTGCCACAAATGTAGAAACGGGGAAAGAAGTGATCTTAGACAAAGGGTATTTGCCCGAGGCAATACTGGCAAGTGGTACCTTTCCATCCCTGTTCGAACCTTCCGAGGTAGATGGTCAGATATTGATAGACGGCGGTGTTTTAAACAATTATCCTGTTGCAGAGGTTCGGGCCATGGGGCCCGACTTCATTATAGGCGTGGATGTTCAGCATGGATTACGAGACAGGGAATCACTACTATCGGCCACGGAAATATTACTGCAGATCAATAATTTCAGGACTGTGCGGGACATGCAAAAGAAAGCACAGCTAACCGATATTTATATAAAACCAAATATGAATAACTTTTCCGTTATCGATTTTAATTTGAAAAGTCGCATCATCGAAAACGGCGAAATTGCGGCTTTGGAACATATGGATGCCCTCAAGGCACTTGCAGTAGAGCAAAATAGTGTGCCAAGACCTAAAGTGCCAATAGTTCAACAGGAAAATATTGTCATTAACAGGCTTGTTCTTAAAGGGAATAACAGTTATACGAGAGCATATGTGAAAGGCAAATTGCGAATAAAATTGAATGAAGAAGAAAGTTTTTCTAAGTTACAGCAAGGCATTAGTAACCTCGCGGCAACCGGGAATTTTAAGTCTATCAGATATGCCTTAACTTCTAACGGTTTGGAACAGGATCTGGTGATTACCCTCACGGAGAACCCCAATAAATCATTTCTGCGGATCGCTGCCCATTATGACAACCTGTATAAAAGCGCTGCCCTGATCAATCTCACAAAAAAGAATGTGTTAATGAATGACGATGTTGCTTCCCTGGATTTCATCTTAGGAGATAATGTCAGATACAATTTTCAATACTATGTAGATAAAGGATTCTATTGGAGTTTCGGGATCAATTCAAGGTTTTACGAATTTGAGCGGGAGATCGATTACAGTATAATACAATCTAATTTTGATGTACCGGACGATATAAATATTAGCAAAATAAATCTGGATGTTTCGGACTTTACAAACCAGGCCTATCTACAAACAGTGATCAATGAAGAGTTTGCTTTTACAATGGGTCTGGAACACAAATTATTAAAATATAGTACAACCACACTAAATGAAGTAAATAATAGCGGAGACCCACCAACAAGTACCCCTACAGATGCCAATACATTTTTTGAAAAAAGCAACTATCTGAGCACCTATGGGAAACTGATCTTCGACACCTATGATGATTCGTATTTCCCATCCAGGGGCCTCTATTTTAATGGTGACTTCCATTTCTATTTATGGTCTTCGGACTTTAATGATAATTTCAAGGAGTTTTCTATTTCAAAAGCGCGTATGGGGGTTGCTTTTCCATTGTTCGAAAATCTGTCTCTGAACCTGGAAACAGAAGGTGGATTTAAATTGGGAAATTCCCGAGTTTCTACTTTAGATTTTGTTTTGGGGGGGTATGGAAATAAGCTGCTTAACAATTTTGAATCCTTCCTGGGCTATGACTTTTTGAGCCTCGCCGGAAACAGCTATGTAAAGGCATATGCCAGGTTAGATTATGAATTTGCAATTAAAAACCATCTTTTGTTTGCGGCCAATTTCTCCAATGTGGATGACGATATATTTAGAACCGGGGAATGGTTTACAGAGCCAGATTATTCGGGATATGCTGTGGGTTACGGATGGGAGTCGTTCTTTGGGCCAGTTCAAATTTTGTATTCCTGGTCTCCTCAGAACAGCGATGGCAATTTATTATTTAGTATAGGCTACTGGTTCTAGGGAATAACTAAAACTTTTGACGATGTGATGGCCGGTATTGTCTTCCGGTATTCACCTTTTTTTACGATCTTTGCTTTAATAAATATACCGGCATGTTGCATACAAGAATTGATATAACCGCCCACCTCAGGGCCATGTGGTAGTCCTATTCAAATTGAATATTTAGGGTTACACACATATTAACTTTATAATCATTTCAAAAAAATATCATGGCTACATTAGATAACACTTCATTACACTTACCAAAGGAGAATCCGGAGGCAGAGGACTTTCTACCTTTGCTGGGGACAGATCACGTAGAACTTTATGTTGGGAATGCTAAACAGGCTGCTTACTATTATATGGCCGCTTGGGGCTTTCAACCCTTGGCATATGCCGGACTGGAAACAGGGCTAAAGGACAGGGTTTCATACGTGGTGCAGCAAGATAAGATACGATTGGTATTAACATCTCCCCTAAAATCGGGGGGAGAAATCAACAGACATATAGACCGGCATGGCGATGGTGTAAAGGCCATAGCACTTTGGGTAGACGACGCTGCTAAAAGTTATCAGGAAACTGTAAAAAGGGGGGCTGAATCCTATTTTGAACCAAAAACCCTGAAAGATTCTCATGGTGATGTAGTTCTTTCAGGAATACATACCTATGGAGAAACAGTACATGTATTTGTTGAAAGGAGCAGGTATAAAGGCATTTTTATGCCCGGATACCGCGCATGGAACCCTCATTATCAACCTACCGATGTAGGGCTCAAGTACATTGATCACATGGTGGGGAACGTGGGATGGAATGAAATGAATAAATGGTGCCATTTTTATGCCCATGTAATGGGCTTTGCACAACTGGTCTCCTTTGATGACAAGGATATATCCACTGAATATACCGCTCTGATGAGTAAGGTAATGAGTAACGGGAATGGCCGTATCAAATTTCCAATTAATGAGCCTGCCGAAGGCAGAAAGAAATCTCAAATTGAAGAATATATTGAGTTTTATAACGGGGCCGGGGTGCAGCATATGGCGATGGCAACAGATAATATAATTGAGACGGTATCTTTTCTCCGAGACCGGGGAGTAGAATTCTTAACAGTACCCGCAATCTATTATGATACCGTTCTAGACCGCGTGGGTGAGATCGATGAGGATCTGGAACCTCTAAAAGACCTGGGCATACTGATAGACCGGGACGATGAAGGGTATTTGCTTCAAATATTCACAAAACCCATATTAGACAGGCCCACCATGTTCATAGAAATTATTCAAAGAAAAGGGGCTAAATCTTTTGGCAAAGGGAATTTTAAAGCCTTGTTCGAAGCCATAGAACGCGAACAGGAATCCAGGGGTACACTTTAATTCTTCTTGTAAAATATGCTTTATAGCATTAAAACTTATAAAGTATTGTTAAGAATGAAGTTAAATAAAGTTAAAACGATTTTGGTGTTACCAAAGTTGTATTAAATTTGTAACCATAAGGGGTGGTTCCCTTATAACTTTAAGTATTGGTTTTTCATAATTTAAAGTTTGGTTGGTTATTTAGGAAAAAGCTCCGACACCTGTCGGGGCTTTTTTTATACAATAGTTTGGAATAAAAGTTGTTTAATTAACTTAAAAGCCATGCGATGAAAGTGGTTTTAGTAATTTTATTCAAAAATTATCCATGAAAAGAAGGCTGTTGTTTCTTTTTGTATTCGTTCAATTTGCAGTGCACGGGCAAGGAGTCTCGGAGGCATATAAACCAGGAGAGTGGTTAAAGTTCCGTATACACTATGGTTTTTTGAATGCCAGCTATGCTACCCTGCACGTAAAGACCGATACCGTACAGGACGTGCCGGTATACCATGTAGTGGGAAACGGCAAGACCACCGGTTTTGCAAGCATCTTTTTTAAGGTGGATGATACCTATGAGAGTTATTTTGACAAGGAAAACGGAAAACCCTACAAGTTTATCCGAAAAGTAGATGAAGGAGGGTACACCAAGGATATTGAGATCAACTTTAATTACAACAAGGATGAGGCCATATTAAACGATAAGAAAAACAATAAAAAGTTTAATTTTACCATTAAGGATAGTATTCAGGACCTGATATCTGCATTTTATTATTTGAGAAATAATTATAAGGCCAAAGATCTGGTCATTGGAGAATCAATTGTTTTGAACATGCTGTACGATGATGACGGTATTTTCAAATTCAAATTGAAATATTTGGGTAAAGAAATCCTCAAAACCAAATTTGGGAAGGTAGAATGTTTGAAATTTAGGCCTTATGTACAATCCGGAAGAGTTTTTAAAGAACAGGAAAGCCTATCTTTATGGGTCTCTAATGACATGAATAAGATCCCCATTAGAATAAAGGCCGATCTTACAGTTGGGTCATTAAAAGCAGATCTGGACGGATATAATGGATTAATGCACCAGTTCAAGATCATAATGGACTAAGACACTTATGGAAAATAAAGAGCAGATAGAATCCCAAATCTTAAAATTAGCCGAAAAATATAAGGATTCTGGTCAGGATCTTAGCTCTTATCTAGATGGGTTGCTCTATCAACGATATCTTACCTATTGGGATTATATACATCTTGACACCCTTTTAAGTCTTCAGGTACCGAGGACCTATTTTCCGGATGAGGAGATTTTCATCATGTACCATCAAATTACGGAACTCTACTTTAAGCTCATTCTTCATGAGCAAAAGCAGATCGTGGACGACCAGTCTCAGAATGTTGAGGTATTCATAGAAAAGGCAAACAGGATCAACAATTATTACAAGGCCCTGATCTCCTCTTTTAGCATTATGATCAAAGGGATGCAGCGTGAACAGTTTCTACGTTACAGAATGGCCCTATTGCCATCCAGTGGATTTCAATCGGCCCAATATAGAATGATTGAGATCTATGCCACCCCCTTGGAAAATCTGGTATTTGAACCGGATAGGGAAAAGTTTACCGCTAAAAGTCCTATTGAGGACCTCTATGAGCACATTTACTGGAAGAAAGGTGCTACCGATATTAAAACAGGTGAAAAAACTCTGACCCTTAAACAATTTGAATACAGGTATACGCCTCGTTTTATAAGGATCGCCAAAGAAATTAAAGGAAGTACAATCTATCATAAATACCTTAAACTGCCAGAAAAGAGCCGCAATAATAAAACATTGATAGAAACGTTAAAAAGAATGGACCTCAATGCCAATATAAATTGGCCACTAATACACATGGGATCGGCGTATCGGTATTTGAACAAAGGAAATACAACCATTGAAGCAACGGGAGGTACCAATTGGAAGGAATATCTCCCTCCAAGCTTTCAAAAGGTGGTGTTTTTTCCGAAATTGCACAACCAAAAAGATTTAGATAATTGGGGAAAGCAATGGGTAGACCATATCTTTAACCCGGAAAAAGTAAAAGACTAACAATGCAAAAAGTTTGGGGCATCTTACTAGCATTTATTTTCTTGACTGCATGTGGAGAAAATAAGACCACCGCACTCGATACTGAAAAGACTTCCGACATTCAGGAAAAAAGCATTCCCAGGAATATTGAAAAATATGGATTTAACCTAAACGACTTTGCTGTTGTTGAGGACACCATTCGAAAAGGGGATATTTTTGGTGAACTAATGACCCGCAACAAGGTAGATTATCCCAAAATATACCAACTTACACAGGAATACAAGGATACTTTTGATGTGCGCCGCATTAGGGTTGGCAATCCTTACACCATACTTAAATCAAGGGATACTTCAGAAATAGCTCAGGTGTTTATTTACGAGAATGATCCTATTAACTTCACAGTGGTAGATTTTCGGGATACCGTCCTGGCCTACCGCGGAAGGAAAGAAGTGAGACTTGTAGAACGCGAAGCATCGGGAATAATTCCACCGGGTGGATCCCTTTCCAACGTAATTGTAGAAGAAAATATAGATTATCTTATGGTGAACGAGCTATCTGGGATCTATGCGTGGACCATAGATTTTTTCAAGTTAGACGCCGGAGATAAATTTCGCATAATTTATGATGAGAAATATATAAATGATAGCATTTATGCCGGGGCTGCCCATATTAAAGCGGCCTATTTTGAGCATAAGGGGGTTCCCTTTTATGCTTTTGCCTACCATAACGATTCCCTGGATCTTCGGGAGTATTATGATGATGAGGCTAACAACCTGCGACGCACTTTTTTAAGGGCTCCCTTAAAATTCGGGCGTTTGTCTTCGCGCTATAATTTAAGAAGGAAAATACGCTATTATGGGTATAGGGTGAGGCCTCATAAAGGGACCGATTATGCCGCCCCTATAGGCACCCCAATTTTAGCAACTGCAGACGGGATGGTTAGTGAATCTACCAGGCGCGGTGGAAACGGTAAGTATGTGAAAATACGTCATAACGGCACCTATAGTACACAATACCTGCACATGAAAAAGCAGAATGTTAAGCAGGGACAATTTGTAAAACAGGGTGAGGTAATTGGCTGGATTGGGATGACTGGAAATACAGGAGGCCCCCATGTATGCTACCGATTTTGGAAAAATGGCAGGCAGGTAGATCCGCTTCGCGAAAAATTACCCGCTGCAGACCCCTTGGCAGAGGTTCTGAGACCGGATTACTACGAGTACATCAACCCTGTTAAAGTACAGTTAGATTGTATAGAAATTAATGAGGCTCCTTCAGATGAATTACTAACTCTCAACCAATAAAATGCCATTAGAGAATACCAACCCAACCACTACAAAAGCCTGGAAAAAACTTTCGGAACATTATCAAAACACCAAGGAATTTCATCTCAAAACATTATTTGAAGAAGATCCTGGAAGGGCGCAAAAGTTTACCAGGCAATGGCAAGACTTTTTAGTAGATTTCTCTAAAAACAGGATTACTTCAACTACCTTAAACCTTTTGATAGATTTAGCAGAAGAAGTACAACTGAAAGATGGGATACAAAAATATTTCACAGGTGATCTTATAAATGCCACTGAAGGCCGGGCTGTTCTCCATACCGCATTGAGGGCAAAGCAATCGGATGTTGTGTTAGTAGGTGGTGAGAATGTGATCCCGGAAGTTTTCCGTGTAAAAGAACAGATCAAATCGTTTTGCAATGCGGTCATCACTGGAGAAAAAAAAGGATATACCGGCAAAGCCTTTACGGAAATCGTGAATATTGGGATCGGGGGCTCAGATCTCGGCCCTGTTATGGTAACGGAAGCCCTTAAGTACTACAAAAATCATCTAAAGACCCATTTTGTCAGTAATATAGACGGGGATCATGTGCAGGAAATATTAAAGGAACTAAATCCTGAAACAACCCTCTTTATAATTGTTTCCAAGACCTTTACAACCCAGGAAACACTTACCAATGCCTTAACCATCAAGGATTGGTTCCTAAAGCATGCCACCCAAAAAGACATTGCTCAGCATTTCGCCGCTGTCTCAACCAATACTGAGAAAATAGCAGAATTTGGTATTTCCGATGAAAATGTATTTCCCATGTGGGACTGGGTAGGAGGGCGTTTCTCGCTATGGAGTGCCGTTGGCCTCTCAATTGCACTTGCGGTAGGGTACAACAATTTTGACGCGTTATTGAAGGGAGCCCATGAGATGGACGAGCACTTTAGAAAAACGGAGTTCAAAGATAATATACCGGTATTATTGGCACTCTTGAGTATTTGGTATAATAATTTCTATGGAGCAGAGACCGAGGCCATCATTCCCTATACCCAATACCTGGGCAGGTTTTCGGCCTACTTTCAGCAGGGGATCATGGAAAGCAACGGGAAGAGCATGGACCGCAATGGAAACCGTGTAACCTATGAAACAGGAACCATTATCTGGGGAGAACCTGGGACCAATGCCCAGCACGCTTTCTTTCAGCTTATCCATCAGGGAACCAAGATGATCCCGGCCGACTTTATTGGGTATACCCATTCCCTTTATGGGAATACAGATCATCACAATAAATTAATGGCCAATTTCTTTGCCCAGACCGAGGCTTTAATGAATGGGAAGACCTCCAAAGAGGTAAAAGAAGAGCTTCAGGCAAAAGCAGTATCTGAAAAAGAAATTAACACCTTGCTCCCGTTCAAACTTTTTGAGGGAAATAAGCCTACAAACACCTTGCTTATCAACAAACTTACTCCTACAAGTTTGGGGGCATTAATTGCCCTGTATGAGCACAAGATCTTTGTACAGGGGATTATCTGGAATATCTACAGTTATGATCAATGGGGAGTAGAACTCGGTAAACAATTGGCTTCCAAAACCCTTGCAGATATTACGGGTTCCGAAATCGCTAAACATGATGCTTCAACCATGCATCTTTTGCAACATTTTAAGAAATAAAATTAAGGATTCTTATCGTTAATAAATATTCAGAAATCTTCTCTTTCTAAGACCTTTCAATTGCAAATATTATGTTAAATTTGGTGACCTAAATTTAACACTGTCTTAATGCTTGAGTGACCAAAAGGCTACACTTTTGCAGACAGAATAATAACTAATTAAAACGAGAACAATGAGAAAAATTTACTTCGCGCTTGCTGCTTTTTTAATGACAGCAATGGCATTTTCACAAGGGGTAACAACCGCTTCCATAGGGGGTAGGGTTACCGATGCCGCTGGAGAACCACTCTCCGGTGCCAATGTGGTAGCGATTCACGTTCCTTCTGGGACGGTGTATGGAGCTGCTGCCGATTTTGATGGTTTCTACCGAATAGGCGGGATGCGACCCGGTGGTCCATATACTATTTCCATCTCCTATATCGGATTTGAAGAATTTTTGGAACAAGGGATATTCCTGCAACTGGGGGAATCTTCAAGGATCAGTCCTAAATTATCAGAAGCCGCAACGGCCTTGGACGAGATCATCGTAACGGCCTCTCTAGGGGGTATTTTTGACTCCAATAAGACTGGAGCGGTTACAACGATCAGCAATCGTCAGATCCAGACCTTGCCTGCTGCTTCACGTTCCCTGGCCGACTTTATCCGGATAACACCACAGGCTACCTTAACTGAAGGTAATGATGGTTTCTCCATTTCTATTGCCGGACAGAACAACCGTTACAACGCTATCTATATAGATGGGGCAGTAAACAATGATGTATTTGGATTGGCAGGTTCCGGCACCAATGGTGGGCAAACCGGGGTGAATCCTTTCTCTGTAGATGCCATTGAATCGTTTCAGGTACAGCTGGCACCTTATGATGTACGTATCGCCGGTTTTGCCGGGGGTGCCATTAGTGCCATTACGAGATCTGGTAACAACGAATGGGAAGGTTCTGCTTATTATTTCATGCGAAATGAATCATTGGCAGGAAAAACACCACCAAGTCGCGTAGGTGATGGAGATAGCAGGGAAAAGCTTGCTGATTTTTCTGCTTCTACCTACGGGGTACGTTTTGGAGGGCCTTTAGTAAAGGATAAATTATTCCTTTTCCTTAACTATGAGCGCCAGGACGATGAAACACCACAGCCGTTCAATTCTTCACAGTATATAGGAGATACCGATGCAGCTGGCTTGGAAAGCTTGCGCCAATTCCTGATCTCTTCTTATGGGTACGATCCGGGAGGATATACAAGCAACACCAGAACACTGGTAAGTGATAAGATAACTGCAAAACTAGATTGGAACATTAACGATAACAACAAACTTTCCTTACGCCATAGTTATGTAGGGGCAGATAACCTGGAGGCTCGTAATTCAGATTTTAATAGCATTGGGTTTATCAATGGTTCAGAATTATTCAATACAACGACGAACTCAACGGCCCTGGAATGGAATTATAATGGCAACAAGTTTTCGAATAACTTCGTCCTTGGATATACTGCGGTTAGGGATGACAGGGACCCAAGTGGTGATCCATTCCCAACAGTTGATATTAATGATGGTAGCGGGTTTATCTCTTTTGGATCCGAACCTTTTTCAACGGCTAACTTATTGGACCAGGATATTTTTACCCTAACTAATAACTTCGAGATCTTTGCAGGGAGACACAACATTACGATAGGTACACACAATGAATACTCCAAAGTAAAGAACCTGTTCTTTGCCTTTAACTATGGAGATTATACCTATTTATCGGTAAACGATTTCTTACTCAATCAAAACCTGGATTTCTATCAGAAAGGATACTCTTTGGTAGGAGACGGGACTGTTGGCGATGAATCTGACGGAGCTTCTTCCTTTGATATCTTCCAATTAGGTTTTTATGCACAGGATGAAGTACAGGTCTCTGACAACTTTAAGTTTACTGCAGGTATCCGATTCGATTTCCCTATCTGGTCCGATGGTCCTGTGAATGAAGACTTCAATAACAGAACCGTTGGAATTCTTGAAGCAGCCGGGAAAGACCTTCAAGGGGCTCGCGTAGGACAAGGGCCTGAAACAACTGCTCATTTCTCACCTCGTGTCGGCTTTAACTGGGATGTAACTGGAGATCGCTCTACTCAGATTCGCGGTGGACTTGGGATCTTTACCTCAAGACTTCCATTGGTTTGGCCGGGAGGCACCTATAACAACAATGGGGTAACCGGTGGTTTTGCAGCAAGCTTTAATACCACGGTTCCGGGCTTTAATCCGGATGTTAACAGCCAGCCTGTGAATGTAGCACCAGGATCAGGAGGAACTGGTGGGAACGTAGATTTGATCGCTAAAGATTTCGAATTGCCACAAGTATTTAAATACAGTCTGGGGATAGATCAAAAATTACCATTCTGGAACCTTGTAATGTCTGCAGAAGTAATTTTTAATGAGAACGTTCAGGCAGTCTACTACGAGAACCTTAACATTGGTGCACCTGTAGGGACCTTGAATGGAGCAGACAATCGGCCATACTACGATAGAGGCGATAGAATAGACGGTGCATATGGTGGTATCTACTTATTGTCTAATACAGGTGCAGGAGATTCCTGGAACTCTTCAGTAACAATAACCAAACCATTTTACGGTGGTTTCTCAGGAAGCGTTACCTGGGCCTACGGAGATGCAAATTCCATTTTTGATGGTACCTCTTCCCAGAACAGTTCTCAGTGGAGAAACATCCAGACCGTAAACGGAAAAAACTCAGCATTGCCTATTACCAGATCTGACTTTGCACAAGATCACCGCTTCCTGGCAAATGTTTCTTACGAACACAAATGGAACGATCATATAAAATCAACCATTGGATTGTTCTATGAAGGTTCAAGATCTCAACCGGTAACTTACGTTTATACTGAAGGAAGGGATCTTTTAAACGATGACTCCCGGGACAATGCCTTGATCTATATCCCAAGGAACCAAAGTGAAATTACGCTGGTAGACAATGGGGTAACTCCGGACGCACAATGGGCAGCTTTAGATGCCTTTATCAACGGCAATGAGTATTTGAATAGCCGTAGAGGAGACTATGTTGAGCGCAACGGCGATGATGGTGCCTGGAGTAACATTATAGACCTGAAGTTCTTACAGGATTTCTCTTTGGATTTTGGCGGAACTAAAAGACACACCTTCCAGTTCTCCATAGATATCTTCAACTTTACCAACTTCCTGAATGAAGAATGGGGTAAGAAGAAGTTCATTGGAGGTTTTGGAGAAGTAGGGTTACTAAGAACTGAGACAGCGGGTCCGGATCCTGAATTTTCATTTGATCCTGAATTACCCGGTAGGTTGGTTCAGTTAGATGATGCAGGAATCCAGAGTTCAAGATGGCAGGCACAAGTTGGGCTGCGTTATATCTTTAACTAAAGAATTCAACATATAACTTTATGAAACCCCGCCAAAAGCGGGGTTTTTTAATGCCTAAAAATTAGTACATTTAAAACCTAAACAAATCAACATGGAAAACAGTCTTATGACCGATTGGATCTCAGTGTTACATTCGTATTTAGCCTATATAGTATTGGCCCTCTTGTTTCTGGCAGTGGCCAATGCCCTTACAGGCTTACTAAAAAACAGGATATTTAACCTTGAAAAGGATTATCGGTTAAGCCTTTTTACATTGATTCTTAGCCATTTGCAATTATTGGTAGGGCTACTCCTTTATTTTATCTCGGCAAGTGGCTTCAATGCCATAAAAACGCTGGGGATGGGAGGCTTAAATTCGGCTGCCCGCTTATTGGCCGTAGAACATCCTTTTGTAAATATTCTGGCTGTTGTGCTGATCACCATTGGCTGGTCCCGGCATAAGAAGTTTATGGAAGGAAAAAAGAAATTCAAGAGCATTACCATTTTCTATGGGCTGGGACTTATCCTTATCCTCAGCAGAATTCCATGGGATCAGTGGTTCAATTAAAAATCAACTTTATATGAAAAATATAGTTACACTAGGTACATGCCTGTTTTCGGTCATCTTATTGGCCCAGGAAATATCGTTGTTTAATGGGGAGGATCTCTCCGGGTGGACGAAGTACGGCACCGAAAAATGGTATGTGGAAGATGGCCTTTTGGTCTCGGAAAGTGGGCCCGATGCCCAGTATGGCTATTTGGCTACGGATGCTGCCTATAAAGACTTTGAATTAAGCCTGGAATTCTTCCAGGAAGCAGATGGGAACAGCGGCGTATTTGTTCGCTCCACCATAGAAGGGACCAAGGTAAGCGGCTGGCAGGTAGAGGTAGCCCCCAAAGGCAAGCATACCGGTGGGGTCTATGAATCCTATGGCCGTGGCTGGCTCATTAAGCCAGAGGTGGAAAAGGAGCTGGTCTTAAGAGAAGGACAGTGGAATACCATGAAGATCCGGGTAATGGGTGATCAGCTTACCTCATGGCTCAATGGAGTACAGATGGTCAGTATTAATGATGCTGCCATTGGTGCCGGGGAAGGCTCCATAGCCCTGCAGATCCATGATGGGGGAGGTATTAAGGTAAAGTGGCGGAATATCAAATTAATTCTGCCCGAGTAGAAGATCTACTTTGCGTATCAAATACCCATAAATAGGGAAATGGTCGCTGTATCCTCCAGTATATCTTCCACCGGAATAGGTTCGCAAGGGATAACCGGCAAAAGACCCGTACTTAGTTACCAAATAAGGGGGTCTAAAAATTCCGACTTTCCATAGTTGCATTTGTGAAGAACCATTTACCAAATTACCGGTAACATATAGTTGATCAAACAGGCCCCACCTATCCCTATAGGCCATGGTACCCTCCCCATTTCTGAAGATCTTTTCCATTGGATTGAATAATTCATCATCTTTCAATAACGCCTTCTCCTTTTTTAATTGTAAAACTTTTTTCAAGCTATAATCTCCGGGATTGTCATTAAAATCTCCGATACTAAGTATCCTGGGCGAACTGTCTGTTTTGGAAATAGAATCTATGATATGCCTGTTCAATTCTGCCGCAGCAATGCGGTAAGGCCTGCTCCTGCCTTCTCCACCACTGCGTGATGGCCAATGATTAACGATAATGTAAATCGATTCAGAATCGAGGATCCCATGAACTACAAGTTGATCCCGGGTTCGGTCTCTTTCTCTTTCGTAATTCAAAAGAATCAAGCCATGTCTTTTAATTGAAATGGGAGTAAACGTATTTGTATTATACAAGAGGGCAACATCTATTCCCCGCTCATCCGGGCCGTCGTAATGGATAATGCCATACGTTGTGCCTCGGAGAAAAGTATGATCTGTCAAATCCTGCAATACCTGAGCGTTCTCAACTTCACAAAGGCCAATAATATCGGGCGGGGCATGTCTTTTTTCCAATCCTATTTGTGAAAGTACTTTGGCCAGATTTTCAATTTTTTTTTGATAGCGTTTTTTGGTCCATTGAAAAATCCCCGCAGGAGTTCGGTCATCATCATACACCAGGGAATCATTAACTGTATCGAACAAGTTTTCCACATTGTAAAAAGCAATAGTTCTAATTTGAAATTTCCCTCCCCCTTGTGCCATTCCGTGCATTGTTGCAAAAAGCAGATGCAACAGTAGAAGTCTTGATTTTGCCATAATTGGGATTGAATTTTCTGTTTTAATGAAAGACAAGATAAATTTCTGTCCTGCAAGGTTCTTGCAGCATGGGGCGCTATTTTCGAATCAGGTTTAATACCAACTTCTGAAGTTTTAATGACAGCCGAAAATAATCGCTTTAATGAAATATATATTAGGTAGCCTTTCAATCCGATTTTGCTTAAGCATATGTTTTTTTCTGTTGCCCTGGAAAGAATTAGCAGCGCAGGAATGTTCATTGAAAGGAATTGTGCTGGAATACAAAACCAAAAGCGCACTTGCCGATGTGCTGATAGCTGTAAATGAGGATAATCATAAAACCAAAAACAATAGTTCTGGGGTATTTGAGATTAGTACTTCAGCAACCGTAGAGCAGATTGTTACGTTTGAGAAAACCGACTTTAGTACCAAACAGTATCCAGTCTTCCTTGAACCCGGAATCGTAGATCTTGGTATTATATATTTGGAACGGGATCTAACCGTAGAAAAGAAGGATGAACTTATTGCCCTAACAGAAAATGATCTTGCGGATGATAACAGTGTCTCTTCAGGTTCAGGTCTATTGCAGGCTACCAGAGATGTGTTTTTGTCGCGCGCAGCATTCGATTTTGGACAAGCCTTCTTTAAAGTTCGCGGATACGATTCCCGTAACGGGTTGGTATTACTCAATGGTATTCCTATGAACAGAATATGGGATGAAAGGCCACAGTGGAATAACTGGGGAGGGCTTAACGATATAACTCGTAACCAGGAATTTGTATTTGGCCTGGAAGCTTCGGAAGATACGTTCGGAAGTTACCTGGGTAGCACTAACATAAATACAAGTCCTTCCAATGGCAGACCGGGAATTCGACTTTCCAGTTCCATGTCTAACAGAACCTATGTGGGTCGGGTTATGGCCACCTATAATTCTGGCAGCAATGAGAAAGGCTGGGCTTATAACCTGTCCGCCTCAAGGAGATGGGCGCAAGAAGGATATATTGAAGGCACTTTATATGACGCCTATTCACTTTTCTCTTCCGTGGAATATGCCTGGAACCAAAAACACAGTATAGGACTCACCGCCCTGAGTGCTTCAAACCGGAGGGGCAGATCTTCTGCATTAACCGATGAGGTTTTCGAATTAATGGGACCCAGATATAATCCTTATTGGGGTTGGCAAGACGGAGCCCTGCGCACTTCCAGGGAACGTACCATTAAAGAACCAATAGCCATGCTAAATTACGCACACATTACTGAAAATATTCGCTTTCGAATGGGAGTGGCGTATCAGTGGGGTCTGCAAACCTATAGTCGAATAGGATATTACGATGCCCCAAATCCTGACCCAACCTACTATCGCTATTTACCGAGCTATTATATCAATAGCCCAATCGGCGTAAATTTTATCGGCGCTTCCACGGCTAAAAATGCATTTATTCAAAATCCGCAATGGCCTTGGGAACAGCTTTACGCGGCAAATACCAATGAGAGCAGACCTAACAATGCGGCCTATGCGTTGTATGATGATGTGACCGATGAGAAGACATTTTTTTGGAACATGATATTAAATGCTGATATAGCGGAGTACTTAAAAGTAGACACCGGCCTAACCTACAGAGATATACACAGAGAAAATTTTGCTAGAATAAATGATCTTTTTGGATCAGAGTATCTTTCTGATAAGGATCCGTTTTCCAATACCCGAAATGATTTAAGAGGTGATCTTGAAAAAGAAGAGGGCGCTCTTTTTAATTATCATTACGAATACAATG
>CALZFZ010000203.1 GCA_945786965.1 uncultured Muriicola sp. | reverse complement strand
CGGCTGTAAGGTTTGAAGATCTATAAGATCTGCTTGTATTTGACTGTTCTCGCTGAGGGCTTCCAAGGCCCAATGCACTCCGGCACCATAGGATACAATGGTAATGTCTGTTCCTTCCTCCAGCAATTGTGCTTTACCCAGTGGCAGGGTGTAATATGCTTCAGGTACATCCTGGTATATGCTTCGGTACAATCCCTTATGTTCAAAAAACATTACCGGGTTTGGGTCGTTAATTGAAGTGGCCAGCAAGCCTTTGGCATCAAAAGGAAAGGCCGGATACACTACTTTAAGGCCTGGCGTTTTAGTGAACCAGGCTTCGTTGGTCTGGGAATGGAAAGGTCCTGCCCCTACTCCTCCTCCACAAGGCATTCGTATGACCACATCCGCATTCTCGTTCCATCGGTAGTGTACTTTGGCGAGGTAATTGACTATGGGATTAAAGCCAGTACTAACAAAATCGGCAAATTGCATCTCCATCACCGTTTTCATCTTATTTATAGACAAGCCCATCGCAGCTGAAACAATAGCAGATTCACAAATTGGGGTATTGCGTACCCGTTCTTTTCCAAAAGCATCGATAAACCCTTCGGTTATTTTAAAAACACCTCCATAATCCGCAATATCCTGCCCTAGTATCACCAGGTTGTCATGTTTCTCCATGGATTGTTTCAACCCCTGGGAAATAGCATCCACCAAACGAATGTTGTTTACTTTATTGTCATACTTAAACTCTTGATATACAGATTTTTTATAAACATCATCTATTTCATTACTTAAGGTACTTTCAATGGGTTCTTCTGCAAATGCCTGTTTTAAATTATCGTCAATTTCATGTATAAATTCTTTTTTGATCTCAACTTGGGCCTCTTCGGATAGTATTTTTAGGGAATGGAGGTATTCCAAATAATTTTCAAGAGGATCTCTCGCGGCCCAGTCCTCCAGCAGTCCGTGCGGTACATATTTTGTGCCACTGGCCTCTTCATGCCCACGCATACGAAAGGTCTTAAACTCCAATAAAATTGGCCTTGGACGTTGTCGCATGCTTTTACATAGGGCATTTACTTTAGTGTACACATCCAAAATATTATTACCGTCAATAATATAGGATTCCATACCGTAGCCCTTTCCCTTATCGGCTATGTGTTTACAACGAAATTGTTCATTTATTGGAGTAGATAAGCCATACCCATTGTTCTCTACACAAAAGAGCACGGGCAGATCCCAAACAGCCGCCACATTCAATGCTTCATGAAAATCGCCTTCGCTGGTTGCTCCTTCTCCTGTAAAGACCGCTGTAACCCGTTTGTTTTTTTGGAGAACATCGGCCAGGGCTATCCCATCGGCGACTCCTAATTGAGGCCCAAGATGGGAAATCATCCCAATAATTTTATATTCCTGAGTGCCAAAATGAAAACTTCGGTCACGCCCTTTAGTGAAACCCGACGCCTTTCCCTGCCACTGCGCAAAAAGCCTGTGTAAAGGAACGGAACGTGTTGTAAATACGCCAAGGTTTCGATGCATTGGTAATATATATTCCTCATCGTCCAATGCCATGGTGACCCCAACTGATATGGCTTCCTGCCCTATACCACTGAACCATTTGGAGATCTTGCCCTGCCGCAGCAGGATCAACATCTTCTCCTCTATCATTCGAGGCTTTAGCATTGCCTTGTAAAGATTGATTAAAATGTCATCGGTAAGACCATGATGTTGATACTGCATCATTATCAGGATAGTGTTATTAGGTAAAACTTCGGTAAATGTAGCAAAATTGATCTTAAGAATTCGGGGTATTTACTGACCTTTTTTCCTGTTATTATTTAGTAACTTTGAGTCCAATTATTAAACATTTCATTATGAATGCTATTCCTAGTGTAGACCTGCGCGATTATATTTCCAGAGATCCCGGGAAAAAAGAAAAATTTGTCGATGAAATAGGAAGTGCTTTCGAAAATATAGGTTTTGTGGCATTGAGTGGTCATTTTTTGTCCGAGGATCTCATTGAAGACCTATACTCGGAGATTAAGAAATTCTTTAATCTGCCTCAGGAAATAAAAAAACAGTACGAAATTGAAGGAATTGGAGGTCAACGGGGTTATACCTCTTTTGGGAAAGAACACGCAAAAGGGAGAAAAGTAGGAGACCTGAAAGAGTTTTGGCATTTTGGACAATATGTGGAAGACGATCCGGCATTGAAAGTATCCTACCCGGCAAATATAGAAGTAAAGGAACTTCCCAATTTCAATAAAGTTGGGAAAGAAACATACAAAATGCTCGAGAAGACGGCGAAATTTGTACTTAGGGCACTGGCAACACATTTGAATCTTCAAGAAACCTATTTTGATGCCTATATTAAAAATGGCAACTCCATACTGCGTCCAATACATTACCCTCCTATCACGGAAGAACCTAAAAATGCGATACGGGCGGCAGCTCATGGAGATATCAACCTCATAACCCTATTGATGGGTGCTCATGGACGCGGATTACAGGTTATGAATCATAGGGGAGATTGGGTAGATGCCATTGCCAGGCCAGACCAATTAATGATCAATGTGGGTGATATGCTCTCCCGCCTATCCAATAATAAACTGAAATCTACGATTCACCAGGTTGTAAATCCGCCAAAGGAGATGTGGGGCAGCTCTCGCTATTCCATTCCGTTTTTTATGCATCCTATCAGTGAAATGCCACTTAATTGTTTGGAAAACTGTATTGATCAAGAGCACCCTAAGTTGTTTAGCGATATTACCGCCGGAGAATTTTTAAACGAGCGTCTAATAGAATTGGGCCTTATTAAAAAAGAAGCTTAGCTCATTTTAAACTTCCATAAAAACCTTCACTGCAATGGATCTTGAAGACCAATTAAAAAACTTGTTTCCAGAACATGTTCCTGCCAACGATGCTGCTCCCAAGGAGGACGAATCGGATATTTGGTTGCAGGATGATCCTATTTTATGTAAATATGAAAAGCGCAAAGGGAAACCGATAACCATTTTGGAAGGATATACAGGTGCGGATTCAGATTTCAAGAAATTAACCAAAGAATTAAAAACACGATTCAGCGTGGGTGGTACATACAAGAATGAACAGATCATAATACAGGGCGATTATAGAGATAAGATCATGCAATTTCTCCAGGAGAAAGGGTTTACCACGAAACGCGTTGGAGGCTAACTAATAGTAACTCGATTGAAAAGTGCCATTGATTTTGGTCTTCTCATTGATGATTTATTAACAATTATGTTAATTTTTTTAAACTTTATCGATTAAATGTTACTTTTAAAAGTCGAAACCTAAACAACACTTCCTGAAAATGAGTTCGCAACTGCACATAACGAACGGAGATAGCTTTACAGAAAGGTTAAAGTTATTGCAATTTAAGGGAGACATCATTACCTGGAGGGAAATGCTTTGTGAAGGCAAAACCGAAACGAATGTCGGGAGCGAATCTTTTTGGAAGACCCGTTTTGAATACCTTCACAAGAACTACAACGTTAGCAAATCCTGGTTTGTAGAAAAGACGTTAAAAGAATACCGATCGCTTTGTAACCACAAACAGCAAGATGAAATAATCCTGTGGTTCGAATTTGATCTATTCTGCCAGATTAATATGATCGCGGTTCTCAGTTGGCTCAAAACACACAGGCGAGATTCCCAGATCTCGCTCGTTTGCAGCGGAAATGAGGATGGTACAGATAAAATGTATGGCCTTTGCGACCTGGAAGATAACAGGATACAAACTCTTTACAAAAAAAGAAAACATCTTTCACAAGACGATATAGAATTTGCGGATTATGTGTGGCAGCTTTATTGTAGCGACAATCCTATTCGCCTAGAAAATATGTCCGATTTTGAGCATTATCATTTTGATTACCTCTCTGAGGCCATAAAAGTTCATTTAAAAAGGTTTCCGACCATAAAAAATGGCTTAAATGAAATTGAAAACAAAATCTTAGCGCTGTCCGTAGAGCAAAAACCAAAAAATAAAAAACAGCTCGTACAAACAATTTTGAGCAATCAGGGCTACTATGGGTATGGCGATAGCCAGTTCGAGCGCATCATTACAAGTATGAAACCTCTTTTCACTTCCTTTAACCCTGTGCGTTTGTCAAGAAAAGGAAAGGCTATCCTTGAGGGAAAAACCAGTTACTATTCTCAGATCCGCGACAATGAGTCCTATCTCGGAGGTGCCCTTAAATACAATTTTTTATTCAATGACGAATCGGGCCGAATACTAAAATTGTAGTATGCAAATAGGGGCATCGGAATTAATCCTCAATGCGGATAATAGCATCTATCATTTAAATTTATTGCCAGAAGATCTTGGGGATATTGTTATCCTGGTGGGCGACCAAAACAGGGTTCCCAGGGTGTCAAAACATTTCGACACCATTGAAATCAAGAAGAACAAAAGGGAGTTTATTACCCATACGGGTTGGTTGCAAACCAAACGGATCAGTGTTATTTCAACAGGGATTGGTACAGATAATATAGATATCGTACTCAATGAAATTGATGCTTTAGCGAATATTGATTTTGGTAGCAGGAAAGTAAAAAAGGAAAAAAAAAGCCTAGATCTTATACGCATTGGCACTTCGGGGGCCATTCAACCTAGTATTCCGGTAGATTCGTTCATATGTAGCGAATATGCCATAGGTTTCGACGCTGTCTTGCACTACTACGACAGTGAATCCGTTCGGCATTTAGATGCCGAAAAAGCTTTCGTAGCACACGCTAAATGGGCGGCCAACAAATCCGTTCCCTATGTTGTAAGCGGAATCAAAGATTTTACCCAACATTTCTCTAAAGATGGTTCCCTGCCCGGATTTACAGGTAGCAATATCGGCTTCTATGGGCCTCAGGGAAGAAGTTTGCGGTTGCCTCTAGCGAACAATAACATAAATCAAATAATAGCTTCATTTGAATATAAAGGAAGAAAAATTACCAATTTGGAAATGGAAACATCTGCCATCTATGGCTTGTCGAAACTCATGGGGCATCGGGCTGTTTCAATGAACGCCATTATTGCCAACAGGAGCACTTTGGAATTTACAAAGAACCCGGCAAATACTGTAGACCGGCTCATACAGTGGACCCTGGATAAAATCTTAGCCTATTGAAAACGATACGAGTCATTGGAGTCCCTGAGCATTTTAACTTGCCCTGGCATATGGCAATCGAAGAAGGCGCCTTTGCAGAACGGGGTATCAACGTGCAATGGACAGACATACCAGAAGGGACTGGCAAAATGTGCCAGCTTCTGAAAGACAATCAAGCAGACATTGCCATTATCCTTACCGAAGGCATACTAAAAAGTATAATAGAAGGAAATCCTACTCGTATTATTCAAGGATATATTGCTACCCCCCTGCTTTGGGGTATCCATGTGTCTGCAGCTAGTAATTATCACAATATTGCCGATCTGAAAGGCACCAAAGCTGCTATTAGTCGGTTGGGCAGCGGTAGTCACTTGATGTCCTATGTCCATGCCGAACAGCAAGGTTGGAATACCAATACACTTCAATTTGAAATCATTCACAACCTCCACGGGGCGATTGAGGCGCTCACAAGTGGAGCGGCTGATTATTTTATGTGGGAGCATTTTACCACAAAACCCCTGGTAGATAATGGCACGTTCAGAAGATTAGCAGACTGCCCTACTCCATGGCCATGTTTTGTAATCGCCGCAACCCAGGATTGCATACTGGAACAACCGGCAGTTTTACGCCATGTTTTGGAAGTTATCAATTTATATAGCCATGAATTTAAAAGCATACCCAGCATTGACAGGACCTTGAGCAATCGCTATGGACAACAACTCGAGGATGTGCGATCATGGTTGGGCGTAACACGATGGAAGCAAGATCAAATAAAATCACAAACCATTGATATTGTGCAAGATAAATTACTTCATTTAAAGTTAATTTCAAATAGAGTAGAGTCCACAAGTCTCCTCACCAATCTATAGGCTTCTCATTTCTTTGCCGTAGTATATCATTGGTTTTACTAAAATGTTTATTGCCAAACCATAAGCCGCGGTTGGCACTTAAGGGAGAAGGATGCCCAGAAGTTAGTATGTGGTGTTTACGCTCATTGATCAAACTTATTTTTTTCTTGGCATATCCACCCCAAAGTAAAAATATAAGACCTTCTTTTTCTTCCGAAAGCTTATGAATAATAGCATCTGTGAATGTTTCCCAACCTATATTTTGATGACTCCCGGCATTGTTGGCCCTTACAGTTAAGGTTGCGTTTAAAAGTAAAATACCCTGATCTGCCCATCGTTCCAAATTTCCACTCTTTGGGTAGGCAATACCCAGGTCCATTTCTATTTCTTTAAAGATATTAACCAATGAAGGGGGATGCTTTAATCCATCATGTACTGAAAAACATAGCCCATTGGCCTGATTGGGACCATGATACGGATCTTGCCCAATGATGACCACTTTGGTACTTTGGAATGTACTATGGTTAAACGCCGCGAAAATTTCGGTCCCTTTTGGGTAGCAGGTAAATCGGGAATATTCTCCTTTAACAAACTGAACCAGTCTCTCAAAATAAGGCTTGTTAAATTCCTCCGAAACATAGGGTTTCCAGCTTTGGTGTATGGCAACATCCATTTTTAGTATTAACCTTAGAAATTGGTGAATAAAAATACAAATAAGAACTGCTTTCTTTGG
>CALZFZ010000202.1 GCA_945786965.1 uncultured Muriicola sp. | reverse complement strand
CTACCTGAGGTGGTATGCGAACCTGATCTATCAGATTTCGAATATCATCCACAGAATTATTGGAAGCCGCATCCAGTTCGAAAATATTAAAAGCAAAATCCTCGTCCTCCTGTTCAGTGCCATCGCGATTGATCTGTTTGGCAAGGATACGGGCGCAGGTGGTCTTACCAACCCCCCTTGGGCCGCAAAACAGGAGTGCCTGTGCCAAATGGTTATTCTCAATGGCATTCAGCAGCGTATTGGTAATGGCTTCCTGGCCCACAACATCCTTGAACGTCTGAGGTCTGTACTTACGGGCCGATACAATAAAGGGTTCCACGGATTATAAATTAACGCACGGCAATGTTCATGCTTCTTTACAAATATAAAAATAGCGAATGTTTATGGACTTCCTTTTCTTTTCTTATCACCTTTTTTTATCAACAATTGCAGTATCTTTGCAAAATGCAGGTCACCTTATCGCTCTGGCTTTAGTCAGGGAGGAAAGTCCGGACACCATAGTGCGGCATAGCGGGTAACACCCGTCCCCCGAAATTTCGGGGCGGACAAGTGCAACAGAAAGTATGTACAGGTAATGCTGTAGTGAAATCAGGTAAACTCTATGCGGTGCAACGCCATGTAAATCAGTGTTTGAGGGCTGCACGCCCGAGCTGAAGGGTAGGCGGATAGAATTTTTGGGTAACCAAAGATCCAGATAAATGATAAGGGGCCTTTATAAGGCAACAGAATCCGGCTTATGACCTGCTTTTTATTCTTTCACTGAGAACCTTCTTCATTTTTAAAAAAACTAAAAAGGCTGCTTCCGTATTTACGCTTAGAAATAAAATGGCTGAGCTCGGAGAGATCCATTTGTTTGGAATGTTCAATTACCAGGGTACCATTTGGCCTCAACATTTTTTTGTTGAAGACTATCTCATGTACTTTCTGAAAACTTTCCAGCGGAAGGTTGTAGGGAGGATCTGCAAAAATAATATCAAAGGTATCAGTGGTTCCTTCCAGGTATTTAAAAACGTCCATTTTAATTGCCCGTATCCCAAATTCTAATTGGGCAGCTATGCCTTCAATAAATTTTACACAACCCGCATGGTTATCGACGCTATAAATTTCTGTGCTGCCCCTGGACGCAAATTCAAAGCTTATATTTCCGGTACCGGCAAAGAGGTCGAGCACTTTGACGTCTTCAAAGAAGTATTGATTGTTCAGGATGTTAAATAAAGCCTCTTTGGCCATATCGGTCGTTGGCCTTACCGGTAATTTTTTGGGGGCAAAAATGCGTCTTCCCTTATGAGTACCCGAAACGATCCGCATTAAAATGCATTTATTGCGATGTAGTTGGTAGAATCTGTCATGATATCTTCCGTCATATACTCCGGAAAAGCAGGTATGTAAATAGATACATTCTGAATGTATTCATGGCACGTAACGTAAATAGGATTTCCTTCTTCTACTTTTCCAAAAAGACGAAGTTTTATAGTATTAGGATCTAATTTTAACTGTTCTAATGTAAACAGCAGGTAATACAAAAAGTCTTCCTTAGTTCCATAATAAAAATGATTGTAATACAACAGCTTTTTATGGTCCACAATAGTTATATCCATTTCATTCTCGGTGCAATAAATATAGCATACAGGTTCCTTATGAATGTTTTGAGATCCCATTAAGGACTCGACCAATACCGTGGCATGATGTTTAAATACAAATTCTCCAAATAGATCGTAAATGTAATTGTTGATATTCACAAAGGGGACATACACATTTACCAATTCGAAAGCGGGGATCTCATCATATTCAATAAGGTCATTGGCCAGTAGTTTTGCATTGAATTTTAAATAGTTAGCCAGTTCCTTTTCGTCGAATAGGGATTGTGGTACCAAACTAAAAATAGTATTTCGGTGTACCACCACTACATCCGAAAAGGAAAAATCCTGCACCGTGTGTTTCTTCAAAAAGGACTTGAGTTCTTTCAGGACCTCAAAGGGAGTGAGTTCTTTCTCAAAAGAGCGTTGATCTGAACGGGAAATAGTTTGTCCAATGGAATCAAGAACGCAAAAAGAAAGTCCATTCAAGCTAACCTGAATGGACAATTTATGGTAATTTTCCAGAATTGTGTCGTTATTGCTTTGCTTATTGGTCTCCTCTTTTGTCATAAATAGGGGGCCAGTTACCATTGGTACTTACATCTGTAAGGGAACCTACTTTTATTTCAGCTCCATTAACCTCTTCTACACTTATATGCGCATTTTCTCTTGATAATAAATCTTTGGGCTGATCATAAAGAATGATATCTTTCTTCACTTTGGCTTCAAAAACAGGGGCTGTATAGCCACTTTTATCTATAACATCGGCCTTCATTTCAAATTTTTCACCGCCCTGAGCATAGGGTACATTCATCATGGTCTTATAACGGTCATCCCCTTTAAAAATAGAATCTTTAACCGCAATAGTACCTAAGGTGTCTATGATGGTGATCTCTTTTAATAAATCGATTCCATAAGTTTTGTCGAATTCCATGTACGATGAATCTCTGCGTTGGGTAATGGTGTAATTACCAGTGTCTACAAATGCAATAAGGCTATTAAAATCATTGGCAAACTTTCCGTTAACCGTTTTGTAGGCTTCCTGAGAATTTCTAATGTCTTTCAATACTGAAATCACTTTGGAGAAACGTTCCTGTTTTACTTCTTTAAATTCTATAGGTCCGGTTACTGATCTGTATATCATATAACCTAGAATAATACAAACTATCCAGAGAACTAATTGAAAGATGGTTTTCATATTTGCTGGTATTAATTTAATTTAGCGGTTCTCACAAAACTACAATTTTTTTTTAATCGTAAAAGGTTTTGGCCCAAAAATCCTGTTTATCTTTGAAGGCCTATGCCAACGACCACTGCCAGCTCATTTTATACCCTTCTCAAAGAAAAGTTTCCCCATGTACCTACGCCTAAACAGGACATGACCCTTCAATTATTGGCCAATTTTTTAATTTCCAAAGAGAACAACATCATTTTTCTCCTAAAAGGGTTTGCAGGTACGGGTAAAACTACGATAATAGGGGATCTGGTAACAAACCTGTGGAATACATCATTAAAGGCCGTATTAATGGCTCCAACGGGCAGGGCGGCGAAGGTAATGGCTAATTACGCCAAAACACAGGCCTATACTATTCATCGCAAGATCTATTTTACCAAAAAAGAACTTGGATGCGGTATCCGTTTTGTACTTGCTCACAATAAACATCGAAATACTGTTTTTATCGTATATTAAGCTTCCATGATTCCGTATACCACTGCCT
>CALZFZ010000201.1 GCA_945786965.1 uncultured Muriicola sp. | reverse complement strand
TCTTTAATATTGTTATTTACGCATTGTTCCGTATTGCTTCCTTATTGATCTCGGTTACATAGGCATCATTCTCCAGGTCTATATTTTCATACAACTTGCTCATGGCATCTGTAACATTCTGGGCTACAACTCTGCCTTTGCTCAAAGCGAATATAGAAGGCCCGGATCCCGATATCCCACAACCCAGAGCCCCGGTTTTCAATGCTTCTTTCTTAACCTCGTCGAAGCCTGGTATCAATATAGAGCGTATGGGTTCCACGATATGATCAACCAATGATCTCCCAATAAGATCATAGTCTTCCATAAAGAGACCGGCCACCAATCCACCCAAATTCCCCCATTGCTTTATTCCGTCGGCCAGTGAAATGCTTGTTTTTAGAATTTTCCTCGAATCGGCGGTTTTTACTTCAATTTGGGGATGTATCACGGAGGCATATAATTCCTTCGGGGTATTGATCTTTACTATATCCAGCGGATCGTAACTTCGAACCAGGGTAAAGCCTCCGTAAATGGCAGGGGCCACATTATCTGCATGGGCAACGCCACTTGCCAACTGCTCACCTTTCATAGCAAACTGAACCAATTCGAACTCGGAAAATGGATTCCCTAAAAGCGCATTCATACCCCAAACAGCACCGGCCGCACTGGCCGCACTACTCCCAATACCACTTCCGGCTTTTATTTTTTTATGGATCTCAATTTCAAATCCTTCTTTATAGTTACTGGCCTTCATAAAGGCAAGTCCGGCAACACCAGCCACATTTTTGGTAACCTCCCTGGGCAATTCCTGGCCAGTGATCCTGGTAATACGTAACCCGGGTTTTTTTACCTTTCTGATGATCATTTCATCTCCAATGGAAGATAGTGCAAGCCCGAGAACATCAAATCCACATGAAATATTTGCTATGGTAGCCGGACAAAATATTTTTATTTCATTTTTGTTCATATGCGATACGCTATCTTTTCAAATAATATTTGGCTTAGGCTAATCTAATAATTTCCTATACGGATAATGTCGGCAAAAATCCCTGAAGCGGTAACATCGGCTCCGGCACCAGCTCCTTTAATAATTAAAGGCTGATCCGGATACCTCGTGGTAAAAAAGAGTACGATATTGTCGCTTCCCGCCAAATTATAAAAATCATGCCCCGGTGGGATTTGCTCCAGGCCAACGCTGGCCTTTCCATTATCTAAAGAAGCTACAAATTTAAGCTTACAATTGGCTTTTTTGGCTTTCGAGTATAGCGATTGAAAATCTTTTTCGTATTTCTGAAGGGCCGAAAAGAAAGCTTTATCGGTCTTTGTTTCCAGGGCTTCCTTAGGTAAAAAGGATCTGTTTTTTATGTCGGTAAGATCTAATTTATAACCGCTTTCCCTGGCCAGGATCAGAATTTTTCGCATTACATCAATTCCGCTGAGATCAATTTTGGGATCTGGTTCTGTATAGCCTTCTTCCTGTGCCTTTTTTACAACTTCCTGAAAGGTGGTATGCTCATCAAAATGGTTGAATACATAATTCAGACTTCCGGATAAAACTGCTTTAATGCTAATGATTTCGTCACCGGAAGCAATAAGATGTTTTAAAGTATCAATAATAGGTAATCCGGCGCCAACATTGGTTTCAAATAAGAAAGGGGCCTCGTATTCCTTGGATAATTGCTTTAAGCGCTGATAGCTTTGATATTCGGAAGAGCAGGCGATTTTATTGCAAGTAACCACAGAAATACTCTGTTTAAGAAAATTGGGATAACTTTTGGCTACAGTGGCACTGGCGGTATTGTCTACCAGAATGCTATTCCGGTAATTTAATTTAAGAATCGTATCATGGAAAATGGCAGGATCTGTCTTGCTTCCTGATGATAAAAGATCTTCCCATTTAGTCAAGGGAATTCCCTGCTCATCAAAATACATGGTCCTGGAATTGGATATCCCAATAACCCTGACATTAAGCCTTAAATGCTCTTTCAGGTATTTTTTTTGTTGTTTTAGCTGAGCTAAAAATTTAGATCCTACGTTCCCGACACCTAGGACGAACAGATTTAATTGTTTTACGTCTTCTTCAAAGAATTCCTCATGAAGCGTATTGAGCGCTTTTTTTACATCCTCTTTATTAATAACAGCGGAGATATTTCTCTCTGAAGCACCCTGCGCAATGGCCCGGATGTTCACATTGTTTTTCCCAAGGGTACTGAACATTTTACCACTCAATCCCTGGTGACTTTTCATTTGATCACCAACCAGCGCAATAATTGCCAACTCTTTTTCGGCCAATATGGGTTTTATTTTACCGGTAGACATTTCATAGTCGAATGCCTTGTTTATTTGAGCTATGGCTTTTTCAGCATCCTCATCGGCTATTCCAATGCAAATGGAATGCTCAGAAGAAGCCTGGGTAATTAGAACTACACTGATATCTGCCAGGGACAAAACCTCAAAGAATCGCTTGGAGATACCCGGGATCCCGATCATTCCAGGTCCTTCAAGGGAAAGAAGTGCTATGTTTGGGATATTGCTGATGCCCCGTACGGTCTTGCCTTCATCCGATGCTTTCTTTGCAATCAATGTACCCGGTGCTTGAGGATCGAAGGTATTCTTTATCCTAATGGAGATACCCTTCGCAAGTACGGGCTGAATGGTTGGCGGGTATAATACCTTTGCTCCAAAATGGGATAATTCCATGGCCTCTTCATAAGAAATCTGAGGAATAGCTTGAGCTTGTTTTACTAATTTTGGATTGGCTGTGTACATACCACTGACATCGGTCCAGATCTGCAATTCATCAGCATTGATTGCACTCGCAATAATAGCGGCCGTGTAATCTGAACCACCACGACCTAAAGTTGTTTGAGTTCCTTTGCGGGTAGCTGCGATGAACCCGGGTAGAATATGGATAGTATGTGCTTTTAGATTAAAGTATTTTTTACAGCGGGTATTGGTACTTTTAAAATCGACCTGGGCCTTCCCATGGGTCTCGTCAGTAATAATAAGTTCCCTGCTATCTTTAAAAACCACATCAAGTTTTGTAGATATAAAATACTCACTAATGATATAGGATGATAGTAATTCTCCAAAACTGACAATTTTATCCGATAATTTAGGCGTTATCTCACCAATTAAATAGGCACCTTCCAATAAGGTATCCAGGATGTTTAATTCACTCTTTACCTTGCTAAGTACTTTACTTTGGGCTTTTAATGGGAGAAGTTTCTTAATGGTCGCTAAATGTCGTTCTTCTATTTTTTTCAGCAGCTCACGATATCTGGTGTTCTGTTCTGAAGCAGTTTTGGCGGCATTCAATAATAGATCCGTGACACCGCCCAAAGCAGAAACAACTACCACTATATGGTCAGATTCGGTTTTGGAGACAATTTGCTGCACATGTTGTATACTAGCTGCATTAGCTACGGAAGTACCACCAAATTTTAAAACTTTCATTGCGATGAGGAATTAGTAAAAGAAAATTAAAAGCGGGGAAAGAAAAAATGAGCATATTACCCCCATGGGGTTCCGGTAAAAAAAGCAATTCTTATAGAATCATAGGTTATAAATATAAAAAAGTACCTAGAGTGCATCATAACGGGCCTTGATAACAATTCAAAAGTAGTATTTTTAGCTACCTATCCAAACTTATGTGAGAATTTTTAGAGACTCCTTGGTTTTTTACAACTATTTTTAATAAATACGCAGTGAGGTATAGAAAAATAGTATTTCACATAAATTTGATTAGCCTATTTCTCAGGATTAAAAATTAGATAGTTGGGAATGGAATACGCTGTGTGGTTGCAATTTTAAATAAAATTTAAGTTCGAATGAAGATACTCTCGGGATTTCAAATCAGAGAAGCAGATGCACGTACCATTGAGAAGGAGCAGATCAGTAGTGAAGTACTTATGGAAAGAGCTGGGATTCAAGTGTTTAATTGGCTTCATGAACGCCTCCAAGGGGCTCCGGTAAGTATCCAGATTTTTTGTGGAATTGGAAACAATGGGGGAGATGGGTTGGTACTCGCCAGGCATTTAGTGGAACATGGGTATCATGTGGAAGTTCATGTGGTAGATTATAGTGACAAACGCTCTAAGGACTTTCTTTTAAACCTCGATAGAATAAAAGAAAGAAAAATTTGGCCCCATGTAATAAACAAGGGTAGTGCAATGCCGCAGATTAAACCGGACGACATCGTCGTAGACGCAATTTTTGGAACGGGGCTCAACAGGTCCCCGGAGGCCTGGGTAGTAAGCTTAATGCAGGTTCTCAATAATTCAAAGGCCTTTATTTTATCCATAGATATTCCATCTGGCTTATTTATCGACAAGGCTTTTGAAAACCCAAAGGGAATTATTAAAGCCCATTTCGTATTGACATTTCAACACCCAAAACTGGTTTTTTTCCTGCCACAAACAGGGGTCTATTGCGAACAATGGGTGGTACTGGATATCGGTTTGGATCCGGAATATATATCGGACTTAGAAGCTGATTTTGAGTTGGTCGAGAAAAGGGATGTTTATTCCTGGCATTTACCCCGGAAAAAATTCACACACAAAGGTACCTACGGACACTCGTTGGTGATTGGCGGTTCGTATGGCAAGATAGGGGCCGTAATACTGACTGCCAAAGCCTGTTTACGGGCCGGCAGCGGATTGGTAACCGTATTTCTGCCAAAATGTGGGTATATCCCGATTCAGAGTGCAGTGCCTGAGGTAATGACGATAACTGATAAGGATGAAAATATATTGACCAACCTCATCTTTGATCTGAAACCCAGCGTCGTGGCAATTGGCATTGGGATTGGTACAACAGCACCCACAGCAAAGGCATTTGCTGCCTTTCTGAAAGAGAATTCAACTCTATTGGTAATTGATGCTGACGGCCTTAATTTGCTCTCCAAGCAGAAAAGCTTACTAAAAGAATTGCCGCCAAAGTCAATTTTAACGCCTCACCCTAAGGAACTGGAACGATTGATTGGAAGTTGGAAAGACGATTTTGAAAAGCTGTCCATGGCGAAAGAATTTTCTAAAAAATATGACTGCATTTTGGTCCTAAAGGGGGCACACACCATAACTATATATAAGGATAATGGTTTTGTAAATTCTACAGGGAATCCGGGTATGGCAACTGCTGGCAGTGGCGATGTCTTAACAGGCATTATTACGGCACTGGTTGCCCAGGGCTACGAACATTTAAAAGCAGCAATATTAGGGGTATATCTTCATGGTTTGGCAGGAGATCTGTCTATCAAGGATAGCAGCCCGGAAGCACTGATCGCTTCAAATATTATTGAAAAAATGGGAATGGCAATTACCGATCTGTTTTATACGGATACGGTGATCTCAACGGACACAAACGCCCAGGAGTAACTACTTTTTGGCAACTTTACGTTTTACCCAGGCAAGGGCATTGTCATAATCTATAAAAAACTTCATGGGCTTTTTATAAAACATCTTCTCGATATTGAAATTATGCATGTCCATTTCTTTGACCGAGACAATGGCATATGCCTTGAGATTCTTTAATTCCCTGACATAATTGTAGATCGTTGGATCTATGGCATATGAATTTTTACGGTAACTGATAAATCCAAATCGCCTGTCTCTAAAATGAATTTCTGATATGCCGATAAGTTGATAAACTCGCTCAAGCGTAACTGTTATACCTTCATTATAGTTAGCAACCATATAATTATCGAAGACTTGTACAGTTCCGATGTCTAAGATGTATTCCTTTACGACAACCGGAGTTTTGATCGGTCCTACTTTCATCCCCATGTAGTTTAGAAGTGTTCAAAACGAAAGTATGTGGAACCCAACACCTTGAGAAAAAAATTAGATTAAAAGCGTAAATATCGTTTATATGACAACTAATGAGTTCGGATACTCAATCATGAGACCAAGACAAAAAAAATGGGTGTCAGTTTTAGTGACACCCATTTGGTAAACTATTCCTACAGCTTTATGCTTTTGAAGACTTTGTAGCTTTTTTTATTTCTATGGTCAACTCTTCTTTTTTTTCATCAAAGTCCATAAAAATACTATCGCCTTCCTCTAATTTAGAATTGACAATTTCTTCAGCCAGGGCATCTTCGATGTACTTCTGGATAGCCCTTTTAAGAGGTCGTGCACCATAGGCTTTGTCAAAACCTTTATCCGCTATATAGTCCTTGGCTTTATCGGTTAGATTCATATTGTATCCAATGTCTTTAATCCTGGCAAACAATTTTTCCAGTTCAATATCTATGATTTTGTGGATATGTTCTCTTTCCAATGGATTAAATACGATGACATCATCGATCCTATTTAAAAATTCCGGAGCAAAGGCCTTCTTCAAGGCGTTCTCTATAACGCTTTTCTGATGCGAGCCTTCCTGTTCCTTTTTGGCCGCCGTACCGAAACCAACACCCTGTCCAAAATCTTTGAGCTGTCTTGCCCCAATATTGGAAGTCATAATAATAATGGTGTTTCGGAAATCAATTTTTCTTCCAAGACTGTCTGTTAAAAAACCGTCGTCTAATACCTGCAACAACATATTGAAGACATCCGGATGCGCTTTTTCAACTTCATCCAGGAGAATTACAGAATAGGGCTTACGTCGCACTTTTTCTGTTAACTGCCCGCCTTCTTCATACCCTACGTATCCCGGAGGGGCACCTACCAGTCTTGAGATGGCAAATTTCTCCATGTATTCACTCATATCGATACGGATCAGCGCATCTTCAGAGTCGAACAATTCTTTAGCCAATACCTTGGCAAGTTGTGTTTTACCAACTCCTGTCTGTCCTAAAAAGATAAAGGAGCCAATGGGTTTGTTCGGATCTTTAAGCCCCGCCCTGTTTCTCTGTATCGCTTTCGCTACTTTGGCCACGGCTTCATCCTGGCCTATAACATTGTCTTTAATGAGATTCGGCAGCTCTGCTAATTTGTTACTTTCCGTTTGTGCTATTTTGTTCACGGGAATGCCACTCATCATGGAAACTACGTCGGCCACATTATCTTCCGTTACAGTTTCCTTGTGAAGTTTGCTGTCTGCTTCCCATTTTTCCTGGGCGATAGCCAAATCTTTTTCAAGCCTCTTTTCATCGTCTCTCAATTTGGCAGCCTCTTCATACCGTTGTTTTTTAACGACAGTATTCTTAAGCTCCCTCACATCATCCAATTGCTTTTCAAGTTCCAGAATTTGTTTAGGAACGTCCATGTTTACGATATGCACTCGTGAACCGGATTCATCCAGGGCATCTATAGCCTTGTCCGGTAAAAACCGATCGGTCATGTACCTGTTGGTCAGTTTAACACATGCCAGAATGGCTTCATCTGTGTAAATTACATTATGATGGTCTTCGTATTTGCTCTTGATATTTTTGAGGATCTCAATGGTTTCTTCTACGGTGGTAGGTTCAACCATTACTTTTTGAAACCTTCGTTCCAGGGCACCGTCTTTTTCTATGTACTGGCGATATTCATCCAAAGTGGTGGCTCCGATACATTGAATTTCTCCACGGGCCAGGGCTGGTTTAAACATATTGGAAGCATCTAAGCTACCTGTTGCGCCGCCTGCACCAACAATGGTATGGATCTCATCTATGAACAGGATAACATCATCATTCTTTTCCAATTCATTCATCACGGCTTTCATTCGTTCTTCGAATTGACCGCGATATTTGGTTCCTGCAACCAATGAGGCAAGGTCTAAGGTTACCACCCTCTTACCGTAGAGTATACGGGATACTTTCTTATTAATAATACGCAAAGCCAAACCTTCGGCAATGGCACTTTTACCAACGCCAGGTTCTCCAATTAAAAGCGGATTATTTTTCTTTCGTCGACTTAAGATCTGTGAAACACGTTCTATTTCTTTTTCCCTACCAACAACAGGGTCTAATTTATTTCCTTCTGCAAGTTGGGTAAGATCGCGCCCAAAATTATCTAAAACCGGGGTTTTAGACTTTTTGCTGCCTTTTTGAGCAGAGGTAGATCCGAATGAAGCTTCTTTTCCTTCAGAAGGTTCATCAGAATCACTTGGGAAGGATTCGGATGTTGGCGAGTCTATATAGTCATCATCACTGGTGATCATGGATTTGAACTGATCTTTGACCCCATCATAGTCTACTTTCAGCTTGTGCAGCAATTTGGTCGTAGGATCATTTTCATTTCTCAGGATACACAGTAGCAAATGTGCCGTATTTATGGAAGAGCTTTGAAAAAGTTTTGCTTCCAGAAAAGTAGTTTTAAGCGCGCGCTCTGCCTGCCTTGTCAAATGCAGGTTCTTTTTATCCTTTTGAGTATTGCCGGGATTGGGATTAGCTGGACTCAAAATTTCCACCTTCCTTCTAAGGTGATCAAGGTCAACATCCAGGGCATCGAGAATGCTAATGGCTTTGCCATTGCCATCCCGTAACAAGCCTAACATTAAGTGTTCCGTGCCAATAAAATCGTGGCCCAGCCTTAAGGCTTCTTCCTTGCTGTAAGCAATTACATCTTTAACTCTTGGTGAAAAATTATCGTCCATAAACTATCCTTAAATCGCATTAAAATTACTAAAACTTACCATAAGAACGTCAAATACCATACCTATATTAGTTAAACTAGGCCTAAATGACGAAAAAAAGCCCGATTAACAAAAAAATTAACACCCTAATTATCAACTAAAATACCCCTTTGTCATGTTAATAAATTGTTTAAGAAAGTCCATGTTGAATGCCTTCTAAGGAATCATTTTATGTATATTGCCCCGATGTTTAAACCTCATTCAAACTACATGATTTTTATATGGCGGAAGGAGAAAAGTTAATTCCAATCAACATTGATGATGAGATGAAATCGGCTTACATTGATTATTCAATGTCGGTCATTGTGTCACGAGCCCTGCCAGATGTCAGAGACGGATTAAAACCAGTGCATAGAAGGGTTTTATATGGGATGCACGAGTTGGGAGTTCGTTCCAACAGTTCACACAAAAAATCGGCCCGTATTGTTGGTGAGGTATTGGGTAAATACCATCCCCATGGAGATACCTCTGTCTACGATTCCATGGTACGGATGGCCCAGGAATGGAGCTTGCGTTATATGCTGGTCGATGGTCAGGGAAACTTTGGGTCCATAGATGGAGACAGCCCGGCGGCAATGCGATATACTGAGGCCCGAATGCGTAAGATCGCTGATGAAATGTTATCGGATATCGATAAAGATACCGTAGATCATCAACTTAATTTCGACGATTCACTCCAGGAGCCCACCGTGCTTCCTACCAGGATCCCAAATTTATTGATCAATGGCGCTTCAGGTATAGCTGTGGGAATGGCCACTAACATGCCACCCCATAATTTGTCGGAGGTGGTGGACGGAACGGTTGCATACATTGACAATCACGATATAGAGATTGACGAGTTAATTTCACACATCAAAGCACCCGATTTTCCTACCGGGGGGATCATTTATGGGTACGATGGTGTAAAAGAAGCATTTCATACCGGAAGAGGACGAATTGTCATGCGTGCCAAGACCCGGTTTGAAGAAGTTCAGGGCAGAGAATGCATCATCGTCACAGAAATACCGTATCAGGTAAACAAGGCGGATATGATCAAGAAAACCGCTGATCTGGTAAATGATAAGAAAATAGAGGGTATCAGTAACATTAGGGACGAGAGCGACAGGAACGGTATGCGTATCGTCTATATTTTAAAGCGCGATGCCATACCCAATATTGTCCTCAATACCTTATACAAGTATACCGCCCTGCAGTCTTCGTTTAGCGTTAACAATATTGCATTGGTTAAAGGCCGTCCTCAACTATTGAATGTAAAAGAGATCATTCAGTATTTTGTGGAGCACCGGCATGAGGTAGTCGTAAGACGTACCACCTTTGAGCTTAAAAAAGCAGAAGACCGGGCGCACATCTTAGAGGGTCTTATCATTGCCTCCGATAATATTGATGAGGTTATAAAGATAATCCGGGCATCTTCCACCGCCGATGAAGCCAGGGAGAATTTAATGGAACGCTTTAAGCTTACGGAAATACAATCGAAGGCTATCGTAGAGATGCGATTACGCCAGCTTACCGGCTTAGAGCAGGATAAGTTGCGTTCTGAATATGATGAAATCATCAAGACCATTGCAGATTTAAAGGATATCCTTGCCAATAAGGTACGTCGTATGCAGATCATCAAGGATGAACTCCTTGAAGTAAAAGAAAAATATGGCGATGACAGGCGTTCAGAGATAAATTTTGCCGGGGGCGATCTAAGCATCGAAGATATGATCCCCGATGAGCAGGTAGTGATTACCATTTCTCATGCAGGTTACATAAAAAGAACCCCGCTTACCGAATATAAAACACAGCATAGGGGTGGTGTAGGCCAGAAGGCTTCATCTACCAGAAACGAGGATTTCCTCGAGCACCTGTTCGTAGGAACTAACCACCAGTACATGCTTTTCTTTACTCAAAAAGGGAAATGCTTTTGGATGCGGGTTTATGAAATCCCGGAAGGCAGCAGAACGTCCAAGGGACGTGCCATTCAAAATTTGATCAACATTGAACCGGATGATAAGGTAAAGGCCTTTATATGTACGCAAGACCTAAAGGATGAAGAGTACGTAAATGGCCACTTTGTAATAATGGCCACCAAGAAGGGCACTGTTAAGAAAACATCGCTGGAACAGTATTCCAGGCCCCGACAAAATGGGATCATAGCCATTAATATCCGTGAGGACGATGAACTTTTAGAAGCAAAACTCACCACAGGAACCAGTCAAATATTTCTGGGATTAAAATCCGGTAAGGCTATTCGATTTGAGGAAAGCAAAACCAGGCCTATGGGACGGAGTGCTTCCGGGGTGAGAGGTATAAGGTTGGCGAACGAACAGGATGAGGTCATTGGGATGATCTCAGTACATAATTTTGACGATGAGATCCTGGTCGTATCCGAAAATGGATATGGAAAACGCTCCAGCATCGATGATTACCGGATAACCAACAGAGGTGGTAAAGGAGTAAAAACAATATCGATTACAGACAAAACCGGCGGATTGGTTGCCATAAAAAATGTTTCGGATTCCGATGATCTTATGATCATTAATAAATCCGGGATTGCGATTCGGATGAGCGTGGACGATCTTCGTACCATGGGTAGGGCTACCCAGGGTGTGAAACTCATAAATTTAAAAGACTCCGATTCCATAGCAGCTGTAGCCAAAGTGATGAAGGATGAAGATAATCTTGACGAGGTAGATATTATGGATATTGAGGTGAAAACCGAAGATGGCACGCCTCTTGATACTAACAGTCCGGAAACTAAAGAATAATTAATAAACACTAATACAGAAAACAATGAAAACTAAACTTTTAATTTTAATGGCCATGACGTTTAGCATGGTTACTTTTTCTCAAAAAAATGAGTTAAAGGCTGCGGAGAAAGCTTTAAAAAGTGGAGATGCGGTGTCTGCCAAGGCATCATTGGAGTCTATCTCCGGAATGATCAGTGGGGCAGATGAGCGAACCCAGGCGCAATACCATTTTGTACGTGGTAATGTGTATTCAGATCTTGCGAAGAAAGGAGATGCATCGGCATTCAATGAAGCTGTTAACTCTTACAAACAAGTATTGAGTATTGAAGAAAAGAGCGGTAAGGCCAAATATACGGCTGAAACAAATCAAATGTTGACCGGAATTACTTCAGACCTCATTAATGGAGCAGTAGAGGACAACAATAACAAGAAGTTTAAAGAAGCTGCCGAAAAATTGTACATGGGGTATCAACTGAGTCCAAAGGATACCATTTATCTGTATTATGCAGCCAGTAGTGCAGTTAACGGTCGGCATTATGAGGAGGCCTTGGCTTACTATGAGGAACTTAAGAACCTTGGGTATAATGGAAGTACTATGGTATATAAGGCTACCAATGTGGAAACCGGTGAAGTAGAGGAAATGAATGATAAAACACAAATGGATCTGATGGTTAAATCCAAAGCCTATAAAGATCCCATTGAAGAAAGAACTCCTTCTAAAAATTCGGAAATTGTAATGAATGTGGCTTTAATTTACACTCAACTAGGTCAGGACGACAAAGCCTTGCAAGCCTATCAGGATGCAAAAGCGAGCAACCCCAATGATGTAAATCTAATCTTGAACGAAGCCAACCTGCATTATAAACTTGGTGATAAAGATAAATTTAAGTCTTTGATGGCGCAAGCTTCCGAAATGGCACCGGATAATCCTGATCTGCAATATAACATTGGTGTTATAAACATGGAACAAGGTAATCTTCCGGAGGCCAGGGCCGCTTACAGTCGGGCAATTGAAATTAATCCTGGCTATGTGAATGCACAATTAAACCTTTCTACTACCTATGTGAATGAGGGGAACGGATTGATAGATGAAATGAACACGCTCGGTAATTCAAGAGCCGATATAGCCCGTTATGAAGAATTAAAAAGTCAAAAAGATGATCTTTTCAGAGAAGGTGCGACGGTTTTGGAAGCTGCACTAAAAGTTAACCCGGATAACCAGGGGATTCTTTCTCAGCTCAAGAATATCTATGGCGCTTTGGGCGATAATGAAAACTTCATGCGTATTAAAAAATTACTGGGAGAATAAAATCCGGTATCTGAAAAAAGGAAAGCCTGGTCATACGACCGGGCTTTTTTATATCATTTTTTTAATGACCCGTAATTTATGGGTGTAGGCACCTTCTTTGGTATTAAAGATACCGGTTTGATCTATCCGGTCTATCCGTACCGTACCATGGGCATGAATGATGTAATTGTTCTTCATGATAATGCCAACATGGGTAATAATACCTTCACTATTGTCAAAGAAAGCAAGATCGCCGGGCTCACTTTCTTCTACAAAACTGAGGACCTCGCCTTTGTTAGCCTGGTCTTTTGCATCGCGGGGTAAAGTATACCCATTGATCTTGTACACCATTTGGGTTAAACCTGAGCAATCAATGCCAAAAGGCGTTTTTCCTCCCCATTGGTATGGTGCATTTAAATATTGCAAGGCTATAGGAATCAGGTTAGATTTGTCTTTCTTGCCACCAATGGCCTCCCCTTCGTAAACGTGTTTTAGCAAAGGAGCACTATCAACACTAGAACCCAGTATAACGGGGATTAAATGATCGTTGGTTGCACTTACATAGGCGATAAGGTCCGATGCATATAAAGGTTCATTTTGGCCCTTGATAGATTTATAGGTGTTTTTAGTAATGGGTGTAACCTGATCCTTGCAGATCCAACCTTCCGTACCGTCAAACGTCACACGTACTTTATTCCATTCCTTGCGGTTTTTGGTGATCTTAAAAGGTTCTCCGTATAATAATTGCGTCACCTGTTCACTGCCATGGTCTGCATTGGCTCGTATGGGTACAATACTCAGTGCACAAAGCCCGTAGTGATTGGTCGTTTTTTGCAATGTTACTTATTTACGTTCCAGGATCAGGGCCGAGGCACCTCCGCCTCCGTTGCAGATGGCTGCTGCCCCTATTTCCCCATTGTTTTGTTGTAAAACACTTAACAGTGTAATCACAATACGGGCTCCGGAACAACCTAGGGGATGTCCCAGGGAAACTGCGCCCCCATTTACATTTACATTTTTATCGGTTAATCCCAGAAGTTTCATATTGGCCAGGCCAACAACGGCAAAGGCTTCGTTAAACTCAAAATAATCGACATCATTGAGCTTTAAACCAGCTTTGGATAATGCCTTGGGCAAGGCTTTGGCAGGGGCCGTGGTAAACCATTTTGGCTCCTGGGCTGCATCTGCAAAACTTTTGATGGTGGCAAGGGGTTTTAAATTTAATTCCTTGGCCTTTTCTGCACTCATCAATACTAAGGCTGCAGCACCATCATTGATGGTTGAAGCATTAGCCGCGGTCACGGTTCCGTCTTTTGTAAATGCCGGGCGTAAACTTGGAATTTTATCCATTTTCACATTCTTATATTCTTCGTCCTCATTAACGAGAATGGGTTCTCCTCTACGCTGCGGTACTTCTACCGGAACTACTTCATCAGCGAATTTACCGGATGCCCATGCTTTGGCTGATCGGTTATAGGACTGAATCGCAAATTCATCCTGATCTTCGCGGCTAAATTGGTGTTCCGATGCACATAGATCCGCACAAACTCCCATAGCGTTTTGATCGTAAACATCTACCAATCCGTCTCTCTGCATCCCGTCTTCCAGGGTAGCTGGCCCAAACTTTTGCCCATTTCGCATATGTACATAATGAGGTATCAAACTCATATTCTCCATTCCCCCTGCAACCACGATTGAAGTGTCTCCTAGAGCTATGGATTGCGCTGCTTGCATAATAGCCTTCATTCCCGAGGCACACACCTTGTTTACGGTAGTACAGGGAACTGTATCGGGGATTCCTGCATAGATAGCGGCCTGCCGTGCCGGGGCCTGCCCGGTTCCTGCCTGAACAACATTTCCCATTAATACTTCATCTACATTGTCCGGGGCCAGATTAATCTTTTCCAAGGCTCCTTTAATAGCAACAGCACCTAATCTAGGGGCAGGTATGCCGGATAATGAACCTAAAAAACTTCCAATCGGTGTTCTCGCTACCGATACGATTACAACTTCTTTCATAGTAACATTTACTTAGTGTTGCGAAATTAATAAAATATAGTGCAAAGAGTAACCATTACAGGAGAAAAGACAATGGATGCGATTATATTTTTCTATTTTTGATAGAGCTACAAAACTATATGGAAGATTCCTTAAACAAAGTATATAGAAATCAATCACTGATTTATAAATACGTCCTGTATTTTGTGACTATTGGCTGTATTGTTTTCTTTTTCCCCAAAGGAGGTAAGTTCAAGTATGAATTCCAAAAAGGGAAACCCTGGCAATATGAAAACCTGTATGCCCCTTTTGATTTTTCCATAAAGAAGACATCCGAAGAACTTGCTGAAGAACGAAAAGCCATTGAGGGCCAGCAGATGGCCTATTACAATTATGATGACCTCGTAGTACAGGAAGTTACACAAGAATTCAGGGAAAAATTTACAACCACATTCACATCGGACAGATTTAGTGCCGGTGAGCGACGAAGATTGGAGCGTGTGGGAATGGAAATTCTAAATGAATTATACAAGAACGGTATTCTTCAAAACAGTGAGGAAATCAGTAATAGTGATCGCATTTATTTAATTAAAAATAACGAGGCACGAAGGATAACTAAAAATGATCTTCAGAATATTAGCCAGATCGATGCAACGATTCAGGAACAATTAAGGTCACGGCGGATGGGAGTATACTACTCGCTGTTCCAGGAACTATTTTTCAATATCGTAAAGCCCAATGTTACCATTGCTGCAGACCTTTCTAAGATGGAACTGGAAGACGAATTGTCTAAAATTTCTCTGACAAGGGGCAATGTGGATGAGGGAAAACTAATTATAGCCAAAGGAGAAGTAGTTGAGGCCGAGAACTTAAAAATCCTGAATTCATTAAAATCGGAATTTGAATCCACGCTTTGGACCGCCAACAATCAATATTTTATTTTATTTGGGTATACGGTATTGGTGGCTCTGGTATTAATGATGCTGTTCTTCTTCCTAAAGAAATATCGGCCGGCTATTTACCGCAACAATGTAAAAGTCACCTTTATTTTCTTCAATATCCTGCTTATGGTATTTCTCACCACCCTGGTTGTGAAGTACAATGAAGCCTATGTTTTTGTGGTTCCCCTGTGTATTCTGCCACTGATTCTCAAAACCTTTTTCGATGCGAGGCTGGGCTTGTTTGTTCATGTATTAACTGTACTTATATTGGGCTTTGTAGTTCCCAATAGCTTCGAATACATCTTTTTACAGATCATCGCAGGTATTGTTACCATTTTAACGGTTTCAGAGTTATACAAACGTGCAAATTTGTTTATTTCGGTAGGGCAGATCACCTTAATATATATTGTTGGATATTTTGCATTCCATATCATCCATGAGGGAAATTTGGACAACATTCACTGGTTCACCTTTGGCTTCTTCTTGTTGAATGGTATGATTACCCTTTTTGCGCAGCCCCTTATTTACATTTATGAAAAGATCTTTGGGATGGTGTCCGATGTATCCTTGTTGGAATTATCTGATACAAATTCAAAACTCTTGAAGGAATTGTCCAATAAAGCGCCCGGTACTTTTCATCATTCCTTACAAGTGGCGAATTTGGCCGAAGCAGCTGCGAATGCCATTGGCGCCAATGCAATGCTGGTTAGGGTAGGAGCCTTGTATCACGATATTGGAAAAATGAATAACCCTACATATTTTACTGAGAACCAGGTGACCAATGTAAACCCTCATGACGACTTAGATCCGAAAGACAGCGCCAAGATCATTATAGCTCATGTTATTGAAGGTATAGAGATGGCGCAAAAAAATAAATTGCCAGACCGTGTGATCGATTTTATACGAACACATCACGGGACAACCCGGGTCTATTATTTCTACAAAAAAGAACTGGATAAAAATCCCGAAACAGATGAAGCTGACTTCCAATATCCCGGACCGATTCCATTTTCAAAGGAAACGGCAATTCTGATGATGTCAGATTCTGTTGAGGCCGCCTCCAAAAGCCTGGTAAATCCAACATATCCGGTGATCGAAGCTTTTGTAGAAAAGATCGTTTCCGGTCAGATGAAGGCCAATCAATTTTTAAATGCCAACATTACCTTCAAAGAAATTGAGACTGTAAAGAAGGTGCTAAAGCAAAAATTAACGAATATCTACCACTTGCGGATCGAGTATCCTGAATGACCAAAACTGCAGATTCTATTCAGGGCTAAAAAAAAGTCAAAAAAGTTGCGTTCCATTGTATGAAGAATTACATTTGCAGCCGCTCATATGAGAAGAATTAAGAACTTCTAGATTTGGGGCAATTAAGTTGAAATATTGGAGAGGTGCCGGAGTGGTAACGGAGCAGATTGCTAATCTGTCGACGCGCACGTGTCGCATGGGTTCGAATCCCATTCTCTCCGCAATTTTCTGTTAAAATAGTATGATGCCCATCTCGGGGTGTACCACGCTAAAGACGTGGCGGGGCTAGCCCGGAAGTTGAGATTAATTATGTTGCCTGCTTTGGGAGCAGGAGGTCGTCACGCCGAGGCGTGACCACCCCGGAAAGAAGTATGACAGTCTATATTTTATATAGCGACACAAGTTCACGATATTATGTAGGTCAGACTACAGATATCATAAAAAGATTGAAAAGACACAACCTGGGAAAGGTACCTTCAACAAAAAGTGCTGTTCCCTGGAAGTTAGTTTTGCATCTGAAAGTTGATACAAGATCTGAGGCATTGATCTTAGAGCGAAAGATCAAAAAACGAGGAGCAAAACGATTTATTGATGACCATCTCGGGGTGTAGCGTAGCCCGGTCATCGCGCCTGCTTTGGGAGCAGGAGGTCGCAGGTTCGAATCCTGCCACCCCGACCAATAAAAGCCAGACAGAAATGTCTGGCTTTTTCAATTCATCATCCTATATTGATTAGGCGTATACCCCACTTTATTTTTGAAGAGTCTTGTAAAATGCTGCGGATATTTAAACCCCAGTTCATGGGCAATTTCACTGACTGTTTTAGTGGGGTCGAATACCCTCTCCTTTGCTTCTTCGATTAATTTATTCTGTATGTATTCCTGGGCAGAATGGCCTGTCTCCTTTTTAACGAGGTCTCCGAAATAATTG
>CALZFZ010000200.1 GCA_945786965.1 uncultured Muriicola sp. | reverse complement strand
CTGCAGGTGTTATATATAAAAAAAGACTATGCCTGTATTTTTCAGCATCTTATTTTTCCTGATCGTGCTCAATCTGGTATTATTGTTAGTCTCTATCCAGGGGACAAAACAAAATTGAATCTAAAAGCTTATTTTTTATTTCCCTGTAATTGCAGAGAAAAGCTATTTGACATCCATCAATTCTACATCGAAGATTAGTGTTGCATCGGGAGGTATTACACCACCCGCTCCTGCACTTCCATAGGCCAAATGAGAAGGGATCACAAAACGTGCCTTGTCTCCAACCTTTAAAAGGCCTATGCCTTCATCCCACCCTGGGATAACCTGCCCTACTCCCAACTGAAAGGATATGGGCTCCTTTCTCTGGTACGACGAATCGAATACCTGACCACTTATCAATGATCCTTCATAGTGAACGGAAACATTGGTTCCTTTCCCGGCCTGTTTTCCATTTCCTTTTTGGATCATTTTGAAACGAAGTCCGCTTTCTGTCTTATCAAAACCCGCTGCAATTTTTTGAAGTTCAGCTTCGGCTTTTTCTTTTTCTTTGGCTATCCGCTGAGATCTGGCTCCTTCAAAAGTTCGAAAGGCCTCTACGGCATTCCATTTTTCAGCTTCTTCCCCTACTCTCACAATTTCTATAGTTTCCAGATGGTCTCCCTGTGCAATGGTATCAACTACTTCCTGCCCATGCTCAACATGTCCAAAAACGGTGTGCTTATTATCCAGCCATGGGGTCGCTATATGTGTAATAAAGAATTGACTGCCATTAGTTCCAGGGCCGGCGTTGGCCATGGATAAGATACCAGGGCCTTCATGGGTTAACTCCGGATGAAATTCATCATCAAATTTATAACCAGGATCTCCAGTACCAGTTCCGAGCGGACATCCGCCCTGAATCATGAAATCAGGGATAACCCTGTGAAAAGAAAGGCCATCGTAATAAGGTGTTCCCTTAGGTTTTACCTTATTTTCTAGTTTCCCTTCGGCAAGGGCCACAAAATTTCCAACAGTGCCGGGGGTTTTATCGTATGTTAGTTTAACCAGGATCTCGCCTTTGGTTGTATTAAATTTAGCGTAAATACCGTTTTGCATGACAAAGTTTTATGAGCGGCAAAGGTATAAAAATTATAAGGGAACTCCCCTTTGAATTTGCGATGAAATGAGCTCTGCCTATCTTACTTCCCTTTTATACCATTGGAAGTCCCTATCCCATATTTATCAATCAGGTATACCAGGCTGGTCATCGCTGCTGCGCCCAATTCGAGTTCACGTTTATTCACGTGCTCAAAGGTATCATTTTGGGCATGGTGGTGATCAAAATAGCGCTGCGAATCGGGTCGTAAACCAGACAAAACCATCCCTTCCTTCTTTAAGGGCCCTATATCTGCACCGCTACCCCCTTTTATGAACTGATGAATTAAATATGGTTCAAATAAAGGTTTCCATTGTAGAATCTTTTCAAAATCGGCTTCAGAACAATCAAAAGAGAATCCCCTGGGAGTAAATCCACCCGCATCACTTTCCAAAGCAAATACGTGGCCTTCATTTTTAACCCGGGCTTCTTCCGCATATTTTCTGCCGCCCCTGAGCCCATTCTCCTCATTCATAAACAAGACTACCCGCAACGTTCTATTCGGTTTATACCCACTTAGTTTTAACAGACGAAGGACCTCCATGCTTTGGACACATCCTGCTCCATCATCATGTGAACCATCACCAAGATCCCACGAATCAAGATGGCCTCCCACTACCATGATCTCATCAGGGTTCGTTCTTCCTGTTATTTCCCCAATCACATTAAAAGATGGCACATCTTCGAGTTGTTTACAATTTTGTTTGAAGTAGAACATGATATTTGGATCTAACTTCAAGGTGGTACTCAACAACTCTGCCGCATTAGTACTAATCGCCGCTGCCGGTATCCGATCTGAAACGGGTAGCTCACCATAGCTCATAGAACCTGTATGGGGATAATCGTCCAAACGAAGATTCATAGACCGGACTATGACCCCTACAGCTCCAAATTTCACAGCTTCGAGAGCCCCGCCATGGCGCTGGTCCACACAACCTCCATACGCTTGAAAAGTGTTCAGCAAGGTAGCATCCATCGGACGGTTGTAAAAGACAATTTTACCTCTGATCTTATCCCGACCTATTTTTTCCAGGTCCTGAATCCCTTGAACCTCAATTACATTGGCTTTAAGACCACCCGGCGGGGTGGCGACCGACCCACCCAGGGCACAGATAGGGATATTGCTGGTATAGCCCGGCTTACTCTCTATATAAGCAAATTCCGGGGTACCTCGCACCCATTTCGGGACCATTACCGGCTGCAGCCAAACTTTGTCCAGACCCAAAGAATCCAATTGTGCTTTTGTATACAAAACAGCTTGTTCTGCCTGTACGGATCCCGATAAACGCCCCCCTATTTGGTTCGATAAATAATTGAGCCAATCGTGGGCCTTTCCTTTTGTTAAAGCAGCATTATATATTTCCTGAATCTGGAGTTCATCAGATTTTTGAGCCCATACTGTTGAAGCTAAAAATAAAAGTACTAGCGTTATATTTCTCATGGTTTTTCACTGTTAAGCTGCTCCCTATAGATTTCTATATTGTCTTTGATCTTGGGTTCAAGTTCGGGTTCCTTGATGTCTTTGTATTTCTTCAATTCCTGGAGTAGGGTAGATTCAACCAGTACCCTTGCCGCCTTCTTATTATCAGCAGGAATTATGTACCAAGGTGCATGTGACTTTGAAGTACGGTTGATGACCTCCTCATAACACTGTTGATATTGGTCCCATAATTTCCGCTCTTTCAAATCTCCCGGAGAAAATTTCCAATTCTTTTGCGAAAGACGTAATCGTCTTAACAGCCGCAGTCGCTGTTCTTCTTTAGACAAATGTAAAAAGAACTTGAAAATGATAGTGCCATTTTGGGCCAGATGTCGCTCAAAATTATTGATCTGTTCAAAACGTCTATCCCAAAACTTTTGGTTTATATCCTGTACGCTATGTATTCCGGGAATATTTTCGCTTAATATATATTCAGGATGCACTCTTGTTACGAGTACATTATCATAATTGGTACGATTAAAAACACAAAAAATTCCTTTTGCCGGTAATGCAAGATAGAGCCGCCATAAATAATCATTACTGAGTTACAGATCGGT
>CALZFZ010000199.1 GCA_945786965.1 uncultured Muriicola sp. | reverse complement strand
CAGCTGGTGGCAGTGCACCCGGCTTACGATCTTATGTTCGATAATTTTGCCCCGGACCGGGTAAAGAACAACCCCAAAGCAAGGACCGAATGGGCAGTGGATGTCGTTAAAAAAGCAGGTACGGCAAGCAGAAGGCTTGGGATTAAGGCACATGCAACTTTTTCAGGAGCTTTGTTATGGCATACCTGGCACCCTTGGCCACAGCGCCCACCGGGCCTCGTAGAAATGGGATTTTCAGAATTGGCCAAAAGATGGCTGCCTATTTTAGATCATTTTGATTCTGAAGGAGTGGATGTTTGCTATGAGATTCACCCGGGGGAAGATCTTCATGACGGGGATACATTTGAACGATTTTTGGAAGCAACAGGAAATCATAAACGGGTTAATATACTGTATGATCCCAGCCATTTTGTACTGCAGCAACTCGATTATATCACCTACATAGATCACTATCATGAATTCATCAAATCCTTTCACGTTAAGGATTCTGAATTTAATCCAACAGGAAAAAAGGGAGCTTTTGGAGGGTACAATGATTGGGGCGAACGAGCAGGCCGATATCGTTCTCTGGGAGACGGACAGATCGATTTCAAAACTATTTTTTCCAAGCTAACGCAGTATGGGTGCGATGTATGGGCGGTTATGGAATGGGAATGTTGTATTAAAAGCCCGGAACAAGGAGCACGTGAAGGAGCTATTTTTATACAGGATCACATCATTGAAGCTACCGAAAAAACATTCGATGATTTTGCCGGGGGTGCCATTGATAAAAAAATGCTAAAAAAAATCTTAGGAATATAAAACAACACGAATATGAAAAATGTACTTAGTATCATGTTACTTGCAGGCCTTTTGATCGGTTGTAAGGAAAAATCAAAGAATCAGGATGAGGAAAGCACCGCCTCGCCCAATATGGAATCGACTATGAACACAAGTGAAGAAAACGAATGGACCGTACTTTTTGATGGAACGTCCTTTGATGGCTGGCATGTTTATCCCGGGAAGGAAGTGCCAGACGCATGGAAATTGGAAGATGGCGCCATGATGCTCAGGCCCGAGAAGGCCAGGACCGATGGCAACAGGTTTAATATGGTAACAGACAAGGAGTATACAGATTTTGTTTTATCCTTGGAATGGATGGTTACTGAAGGTGCAAACAGCGGTATCATGTGGGGGGTTGTTGAAGATCCTAAATACGCGGAACCTTATTACACAGGCCCAGAGATCCAGGTGCTGGATAATATCAACCACCCGGATGCCAAAAATGGTACCACACACCAGGCGGGTGCTTTGTATGATATGGTAGCCCCATCCGCGGATGTCGTAAAACCTATTGGAGAATGGAATTCCTATGAGATCACCATAAACCATAAGACCAATGAGGGGATTGTGGTGCTTAATGGCACAAAGATCGTAGAGTTTCCTGTCACCGGGGACGGATGGGATACCATGGTAGCCAATTCAAAATTTGCAGACTGGGAAGCTTTTGGTAAATACCAAACCGGTAAGATCGCACTACAGGATCATGGCGAGAATATTAGCATAGGATATCGAAATATCAAGATTAAAGAACTGTAGATGAGAGGCATAATATTGACTTTATTTATAGTGCTTTTGTATTCCTGTAAACAGCATGAAGATTCAAGTAGTATCGAAGATCAGCAAACCAAAAGCGAAGTAATTGTTTATGAAGAATATTCCGGAATTGAGCCTACAGAACCGGAGGCGACCAAAATTTACGAGCCGGTGCCGCCAACGGTGGCACCCTATTCACAAAATGGTGTTCCCAGTGATGCGATCGTTCTTTTCGACGGTACTTCATTTGATCAGTGGATGATGTATCATGACAGTACTGCTGTGGTCTGGCATCTGAATGATGATGGCAGCATGACCGTGAAAGATAAAACGGGTGATATCAGGACCAAAAAGAATTTTGGGGACGTACAATTGCATGTAGAATGGCGTTCTCCGGTTGATTTCATGGGTGAGGGTCAGAGCAGGGCCAATAGTGGCGTTTTTCTTCAGGGGCTTTATGAAGTTCAGGTATTGGATAACAATGACAATGACACCTATGTGAACGGGCAAGTAGCATCTATTTATAAACAACATGTACCCCTTGCCAAAGCTTCAGTGCCCAGTGGGGAATGGAATACCTATGACGTTTTTTACAGAGCTCCTGAATTTGATGAAAATGGTGATAAGATAAAGTCGGCCACCATTACTGTGGTGCACAACGGGGTTTTGGTCCAGGACCATGTGGAAATAAAAGGAACAACCCCAAATATTGGGTGGCCAAAAAATCCACCGCACGGAAAAGGCCCGATTCGCCTGCAGGATCATGGCGATAACAGCAGGGTAGGTTACCGAAATATATGGGTCAGGGAATTGCAATGAAATGGAATAAACCGAAGTTATACCTCTGGAATTTAATTACCTTTGGCGAAATTTTATAAAAGATATGATCCAATCCATGACAGGATTTGGGAAGCACGTTGTACAGCTTCCAACAAAGAAGATAACTGTTGAGCTTAAATCGCTTAACAGCAAGTCACTCGACCTTAATGCTAGGATGCCTCCGGCATACAGGGAAAAAGAATTAGAATTGCGGAAGGTCATCGCAAGCGCCCTGCTACGGGGGAAGATAGACTTTGGCTTGTATGTAGAAATTACCGGGGATGAAACCTCTTCAGAGGTAAATCAGGCGGTAGTTACGCAATACATCAAACAATTAAGAGCTATTGCAGACGGGGATGATCTGCAACTCATGGAAATGGCCCTTCGATTACCGGATACGCTAAAAACAGACAGGGATGATATTGACAAAGAAGAGTACAAGGCCATCCTGCAAGCATTGAATGAAGCCTTGAAAGAGATACAGGCTTTCAGGTCTGAAGAAGGCAGGATCCTGGAAAACGATTTTGCTGCTCGGTTAGATACTTTGAAATCCTTACTGCAGAAAGTGATGGCGATGGACCCGGAACGCCTTGGGGCAATTCGCGAAAGACTTGATAAAGCAGTAGCCGATCTGAAGGTGGAAATAGATGCCAATCGTTTTGAACAAGAGTTAATGTATTACTTAGAGAAATTCGATATCACTGAGGAAAAGGTGCGTTTGGAGAACCATCTTAATTTCTTTAAGGAGACCATGAGCTCTGCCCATTCCAATGGCAAAAAGTTAGGCTTTATAAGCCAGGAAATAGGAAGGGAAATCAACACTATTGGTTCCAAAGCCAACTATGCCCCCATGCAACAACTGGTGGTTCAAATGAAGGACGAACTTGAAAAAATAAAGGAACAAATGTTGAATGTGTTGTGAAAAAAGGGGGTAAACTTATTATTTTCTCTGCACCTTCCGGAAGTGGTAAAACCACCATTGTGCGGTATTTGCTGGAGCAGCCGGAACTTAATCTGGCTTTTTCCGTTTCAGCTACCTCCAGATCGCGTCGTGGAAAAGAAAAGGACGGGACCCATTATTATTTTATATCGCTTACCGAATTTAAAAGGCACATAAAAAATGATGATTTCCTGGAATGGGAAGAAGTGTATCGGGATAATTTTTACGGGACCCTTAAAAGTGAAATAGAACGTCTGTGGGCCGAAGGAAAGAATGTAATCTTTGATATTGATGTTGCAGGAGGGCTGCGGATCAAAAAGAAATATCCTAAAAAGACGTTGGCCGTTTTTGTAAAACCCCCCAGCGTAGATGAACTTAAGATACGCCTCAAAAAGAGAAGTACGGAGAGTGATGAAAAGATCAATATGCGCATTGCCAAGGCTTCTGTAGAATTGGCTACAGCCCCTCAATTCGATAAGATCATAAAAAACTATGACCTTGAAAAAGCCCTTAAAGAAGCCCATAAGATGGTTGCGGAATATCTTGGCGTAACTCCTTCTTTTGAAAAGAACAAGCCATAGTTTAATAAGAACTCCTATGCACCCTTTAAAAAGGCTTTTCATTACTATCTTTGGGTAGTTGTAACCGTACACCATGAAGAAAGTCGGACTCTTTTTTGGCACCTTTAACCCTATTCATATAGGACATTTAGTGATTGCCAATCATATGGTAGAATTTTCGGATCTCGATGAAGTTTGGTTCGTCATTACACCTCAAAGTCCGTTTAAGATCAAGCAAACACTTTTAGACAACAACCACCGCTACCAGATGGTATTTGAGGCCATTCAGGACTATTCAAAATTAAAAGCGAGTGCCATTGAATTCGACCTGCCGCAACCCAATTATACCATACATACACTGGTACATTTGAGGGAAAAATATGGGAAAGAATATGCGTTTTCGTTGATGATGGGCGAAGACAATTTAAAGGGATTTCATAAATGGAAAAATTATGAACAGATCCTGGAGGATCATTCTATTTACGTGTATCCGAGAATTTCAGGTGGAGATATTCCAGGTAAATTTGAAAACCATAAGGGCATACATCGGGTTAAGGCTCCTATCATGGAGATCTCTTCTACCTTTATCCGTAAAAATCATAAAAAAGGGAAGAATATTAAACCCATGTTACCCGAGGCCGTGTGGAAGTATTTGGATGAAATGAATTTTTACCGGTAGATCCTCACTTTTGTTACAAACGAGAAAGGCCCCGTCTTGTGGGACAGGACCTTTACGCCTTTTGTTAAGTATCACTATATAAAGCACGGGCAAAATAGATGCATTTATAGGAATTCTCCGTCATCGGACATTTTTACCCTCATCATTTTATCGCCATTTCTAAGTTTCAATGTGAAACTCTTTTTAACGCCTTTTGTTTCAGTATAGCTAACCCTGTAAGCATCACCCACCAATTCCCAATTAGGGAAACGATCATGCAATGCTGTTTGAACGTTATAAGGAAGTTTTATATCCTTAAATTTTTCAATGGTTCTCATTATTTTACCTTCACCGTCATAAACGGCAACGATCTTACCATCAGGGATAAAAAATGAAACAGTGTAAAAGTCAAAATCATCTTGATAATAATCTTGCTCTGTAACATCATACGAAGCAACCTTTCTTTCTAACATTTTTACGGGAATAGCCGCCGTCAAGTTATCGGTTGCATTCAAATATTTGTAGTTCATGGGTCTTACGACCACTTCGGATAGCTCTTCAACCTTTACGTCCTGGGTAAATGCTGGGATGGTTAATCCAAGAGCTAGTAAACCAAGGATAAATTTTCTCATGATAATAAAAATTTAGGTTTCTTTTGCCTTATCTAGTTCTAAAGGATTGTAAAAATAGTATTATAAAGGCCGCATTACAATGATCATGATCATGTGAGCCTCAACCAGCATTGAAATAGGATGGAGATCAGTCCAGTTTTCTGTACGCGGTAAGTATATCTGTACCCAAGAGACGACTATCTTTATTGGTATACCAAGCTCTTTTTTGAGGAATTTTCATGTTTTGTATTTCCATAATCCCATTCAACAAAATGTATTCACCATCATTCTCGGCTTCATTATGAAAGAACTGATATACTTCCATCGCATAGGTTTTAGGATCAAAATAAAAGTACCAGGTATCGCTACCTACAGATTCATCGTACTGGACCTTTAAAACGAGGTATTGCTTCCCTTTAAATGTCTTGGTTGCCACTTCCGGTATAAGAATCGTGCCCGGGTCTTTTAATTTCATGGGCAATCCATAGAGATAGGTGTAATAATTTTTCATGGTGATGGTCCGGTCGCAGCTTAACCGGTACTTTTTAGCATTTTCCTCAGTAATGTTTTCGCTTCCATTCAGCGATAATTGGCAATCGCCTTTATCCAGTAGCAGTTCATATACAGTATCGTCTTTCTTTACGGAAAGCTTAAAATAGTTGGCGGGTAAATCCAGTGCTACTTCACTGTACCGGTTACTATTTTTTGGAGTTTCCATGGTTATGGACAAGCTACCTCGGAACGATTCCCAGGCAGAATCGGGATCATGATATGTGATAGACTTTGCCAATAGCGTTTCGGGAGTCATTTCCTGTGCGATACCTACAAAGGAAAATATTGAAACAAGGGTAAGTATGCCGTATTTAACCATGGAAGTAAAATTTTATCATCATTACTTGTAGTGCAATTTCCAAAATTTATTTTAAATTGTCCTAATTCAGTCGACAACTACTTTACGCTAGCAAACCCTATGGAATTCGGATTTGGAGATATATTACAATTAATGGGGGCCCTTGGCCTCTTTCTCTTTGGTATGAAAGTGATGAGTGATGCCTTATTACTTTTAGCCGGGAATAAAATGCGCGGTATTCTTGCCACCATGACCTCCAATCGCTTTCTGGGGATTTCCACAGGCTTTTTAATTACCTCCGTAATTCAATCCTCCTCTGCCACTACACTCATGGTAGTGAGTTTCTCCAATGCTTCCTTATTGACCCTAACAGAATCTATCAGCGTCATCATGGGTGCCAATATTGGTACCACCATCACGGCCTGGTTAATTACGATCCTTGGATTTAAGGTGAGTATGAGTGCCATTGCACTGCCTTTGGTAGGGTTTGGATTCCTGTTTATGTTTTCAAAAAAAGAGAACTTAAAAAATTGGGGTGGGTTTATTATTGGATTTGCCATACTCTTTATTGGCTTACAGTTTTTGAAGGAAGCCATGCCTAATATCAACGAAAACCCTGAGATCCTTCAGTTTCTAAATAGATATGCAGATATGGGGTATGGATCTATTCTGTTGTTTTTGTTTATTGGTACCATACTTACAGTTATCATACAATCCTCAAGTGCTACTATGGCCTTAACTCTAATCATGACTGCAGAAGGATGGATCCCATTTGAGTTGGCTGCGGCCATGGTGTTGGGTGAAAACATAGGGACCACGATCACCGCTAATTTGGCGGCCCTTGTTGCCAATTTCCAGGCTAGAAGAACGGCACGGGCCCATTTAATTTTTAATATTATAGGAGTTGTTTGGATGCTCATCCTATTTTATCCTTTTTTAAGCATGATCAGCTGGCTTACCCAACGCCTGGGTAGCGAATCGCCTTATATAAGTGCAGCTGCCATCCCGGTGGCAATCTCCCTATTTCATACGGTATTCAATGTGATGAATACCTTTTTACTGGTTTGGTTTATAAACCCGATTGCCAAAATTGTGGAATGGGTAGTTCCGGAAAAATTAGAACCAGAAAGAGAAATAGATGAGCCAAAATATTTGAATGAAAAAATAGCGCAATTCCCCGAAACAGTGATCGCCTCATTGGTAAGTGAATCTAAATACCTATTTCAAAATGCCATTTTCGAAATTGTTACACATGCCCTGAATATTCACAGGGAGGATATAAAATCGGGACTAAAGGCCAAAAAGGTGGTAAAAAAGTCAGTGGTGGATATGAAAACTGATGTGCGCGCCTTGTATTTGAGTAAGGTTAAGACCATTTATGGAGAAATTATACGGTATGCCACTAATGCGCAAAGTACCTTAAAGGTATCAGAAGCACAAAACAACCGTATTTTAGAAATTAAGGTGGCCAACAGGAAGATGGTAGAAATCATCAAGGATGTAGGGGAATTAAACAGGAACGTCACAATGTATTCAGTTTCTACCAATAAGCGTATTAAAAATGAATATGACAGCTATAGAAAACTTACCGTTCAAGTACTTCGGGAAATTTATAATCTTCCGCTGGATGGAATTATAGAGACGTATCAAAAAAGACTGATGGATCTAAGAATAAGAATGAACAAAAAACTTAAGGAACACAATGCAGATATAGATCGCTTGATCCGCGAAAAATTAATCACTACAGACATGGCCTCCTCTTTGGTCAATGACAATGATAATGTGCGGGAGATGCTCAATAACTTAATTACCGTGGCCGAATTGCTGTATTGCAGAAAGGATACGCTTCTGACCACAAAGAGCGATCAAAAACTTTCCTTGGAAGCGGTGGCTTAAAAATCCAATGGTAAACCCCCGCCGTTATATCCAGTGCGAATACTCTTTGATGTGAAAATCGTATAGTTACTTACTCTTCTATGGTTGGAGGCTCAATAGAGGTATCATGTTTTGCATAATAAAGTTCCAAAAGTTTCATGGTTGCTTCCATAAGATCTTTTGTTTCTAATAATAAAGAAAAATATAAGACCGTATTCTTAGGGCTCGATTCTTCTGATCGGGTACGAGTAATTTGTTTCTCAATTTTTTCGGAAACCAAATCGTATAATCGCTCCTTTTGAGTCAGAATATCCCCAATTTCCTCATAGGATCCATTATCGAAGGCTTGCTTGGTCTTGCCAAATAAGGATTCGAGTTCCTGATTAATTTCAGTAAGCTCCTT
>CALZFZ010000198.1 GCA_945786965.1 uncultured Muriicola sp. | reverse complement strand
AGTTCGAAGGCCGAACTGCCGTCAAAATCGCCCTTCAAATTTAGGTGTAAATTATCAATAGTTCGATGTATGAATATTTTGAAATTGTGGGCCATAGTATATTCCTTTAAATTCATTATTAATTAAGATGTTTCATTAGCTCGATGATCTTGCGATTTTTCCAGGCACAACTTACGCCAGGCACAGTTCATACGGTCACAATGGTTTTGAATTTCTGCCACACCAAAACAATCAGGGTTTTTCTCAAGACGCTGAATGCTTCTGATAAGATGTGCTATATCAACCTGATCATTTTCCAAAAGAACATTACATCCCAATTGTTTCTTCAAGTTCCTCCCTTTTATTTTTACAAGTAATACAGAAATTTGTAACAGGTCTGGCTTTTAGCCGTTGTACGGAGATCTTTTTACCGCACATGTCGCAGATACCGAATGTGCCCTCTTCGATCCGCGCGAGAGATTGGTTAATTTTGCCAATTAACCTCCTTTCGCGGTTTCTTATTCGTAGCGTGAAGGCCCGCGTTTCTTCAAGAGATGCTTGATCCACAGGGTCAATTGCTTTAACAGTCGGCTCTTGGAGATCTGTGAAGGTAACATCAGACTGTTTGTAAAGATCTTCCTGCCAGCGGGTCATCATTTTACGGAAGTATTCCAAATCTTTATTTTTCATGATCATATATCTCCCTTCCGGGTAGGCCTTTAATTTGAGACCAGAGATCACAATCAGAAGCTAAAAACCAATACAGGCCACTGATAACATACAAGCCCCTAATCAACTTTTAACCTGTGTGTAACTTATCTCTGATTTTATACCCTTGTCCATAGGGGTAAGGCTTCATTTTAATGCGGGAAACACTTATAGTTGGGAAATTATCCCGGCCGAACAGGGAGGTCATGAAAAAAAATTAGTGGGGTGATATTTAAACGACGTCCGTACCCCAGTGGAGAAGTTAAGAAAGGATATAACTAAAGGAGACATTAATGGCTGTTGAAGACGGATTTATTCTTTCCACAGATCAATGTCGATGAGGCCGAGCTTTGCGGCGTAACGAGCAACTTCAATGGTGCTGCGGAGGTCAAGCTTGCGCATAATGCTGGAGCGGTGGTTTTCAACAGTTTTTGGGCTGATGAAAAGTCTTTCGCTGATTTCATTGGTGGTAAGCCCTTCGGCCACCAGGGTCATGACTTCTTGCTCCCGGGGAGTCAGAGCATCGTAAGCAGCATCCGTAATTTTTGCCTCACCATCCTGGATTCCCATAAGCTTTCTAACGACCTTCTGGGAGACATGAGTATCCATGAAATAGTCGCCTTTTAAGACAGTATCAATTCCCTGCAAAAGCTTTTCAGAGGCAGATTCTTTGACCACATATCCTGTAGCCCCGGCCTGGAAGGCTTTAACGATATAATCGACCTTGGAATGCATGCTGACGATCATAATACGTATCTTGAACGGTAATTTTAACATTTCCGCAGTCAGTTCGATGCCGCTTTGGTCCGGTAAGGACATATCTACGAGGACCAGATCCGGCTTGAGCCTTTTGGTCATTCGGAGGGCTTCACGCCCATTGCCTGCCTCCCCGACCACTTCATACCTGGCGATACGTCCTATAATAGTCTTGAGCCCTTGCCTGAAAAGGGGATGGTCGTCAACGATCAGAATGGTTATTTTTTGAGCCATGTTTTCCTTTATTTTGAGGAATCTTTATCAAAATTTTAGTTCCTTTCAAGGGAAGTGATTCGACAGTCATTTTCCCTCCAAGCAGGTAGGTTCTTTCCTCCATGCTCCGAAGTCCCATCCGTTTCTCATTTGTTGCGGCTTCCAACCGGCGCTCTACATCAAAACCTTGACCATTATCTTCTATGCGAAGCATGATGTTCGGAGAAGCTGCAACCAATTTGACGAAAGCATCAGCAGCCTCGGCATGCTTCCTGATGTTGTTGAGGCCTTCTTGAACCAAACGATACAGATTGATCTCGGTTTCGAAATTAAGTCTTAAATTGTCCATACCTGCAGCATTGAAATGAGCATTCAGCCCATGGGCTTCAGAAAAGCTTTCACAGAAATTGGAAATTGCCTCGACCAAACCCATCTCATCCAGAAGGGGGGGGCGTAAATCATATGAGAGATCCCGGACAGCCGCGATGGTGTTTTTAAATATTTCGGAGAATCCCGCAGCTTTTTGGCTTTCTTCCAGAGATACAGCTGCTTGGTTGTCTAATAGGGTGTCAAAGCCGATCTTTAACGTGGAAAGGTCCTGGGCTATGCGGTCGTGGAGTTCACGGGAAATCATCTGGCGCTCACTTTCATGGGCATTTATCATCGCATGGGTGAGGGAATGAATATGTTCTTCAGCGCGTTTGAGGCCGGAGATGTCCTCAAATGAAGCTCTCGTCTTTATCAGCTTGCCATGTTCATCGTATTCTCCTGAAACGCTTAATTGCACATCAATAATCTCTCCGCTTTTGGTAACCAATTGTCTCTCAACACCCATTAGTTTTCCGGTTTTTATTAACTCCGGAAAATCTTTCTTAAAGCTCGCGAAAGATTCTTCTGTCAAAAACGTCGTCATATGTTTACCAATGATTTTCCTTTTGGTATACCCAAGCTTATCCAATATTGCATTATTGCATTCAATAATAATTCCATTGCTATCAAGAGATAGGTAATTGATAGGAGCGTTGTGGTAAAGGTCCTCATACTTCTCTTTCAAATATTT
>CALZFZ010000197.1 GCA_945786965.1 uncultured Muriicola sp. | reverse complement strand
ATTAATCTCCTTTAAACACAGATTCCCAAGACTACCAGCATGGGTGTGCTCAGTATCCCGTTTAGGTTTAAATGTGCCTGCTTCAATTTGGGCAGCGATCTCTTTATAGGCATCCCGGAAGGGCATCCCATCCTGCACCATCTCATTTAAAACGTCTACACTAAACAGGTAATCGTATTTAGGATCTTCAAGGATGTTTTTTCGCACTTCAATTTTAGACAGGCTAAAGGTCATTATTTCCAGGCATGCCTTAAGCTCCTGTATAGCTGGCAATAAACTGTTCTTGGTTAATTGCAGGTCCCGGTGATACCCGCTGGGTAAATTGGTCAACAAGAGTGCCAGTTCATTAGGCAGGGCCTGGATGGTATTGCATTTGGCCCGCAACAATTCGAATACATCCGGATTTTTTTTGTGAGGCATAATACTGCTGCCGGTAGTCAAGTCGTCCGGGAATGAGATGAAATTGAAGTTCTGACTCATGTAAAGGCAAATATCCATGGCTAATTTTGAAAGGGTTGCAGCCACACTTGCCATCCCCATGGCTGTTGCTTTTTCCACTTTCCCGCGGCTCATTTGAGCTGCCACCACATTGTATTTTAAGGTTCGAAAACCTAATTCTTTGGTTGTGAATTCACGGTCTATTGGGAAAGAACTTCCATACCCGGCAGCACTTCCTAACGGATTTTGATCTGCTATCTGGTAGGCGGCCCTGATAAAATAAAGATCGTCAATAAGGCTTTCGGCATAGGCCGAGAACCATAAACCAAACGATGAGGGCATAGCGATCTGAAGGTGCGTATAGCCAGGCAGGACCACCTTTTTATTTTTTTCGGCCAGGTCTAATAGAAGATAAAAGAGATCTTTGACCAACTCTTTTATGGTATGTAGTTCATCCTTCAGGTATAGTTGCATGGCAACCAATACCTGGTCGTTCCGGGAACGGGCCGTATGGATCTTTTTACCGGTATCACCCAATTTTTCAATTAAGAGAAACTCAATTTTCGAGTGCATATCTTCGAAAGAATCTTCAATGGTAAACGTTCCTTCTTCAACGGTTTTAGAGATGGCATCCAGTTCCCTCACCAGTGCTTTGGTCTCGTCCTTGCTCAAAAGGCCAATTTCCCCGAGCATTTTGGCATGGGCCCTGGAGGCTATAACGTCGTACTTCACCAGGAAAAGGTCTAGTTCCCGATCATTCCCCACTGTAAAATGGTCTATTTTCTCATTCGTTTTTATACCTTTTTCCCAGAGTTTCATGACTGTTTTTTTTTCTCGGTGGTTCCTTATGGAACGGGTTATTGAATAATAAATCCTTTTAAAAGCTTAATATAAATATCGATCCCTTCTTCAATTTCACGAACGAAAATGAATTCATCGGCGCTATGCGAACGCGTACTGTCTCCCGGACCTAATTTCAGGGAAGGACAATATAAAATCGACTGGTCTGACAGGGTTGGTGAACCATAGGTACCCCGCCCCAAGGCGATCCCCGATTGCACCAGTGGATGCTCTTTTGGAATGGACGATGAGTTTAATCGTATTGAGCGAGGAATGAGTTCGCAGGGAGCTTCTTTATGCAAAATGGCTACGATCTCATCATTTTGATAACAATCATTTACCCTTACATCGATGACCAGGTCTACTTTAGCGGGAACCACATTATGCTGGCTCCCTGCATTGATCTGGGTTACGGTAACCTTTACTTCTCCCAGTACCTCGGAGACCTTTTCAAAGCTAAATTCTTTAAACCATTGCAAGACCTCAATGCATTTGTAAATAGCATTATTTTGGTTTGGATGTGCAGCGTGGGATGGAGTACCGTGGACCACCCCATCAAATACCACCAGCCCTTTTTCTGCAATCGCAAGTTGCATTAAAGTAGGTTCTCCTACAATAGCGACCTCAATTTTAGGTAACTGGTCTAACATAGAATTTAATCCATACGCACCTGAACTTTCCTCTTCTGCTGAGGCCACCAAAATGAGGTTGTGATTCAGGTTTTCTACTTCATAGAAATAGGTAAATGTCGCTATCAGGGAAACCAGGGGCCCACCCGCATCATTACTGCCCAAGCCATATAATTTCCCATCTTCAATCTGAGGAAGAAAGGGGTCTTTGGTATAGGCCGAATTGGGTTTTACCGTATCGTGATGTGAGTTCAACAGTATGCTGGGCTTGCTTTTGTCAAAAAACTTGTTGAAGGCATAGACATTATTCACTTCCCTTTTGCATGGGATACCATAAGATGCAAACCATTTCTCAATGATCGTTGCTGTTTGCTGTTCCTCAGATGAAAAGGAGGGGGTCGCGATCAACTCTTTTAAAAGCGTAATAGCGTTTTTGGTAAGTAATGGTTGATCTTGCTTCATAGCGTAATGGTTGTATATAAATGATGATCCGGATGCAACATGCGGGTATTCCCAACGCATACCTTTTCTACCCCATTGTCAAGGGCATGGAAACAATTTTCCAATTTGGGAAGCATCCCATCTGCTATACTTTTTTCTTTCAATAAGCGATGATAAATTTCTTTATCGATGTGCGTAATTACAGAGTCGTCTTGCTGAACATCCTTTAAAACCCCTGGCTTTTCAAAACAGTAATATAAAGTTGTAGTAAACTCCTTACTTAACGCTATGGCCAATTCGGAGGCAATGGTATCCGCATTGGTATTTAATAATTGCCCTTTCCCGTCATGGGTCAAGGCACAAAAAACAGGAACCAGTCCTGCCTGTAATAGGGTTGTAAGGGACTGTGTATTTACATGATCCACATCGCCCACAAATCCAAAATCTATTTCCCGGACAGGTCGTTTTACGGATCGGATCGAACCGGCATCGGCACCGCTGAGGCCTATGGCATTACAGGAATGAGCTTGTAACGAAGCGACTATCTTTTTATTTACCATGCCGCCGTACACCATGACTGCTACCTCCAGGCTTTTCGCATCCGTGATTCGCCTTCCCTGAACCAATGTTGATCGTATACCCAATCTTTCTCCAATAGCAGTTGCTTTTTTGCCACCTCCATGTACCAGGATCTTGGTTCCGGGGAGCTCTGAAAACAAGGTTAAAAATTGAGCCAGTTCCACATCATTTTCAATGATGTTCCCTCCTATTTTAACAATGGATAGCATAGGTTTCATAGGTTTTCCAGCATCTTTTGCAATACCACCTGCGCTGCAAAGGTACGATTGTTGGCCTGTTCAATGACGAGCGACTGATCACTGTCCAATACCGAATCGGCCACTACAACATTTCTTCGCACCGGAAGGCAGTGCATAAATTTGGCATGCCCAAGTTTTTCAGGAGTGATCATCCAATTTTTGTCCTTACTTAGCACTTCCCCATAGGGCGTATAGGTGCTCCAATTTTTTACGTACACAAAATCAGCCTCTTTTAAAGCTTCTTCCTGATCATGTGATATTGGAATGTTCTTTGTTATCTCGGGGTTTAACTCATATCCTTTTGGGTGGGTAATGCTAAAATCTACCTCTTTATAAAGCTGCATCATCTCTGCGAATGAATTGGCCACTGCTTGCGGCAGTGCTTTGGGATGAGGAGCCCAGGAAAGGACCACCTTGGGGCGTTTTTTTTCACTATTCTCTGAAATCGTAATCATATCTGCCAGGGCCTGTAACGGATGCCCTGTAGAACTTTCCATGTTCAATACGGGAATGGTGGCATATTTTTTAAAACCATTGATCACCAATTCTGCTTCATCTTTCTGTTTATCGGTCATGGATGCAAAGGCACGTACGCCCATAATATCGCAATATTGGGACACTACCTGTGCAGCTTCCTTGATGTGTTCTGCTTTCCCCTGGTCCATAATGGTACCATCTTCAAATTCGAGAGCCCACCCTTCATTTCCGAAATTCATGGTCATGCAATGCAATCCCAAATTAAAAGCAGCCTTTTGGGTACTTAAACGGGTGCGTAAACTGTTGTTAAAGAATAACAATCCCAATGTTTTTCCTTCCCCGGCATTTTTAAATTTTTGTGGCGCTTTTTTTAATGCGCTCGCCATTTGGAGCAAGGCTTCCAGTGAATCTATATCCTTTGCCGATAGAAAGTGCTTCATGGCAATTCTTGTTTTAAGGCGATAAAAAATTGGTCTATATGTTCTTTTTTGATATTCAGTGCCGGTAATATTCGCAATACTTTTTTGTCCTTTGCACTTCCTGTAAAGATATGATGATCGAAAATGAGTTTTTTACGAAGTTCGGCCACCTCAAAATCAAATTCCAGTCCCAACATAAGTCCCTTTCCTTTAATGCGTTTCACCTGGGGCAATTTTTGAGCGCATTCCTCAAAGTAAGAACCGAGTTCATCCGCATTGTTTATTAGCTGTTCTTTTTCCAGTACTTCCAACACAGCCAGGGTAGCTACACAGGCCAGGTGATTTCCTCCAAAGGTAGTACCCAGCATGCCATGCGAAGGTTTAATATGGGAGTTGATCAAAATACCCCCAACAGGAAATCCATTGGCCATTCCTTTAGCGATGCTAATTATATCTGGGTCTATATTATGGTGCTGAAATGCAAAGAACTTCCCGCTTCGTCCAAAACCGGATTGCACCTCATCAGCGATCACCACCACCCCGTGTT
>CALZFZ010000196.1 GCA_945786965.1 uncultured Muriicola sp. | reverse complement strand
GATCGGAACGTTGCTCTAATTTACTAAAAGTTCTGCCACTTAAGGAAACGCAGATTACAAGATAGGGAGCATAATTGCGAATGCCCTCAATTATTTTGGCATATATTTTTTTTTCATAGGTTGGCTCTTCTGATATTGGATCTCTAGCGTGTAAATGAACCATTGTAATACCAATTTCAGATGCCTGATGGACATCTTCAACAATTTCAGCAACACTTACAGGTACAAAAGGGGTCATTTTTTTTGTGGGTATCATACCTGTTGGTGTAAAATTTAGAATCAAATTTTCTGCCATGTATTTTGCTAGTTAGTTTACTTGTTTGACGACAGTTATTAATGTTTACACTGATAATATCTTTTTTAGAATTTCGCAGTATTCTAAAAAAGTAAGTTTACATATAGTTAATGACAAAGTTGCCTTGATAGCTTTATGCATAGAATTGGGCCCGGTCAGATAAGGGTTATTAATATACTCAGGAGAGTTTATAGTTATATAGTTAAATATCATTGTTGTTTTACACTTGTCATTACTTTTTATCATTAATGCAATATGGTTATCATAAGCTTAACTCTTTTCAATCCTACACCAATGCATATCGGATGTTTTGGTTAGTTGGTTAGGTATGTTATGCCACTTGCTATATGCGTAAGGATGCAGGGAATTAAGAAATTTAAATTAATCCATAAATACACATTCATGCAAATGGCTGAAGCCATACAATATAGGTAACTTGACAGAGAAGGTTGGTTGGGGTAGATAATAATTAGACCACCAACATTGTAGAGAGTAACAGACGTTGCTTTGGTAGGAGGGGGCTCCTATCCACAACCGGGAGAGATCTCCTTGACACAATGGAAAGTATAAAGAGCGTTTCAATGCTCTTTATATAATGTTAGTAAAAGTTTCTACTTGATAGCGACTACCGCACTTGATGGGCCAGTTAAAGGCATCACATTTGTTTTGCTAAACCCTGCTTCTTTTGCCCATTTGTTAAAATCCGATGCTGTAAAATCAAAACCTTGATCTGTTTCGATTGCCATATTTAATGACATCATTAAACCGAAAGCATTCTTATTTCTTTCATCATCAATAATATTTTCAATAACAATAAATGCTCCTCCATCAGGTAAGGCATCATAGGCTTTTTTTATTAACATTAATTTGTCTTCAGAACCCCAATCGTGAAGAATATTACCCATTGTGATGACATCTGCACGGGGTAATTCATCTGCAAAAAAATCTCCTGAACAGACCTCTATTCTGTCACTTAATCCCAAACCATCCACATTTTCTTTCGCAATTGGGCCTACTTGGGGAAGATCAAAAGAAATGCACTTCATATGGCTGTTATTTTTTGCAATATGTATTGAAAGATTAGCACCTGAGCCACCAACATCACAAAGCGTATTATATTTCGAAAAATCAAAATCATGAGCTAGTTTCATAAAATTTCCGGCTTGAACCCCCCCCATGCCATGTATGAATTCCCGTAACCTATCTTCATTGGCGTAAATAGCTTCAAACAGGGGCTTACCACCATTTTTTGTCTCGTTTTGGGGTTTGCCTGTTTTTAAACCCTCTTCTAAGTCATTCCAAAAAGGATACAGTCTATTATTTGACATTTCTAATATACCACCTATATAGCTTGGTTTATTCTTGTCTAAAAACAAATCTGAATCATCTGAATTACTGTATGATGCACTATCTTTAATTCCAGAACGATTCAAAAATCCTAATGCGACTAAAGTATCGAGAAAATCGAATAGGGATCTGGGATTTAGCCCTAATTTATTTTGAATTTCTTGACCTGATAATTCTCCATTGGCTAGATGCGTAAACAGCCCCATGTTAACAGCAGTAAGTAAAGTTTTTGACGCCCAAAACCCCATTCCAATTTGCATTATTTTAGAAGGGTTAATTTGATTTTCATTAGTTAAGTCCATAATGTGGATGTTTAGGTTAATAATTATAGTATTCAATTTTTGCTAACGGCACTGTGTATGATGCCTAATGGCCTGCAGCCGCTATGATATTATACTTTGTTAGCCCGTCGCTATTTTGATTAATTCAATTCTTTATTCAAAATTATTCAACAAGCCCGGTTTGAATCACATTTATTTATATCCGAAAAAACCTTGAACTTTTTGCACAAGGTTTTTTCGTTAACCAAATCTGTTCTAGTTTGTTTACTCGGTAGGAGCCGATACTGCAGCAACAATTCTAAAAAGGTTGGAATTGCGCTTATTATAATTATCCTGGAAAGCATCATCCCAAAACCCATCTGGTAAGGAATGGTCATCACTAAATGCAGGGGACAGTGCATCCTGCATAGAGGAAAATATATCGTAAGAATAGCTGCTATAGGTAAAATTAGAAGTAACCGGCGAAATAATGGCCTGATTACCCCAACCTTTCATGGTTGTCTTACCTTCCTTCATGGCTTTTTCTACCATTGGTTTCCATTTCTCGGCTTCAAAAGCAAGGTGCTGCCCCATATTTTTTGTGTCGTGATAAATAATCCGTGCATATTTATAATCATCTGAAGTCGTATTTTCAGCCCGGATATGGTTTGGAAGGTCACTCAGAAATACGTGATGCTTGTTGGCGCTTATATCTGCCGTTCCAATAGCTTCCATTTTAACATCTGGAAACATTGTAGCTATGCTTGCCCAATCTGCACCTTTGTCAATATCTTTTAAGGTATTTATAATAAGGATATTTGGGCTGGTATCTTGGTTTACACCTCCTACTTTTTGTAAAATAGCCCAAAAAGTCAAGTTTCCTTTGGTAACTTCCTTTTCTGCCCATTTAGCCCAATACGTAGTTTCTCTTTTTATATACTCCTGCATATTTTCGGGAGCTACCCTTCTATATTGGTGTGTCGTAATTGTCTGCGCCAGTGCAAATTGAAAACTCAATAGACAGAGGACTAAAAATGTAATACCTTTTCTCATTATATGATTGCTTTAAAGTTAGTACTCAGATATAAGTGTTTTGAGTAAAGCCCTCTATATTTATTGCTTTACATCACTTTTTTCAAAATTCAATACTCAAATAAAGTTGAAATTGAAGGAATTAGACAATGACAAAGGACGAAGCCCCACTTTAAATGTCCCAAATAGCTTTTTTATTTACCAAAGGATTTCTATACAAAGCGTTTTAAAATAGTCCACTGAGTGCAAAGTTTAATACTCACTAAAAAAGGTCATTCTAAAATTTCATGAGGTATACTTATGACAAAAGACGATTATTTAAGACCTTATATCTTAATACTAAATACTAATTAAAGAGTATTTCAATTAGTTTTATCCTTAGCATTGTTTACAAAGTACATTTTCATCATTCCTTTATTTTTAACTTCAAATTCACCTCTATATTCACAATCAAATTTATCTTTAATCAACACATAGGTGTTTTGCGAGATATTAATTTTTCCGCGTTCTGAGTTAGATTCCATACGGGAAGCCACATTAACAGTATCACCCCAAATATCATAGGCAAATTTCCTGGTACCAACCACTCCGGCTACCACGGGGCCAGTATTGACACCTATACGGATATCATAGGCCATGATATTGTCTGAATCATTTTTGGATTCTTCCATAATTTGGACCATTTCAAAAGACGCCTGCATCATTTTTAATGCGTGATCGGTTTTATGAAAATGCAAGCCTCCGGCACACATATAGGAATCACCTATAGTTTTGATTTTTTCCAAACCATATTTACCGATAACTTCGTCAAACTTTGAAAAATAGTAATCCACACTTCGCACTAAATTTTCAGGTGTCAGGGAGGAAGAGTAACGGGTAAAATCCTTAAAATCTGTAAACAAAACCGACACAGAATCAAATTTTTTCGCTTGTACTTTACCAAATTCTTTTAATTCCTCAGCTGTGCCAGCGGGTAAGATATTAAGGAGGAGTTTTTCCGATATTTTTTTCTCCTTCAAAATTGCCCTATAATACCAGTACAGGGTAAGTAGTAGTATGATCGTCAAACCAGCAATGATGATCATGGCAATAAAAATAATATTCTGGTTTCTTTTTTGCTGGTTGAGCAGGTCTACCTCTAATTGGTTTTGAGCATCACGCTGATTGGCCATCTCTTGTACCACGCCGATATTTGTTACACTGTCCCTAAATATTATGTGGTTCTTGTAATAGGTAAGGGATTCCTTGGTATACCCTCTTTTTTCATAGAGTTCTGAGAGTTTTAGATACGCATCGCTAATCTGCTCCTTTAAACTATGTTGATTTGCCAGATCCAAACTTTTATGTGCAAAACCAAAGGCTGCATCCCAATCACCTCGTTCCGCATAAATATCAGACATATAAGTAAGATATACAGAGATAGGATAATAATCCCCAAGTTCTTCCAACATTTCAGTGGCCTGGCCTATGTTTCTTTCGGCAATGTCATTTTCTCCTTTCAGCGCATAAGCCAGCCCAACATTGCCAAGGTTGTAGGCGATTCCAAGCTTATAGTCCAGGGCTCT
>CALZFZ010000195.1 GCA_945786965.1 uncultured Muriicola sp. | reverse complement strand
CCACACGAAGCCTTCACCAAACGAACCAAACCAGACAATTCAGGATCATAGCAAGGCCTGAGTCTTTGTACACCTAATTTAAAAAAGTTCGATAATTGATCGGTCACGGTAATCAATAGGGTTATGGTAAGCAAAATGAGCAGGGTCTTCCTAAGCCCAAGAAATTTATAGGTAAGGATCAACAACACAACATACAGGGGTATGGAACTCCATTTATTGGTAATGAACAGCCACAAGCTATCCCATCCTGGAGTTCCGAGATTGTTCAGAAACAGAAATACTTCTTTGTCTAAATGCAGAAGTTCTTCGAGCATATTAATCCTGGTATCGGGCTGTCTCGCGGTCGTAAAACGATGTTGCCGCCTCTATTAAGTCCCTGGCCTCCGATGCGAGGTCCTTTTCATCCTCCTGTGTAAAATCTTCCAGCCATTCTACTTCATCATTTTCAAGGTTGATAATAAACCTTGGATATTCCGTATGAATAATAAAAATAGCCGATGGATGATCGGTATTGTCACCAAGTAAAAATTTTGGAAGCTCCATAGTGTAACTGGTTTAATTGAATAGACTGCTCATATACGAACCCTAGGCAGTCGCTAATTTTTTGGTTAAATAATTGAATCGAATATACAACATAATCGCCGATGCACTCAAGCCAGATAGCAGGCCAATCCAAATACCGGTACTTGCCAATTCCGTATGCAGCCCTAAATAATAACTTATGGGGAAACCAACTAACCAATAGGCAATAAACGTCATGAACGTAGGTATCTTAACATCCTGTAGTCCGCGTAAAGCTCCCAGGATGACCACCTGCAACCCATCTGATATTTGAAAGAAAGCAGCCACCAAAAGGAGTTGTGCGGCCATCGCAATTACTTCCATATTATCTGCCTGATTACTCAGATCACTTACATCCAAATAAATAGTAGGAAACCAATGCCGGCAAAGTAGAAATAAAGCAGCAAACCCTATTTCCAATAATAAGGTGAGAAAGAAGATCGACTTGGCAATGCGCCTTAACTCCCCAAATTTACCAATGCCCTTTTGATTGCCTACACGTATCATCGCAGCAACGCCAAGACCCATTCCGAACATAAATGTCATACTACTCAGATTCAAGGCTATTTGGTTGGCAGCCTGTGGATTCTTGCCCAGTACTCCACTCAACCAAATGGCGGCAGTAAATATGGCTACTTCAAAAAACATTTGCAGGGCTGACGGAAATCCAAGATTGACAATTTTTTTCATGACCCTGCCTTCCATGATTCGGAAATTAAAGCCCGTGACATAAAAATGGAATTTCTTCTTCTTATTCAGTATCACCCAAATAAACACCAGCATAATAATTCGGGATATCAAGGTGCCTATGGCAGCACCAATAATCCCCAACTTAGGAAAACCTAAGGCACCAAAGATCAATAAGTAGTTTAAAATAATGTTTACCACATTCGCTATGATAGTAGCATACATGGGGTACTTTGTTTGTGAAAGCCCTTCAGAAAACTGTTTAAATGCCTGAAACATGATCAGTGGAACCAATGAAAATGCTACCAGGTCTAAATAGGGGATCGCGAGGGTCACTACCTCCTGCGGTTGGTCCATCAGGTACATCAAAGGCTTTCCTAGCAGGGTAATCCCAAAGAGTGCAAAACCTAGGATGGTACATAATACTAAACCGTGCTTAAGCGCGCTTTTTCCGTCCTTTTTCTTTCCAGCTCCATCTGCTTCCGCCACTAATGGTGTAATTGCCGTTGAAAAACCGATGCCTAAAGACATAGCAATAAAAACAAAACTGTTCCCAAGGGATACTGCAGCAAGCTCGGCGGTTCCCAGTTGCCCTACCATGATATTATCGGCCAGGCCTACAAACGTATGACCCAACATCCCTAAAATAACAGGTACCGAGAGTCGTATGTTGTATCGGAATTCCTTTGTATACTGTTGCAGCAAGTTTTTGTTTTCTTATTTGTTAACGATTGATTGGAAACAGAATCATACTACATTAGTTTAGCTTCATTCCAATGAACATCCATTTCGGCCAGTGTCATTTCCTTCAACGATTTGCCTGATTCCTTTGCTTTGCTTTCCAGATATTGAAATCGTTTTATAAATTTTTTATTGGTACGCTCTAAAGCATTCTCAGGGTTGATATCTAAGAACCGTGCATAATTCACCATTGAAAAAAGAACATCGCCAAATTCTGCTTCGATCCGCTCCCCATCACCCTTATTAATTTCATCCTGCAACTCTCCAAGTTCTTCCTGCAACTTCTCAAAGACCTGTTCCGGCTTTTCCCAGTCAAAACCAACCCCAGCTACTTTGTCCTGAATGCGATTGGCCTTTACCAGAGCTGGTAAACTAGCAGGTACGCCTTCCAAAACACTCTTTTTTCCTTCCTTTAGTTTAATATTCTCCCAATTTTTCTTCACTTCTTCTTCATCTGCCACTTCAATATCCCCGTAGATGTGCGGGTGGCGGTGAATCAGTTTATCACAAATCCCATTAATGACATCTGCCATATCAAAATCTTTGGTTTCCGAACCAATTTTTGCATAAAATACAATATGTAAAAGCAGGTCTCCCAGTTCCTTTTTCACTTCCTGCAGATCCTCTTCTAAAATCGCATCTCCCAACTCATAGGTCTCCTCAATAGTCAGATGGCGCAGGGTTTGCATGGTCTGTTTTTTGTCCCAGGGACATTGGGCTCGCAGTTCATCCATGATCGTGAGCAGGCGGTCAAAGGAAGCTAACTGATCTTTTCGCGTATTCATTCGAATTTAATTTGCGTAAAAGTACAAAGATGAAAGTTTTGGGCATACCCATTTTTTAGAGTATTTTTAAAGGATATCCTTCTCTTCTGTTTTGAACTGATTAATCGTTAAAAATGTTTCCTATGAACCGTATTTGTAATCTGGTCCTCCTAGTCTTTATGATCGCTATATGGAGCTGTACTTCCCCAAAAACCTATGATGTTCTTATTAAAAATGGCTACGTGCTTGATGGCTCCGGAAATCCTGGATTTGTGGGTGACATTGCGGTAATTGCAGATACGATCGCTGCAATAGGGGACCTTAAAAATTCCAAGGGAATTCTTGAGATAGATGCGACAGGTCTATCGGTTGCCCCGGGCTTTATTAACATGTTAAGTTGGGCCAATGTTTCACTGATCGAAGACGGAAGGTCCCAGGGCGATATTCGCCAGGGCGTTACCCTGGAAGTGATGGGCGAAGGGCATTCCATGGGGCCTTTGAATGAGACTATGAAAAAGGATATGAAGGAGAGCCAGCAAACCATAACATACGATGTATCCTGGACCTCACTGGGGGAATATCTGCAATTCCTTGAAGACAAAGGAGTAAGTACCAACATAGCCTCTTTTGTGGGAAATGGAACCCTGCGGGAATATGTAATGGGGTATAAAAATAGGCCTCCAACTGAGGAAGAGCTGTCACAAATGCAAGACCTTGTAAAACAAGCGATGGAAGAAGGGGCGGTTGGCCTTTCTACCTCCCTGATCTATGTTCCCAGCGGACATGCACAGACCAAAGAGATCATTGCGCTTGCCAAGATCGCATCTGAATATGATGGAATGTATGTTTCACACATTCGTGACGAAGAACGAAAATTATTGGAGGCGGTTCAGGAACTGATCACCATTGCCAAAGCAGCGAACATACGATCCGAGATCTACCATTTTAAGGCATCGGGTACCGAGAATTGGCACTTATTGGATAGTGCCATCCAAATGGTAAACGATGCAAGGGCACAGGGACTCCCGATTACCACGGATATGTACATGTATAATGCAAGTTCTACCGGCCTTAATGTTTTGTTGCCATCCTGGGCAAAGGAAGGAGGCCATAAGAGTACCATAGAACTGATGTCCCAACCAAAACAACGCCAAAAAATGATGGCCGAAATAGATTTTCACGTCCCACCCGAGAAGATCCTGCTCGTTGGGTTTCGCAACAAGGACATGAGGAACCTTATTGGGAAAACGCTTGCCGATGTTGCTCAGGAACGGAATAAAACAGCCCGGGAAACAGTTGTCGATTTAATCTATGAAGACGATAGCAGGATACAGGTGGTGTATTTTTCCATGTCAGAAGACAATATTAAAAAGAAGCTGGCGCTGCCGTATATGGCAATCTGTTCCGATGCCGGTTCGTATACCAATGAAGGTGTATTTCTGGAGCAGAGTACACATCCCAGGGCGTATGGCTCATTTGCGCGTTTATTAGGCCATTTTGTACGTGAGGAAAAAGTGATCCCATTGG
>CALZFZ010000194.1 GCA_945786965.1 uncultured Muriicola sp. | reverse complement strand
TCTATAATTGACAGAAAAGCGTATATAGATGGGGAAGTGAGTTTTGAGGATCAGGTAAATGTTCAAGTGAAATTATTAGTAGATACGGGCAGTAGCGACGCCGTTTGGTTATTTCAGGATCTCGAAAAGGGGATTAATGTTCCTGATGAGAATTATGTAGATTTTCTGGGTAGGGGCCTCAATGGAAATATTTTTGGGAAACGCACCAAAGTAAATAGCGTTAAGATTGGTGATTTTGTTTTAAACAATGCTAAGGCGGCTTTTCCGGACATGTATTCCTTTAGCAGTATTAAGGACCATGGAGATAGAAATGGTACGGTTGGCGGTGAGATACTCCGCCGCTTTAATATTGTATTTAACTATGCTGCTAATGAAGTGACCCTTAGAAAGAATAGTTATTTTAAGACACCCTTCAGGTTTAATATGAGTGGCCTTGAAATTCAGCATAATGGGGTACGCTATATTGCAGAGCGGATTACGGACAGTCGTGGGGTTGTTAGAAGTGACGAACGAGCCTTTGGAGATGTTCAAATTTTAATGGAGAACAGGACCCGCCTAAGCCTGGTACCCGAAATTATTGTATCCGGTATTAGAGCCGGGAGTCCGGCTGAGGAAGCAGGCCTCCGCGAAGGTGATGTAATTTTGGCTGTGAACGGCAAACGTATACACAGGTACAAGTTACAGGAAGTGATGCATTTGATCAATGAAAAGGAAGGCAAACGCGTTCGTCTGCTTATTGAACGCTTTAATCAAGATTTACTTTTCTCATTTACCCTTAAGGATGCTTTCAAGAAAAAACCCTGACATTGCTGCCAGGGTCTTATAATTCTATTTAAATCTTATTTTATTTACCTTCAACACCCTTAACTTCCCCTTTGATCTTTAAGACCTTGGTAGGAGTATCTGCATTGGATATTACGGTAATAGCTTTTCTGATCGGACCAACCCTGTTGGTATCATATTTAACTTGTATTTCACCAGTTTTTCCAGGTAAAATAGGCTCTTCGGGTTTTTTCGGAATAGTGCATCCACAACTGGAGCTCACTTTGCTTATGATTAGTGGAGCCTCACCGGTATTGGTGAATTCAAAGACACGTACACCGTCACTACCCTTTTCAATAACACCATAGTCCACGGTTTCAGTTTTGAACTGAATTTTTGCCGTTTTATCCTGTGCTTGTACAGAAAGGGCTAAAAGGCCCACAAATAATAATAAAACTATTTTTTTCATCACTTTACTTTTTGAGTGAATCTCAAATGTAGCATATTTGCATCAACATCCAAAATTCTTTTGTTATCTACTAACGTTACTTATTTTTGTTTCGTATTTATTTTGGGGAAAAATGTTCTGCACATACCGTAAGGATTAACCTGCCGTATATGGTTTAACTTAATTCCCAACCCTAAAAAACAATAATCGTACCAATTATGGACATCGCCTCTAAATATGAACCACAAAACGTTGAAAACCGTTGGTATAGCTACTGGCTGGAGCATCGTTATTTTAACTCAAAACCCGACAACAGGGAACCATATACGATTGTAATACCCCCACCCAATGTTACCGGAGTGCTCCATATGGGGCATATGTTAAATAATACCATACAGGATGTTTTAATACGAAAGGCCCGTTTAATGGGGAAAAATGCTTGTTGGGTACCAGGGATGGATCATGCCTCTATTGCCACGGAAGCCAAGGTTGTAGCTAAGTTAAAAGAGGAAGGAATCCGCAAGGAGGATCTAACCCGGGAACAATTTCTGGCCCATGCCTGGGATTGGACCAACGAATATGGGGGGGTCATCCTGGAACAACTTAAAAAACTAGGGTGCTCCTGCGATTGGGATCGCACTAAATTTACGATGGACGACGACATGTCTGCCTCCGTAATAAAGGTTTTTGTGGATCTGTATAACAAAGGCGTTATTTACAAAGGGTATCGCATGGTTAACTGGGATCCGGAGGCTAAAACCACACTTTCTGATGAAGAGGTCATCTATGAAGAGAAGCAGGGACAATTGTATTATATATCCTATGCCATTGTTGGATCAGAAGAAAAACTAACCATTGCCACCACCCGTCCCGAGACTATATTGGGAGATACCGCTATTTGTATTAATCCCAATGATGACCGATTTACACATCTCAAAGGAAAAAAGGCTGTCGTACCTGTTTGCAATAGGGAAATTCCCATTATTCAGGACGAATATGTGGATATGGAATTTGGTACGGGATGTTTAAAAGTAACCCCCGCACACGATGAGAATGATTTGGCTCTGGGAGAAAAGCATCATCTGGAAACTATTGATATATTTAATGAGGATGCAACACTCAACGCGAATGGCCTGCATTACAAAGGCAAAGATAGGTTTGATGTCCGCAAAGAGATCGTTGAGGAATTGCAGGCTATGAACGCCATGGTCAAAATAGAACCGTATGTCAATAAAGTAGGTACTTCTGAGCGTACCAAGGCAGTGATTGAACCGCGATTACTGGACCAATGGTTCGTGAAAATGGAAGATCTGGTAAAACCGGCAATAAAGGCTGTATTTGATACACAGGAGGTTAAATTTTTTCCTAAGAAGTTCGAAAATATCTACCGGCATTGGATGGAAAATATTCGCGACTGGAATATTTCCCGGCAACTATGGTGGGGGCAACAAATCCCGGCTTTTTATTACGGCGATGGGGAAGACGACTTTGTG
>CALZFZ010000193.1 GCA_945786965.1 uncultured Muriicola sp. | reverse complement strand
GATCGATCAGCGTCTTTTCAATATCGGAATCGAGGATCACATAATCCCCCACCACCGCCGATATTGCGTCTATTTTTACCTTTTTGAAATTGTTTACAGAATCCGAAGGAATTACCTGGCTCGTTAGGGCCAAGGTATCATTTGGTGATTCTATAGGTTCCGGATTTTGCTCTGTATCCTGTGCACTCAACGTTATCGCCAGCAATAGTGCTAAGGGGACTGCAATTTTTATTTTATTAGTCTTTTTCATATACTTCAAACTCCTTTTGTTTTACGGCTTCATCCAGTATCTCTGTTTCCAACCGCCGCATGTATTCCAATTTTCTTCTGTTAAGTAAAACTTGTCTTATGGTAGGTTTTATGTAGCTCAGTGGCGCAATCTCGTTTACTGACAACACATTGGATACCTTTCCCAAATATACCCCTATGGAGTCCTCTAATTCAAAAAATTGTGATTTTTTTAAGTATCGATCCTCATTTTCGTACGAAATTGGAGGTATTTCCTGAATTACCCTGGATACAGGCACCCATAGTGAGTCATTAAAATTTAACTTCCTGAATTGCACGCCGATAGAATCGAGATATACAATATCTTCCTGATTAAATCTTTTGAGTTTAGAGGTTACCTCGTCCTTATTTAAAAACTGCCGGGGAATTTCTATAAAACGCAACTGAACCAGTTTTTCCTTCAAAATAAAATTTTCCTTCTCCAGCTCGTAAAACCTGAATAGTTGAGCATCGGTTATGGTAGTGTCCTCTCCCCTAAGCACTAAAGCTTCCTTATACGCCCTGGTAAATAGGTCGATCCGGTAATTGGCAACCAAACGATTAAATTCAGCAATTTGTTCTTCCGTAAGATTTATTTGAGCTTTGGAAAATAAAAGCTGTTTTATTGCCCAATTATTGATGTAATTAGTAACAAATGAAGCGCTATCCTCTTGGGCCATAGTGTCCCCGAGCAACGAATTAATATCTTCCTTATACAGGTAATTATTGCCCACCCTTGCGAGTGGTTCGTTGTCAGGTTCTTTTCTAAACAGCCCTTCACAAGAAAGAATTAATAAAACAAAGGTGCTTACGCACAGAATGTAGGAAAATCTCAGATAAGTTTTCTTTGGCAAGCGCATTCCGCAAAATTAAGAATTCGAATCTCTTGAACAAGTAATAGTACAATTGATTAACAGATTTTTAGTATCCAAACTTCATAATTTATTAACTTAGTACAACTTCAACCTGCGGGTATATGAAATACATAACTGAAATACAAGTAAATGTACCATTGTCTGAGTTTATTAAAAAACTGGATAACCCGGAAAATATGAGACACTGGCAAAAGGATTTTATTTCCTATAACCACCTATCCGGTGATCCTGGAACGGAAGGTGCCCAAATGGAATTGAATTACAAAATGGGCAAACGTGAGTTGGTAATGATAGAAACCATCTTAAAAAGGAACATGCCACATGAATTTCATGCTACCTATGATGCCAAAGGAGTCCATAATATCCAAAAGAACTATTTCAAGGCAATTGACGAGGATACCACCAAATGGATCTCAGAATCCGAATTTGAATTTTCGGGGTTCTTTATGAAACTAATGGGATTTATGATGCCGGGGGTTTTCAAAAAACAATCTTTAAAATATCTGAAGGATTTTAAAGCATTTGCAGAACATGGAACTTCCCTGACCAACCCTTAAAAACTTTTAATTGAGCAGAAGAATAAAATTACTTTGGGATTTTCGTGGCCCTTCCGCAAGTGAAACAGCAAAGCACCATGCTATCCATCTGAAGGACTTTGTAAAAAAAGAATCACTTCCCCTGGATATAACCGGTCACAGCGATTTAAGCGAGTTCCATAGTATCGCCTATATGGTAGTTGAAGAATCGTATATGATCCAGATCCGGGATGCGTTATTACCCCATCGTGGAGAAGTTTATAATGATTTAAATTGAGGGAATTGCCTTTAAACAATTGAATATCTAATACATTAACCCAACAATACGCTTTTTTGAAAACAATTACTCAGTATTATTTTTTCATAGTTGTTTTTGTTTGCAGCTGTTCAGGCGGTACTTTACAATTTGATCCTTTAGAAAGGGCTTTGGCTTCCAAGGACCCACGTATTAAAATAGTTATGGATAGCCCTGCTCACTTTGAGCTGCAAATTCGCTTCACAAGAATAGATAGACAAAAAGATAGCGTTCTGCTTACCGACTTTGATTACCAGGTAAATCCTAACAATTATTTCTATCCGGCCAGTACCGTAAAATTTCCGATCGCAGTTTTGGCATTGGAAAAATTGAACACATCCGACACATTATCACTAGATACCCATTTTTATATTGAGGGGGATACCCTGGAAACAACTTTTGCAAATGAAATTACCAAGATATTTGCCGTGAGCGATAATGATGCCAACAACAGGTTGGTAGAATTTTTGGGGCAGGATGCCATCAATGAAGGTTTGCGTTCCAAAAACATAGGCCCTGTTAGGATAGCACATCGGCTCTCGGTTCCCAATTCGGATGATGTTACAACTAAACCATTGATCATCTACTTAAATGACAGTACTACCACTACCCTTGATATAACTACAAACAGGCCTCTAACAAGACTGTCACTGAATGGGATCACCAAAGGTTTGGGCTATTATGAAGGAGATTCGCTAATGAACGAACCTTTCGATTTTAGTTTGAAAAATTACTATCCTATAGAGGCACAGCATGGTGTAATTAAGCGCATAATCTTTCCGGAGATCTATCCGGAGAATCAACGATTTAAATTGGCAGCACAGCAAAGAGAATTCCTGTTGCATGCCATGCAACAAGTTCCCAGGGATGCCGGTTACAACCTTGAAGATTATTATGATAGTTATGGAAAATTCTTTATGTACGGTGATTCTAAATCACCTATTCCGGCACATATTAAAATATATAACAAAGTGGGGTATGCCTATGGCACACTTACAGATTGTGCGTATATTAAGGACGAGAAAAACAATGTAGAATTCTTGCTTACTGCGACCATTTTAGTAAATCAGGATGGGGTATTTAATGACAACGCCTATGAATATGATGAAATAGGAATTCCTTTCCTGACTGCGCTGGGGAATGAACTTTTTAAAATAGAACAAAAACGCAACTGATGGCCACCCTTGGATTTGATTCATTTACCAAAAAGATCTTTATTAAAGCCCCAATGGAAAAATTGTATTGGTGCTGGGGTACCGAAGCAGGTATTTGCTCCTGGTTCTTAAGAAAAGCATCGTATACCACTGCCAAAGGGTCAAAAAGGGAATCGGCTTCACCCATACAGCCAGGAGATAGTTATATTTGGGAATGGCATAACTGGGACGTACAGGAAGAAGGTGAGATTCTGGAGGCAAACGGAACCAATTTTATTGAGTTTTCTTTTGCGGGTGATTGCAAGGTGGCGGTTAGTCTGGAAAACAAAGAAGCTGCCGTTTTAGTGACCTTACGGCAATATAACATACCTACTGATGACAAGAATAAATTAAATATTCACTATGGATGCAGCAATGGATGGACCTTTTGGCTGGCGAACCTAAAAGCGTATCTGGAATATGGCATTCAATTAAATGAAACCGAAATGGATCTTAGAAACATTCCGCTCTCGGGTTTCGAATTTGTTAATATGTAGCTCGAAATATCGGTCTCAAAAGCAACCAAATTTTGAATAATTACTTTTAAATCTAAATAATTCCAACTCATGAAGAAGCTTACCTTATCATTACTTATCCCTTTACTGATCCTAGGTTGTGTTCAAAAAAAAGAACCTGAAATGATTGAAACATCAGATTCAGAAGAATTAGCACCGGCATTTTCAGGAAAAGGAAAACAGATAGCAGTTTATACCACAGCGAGCAATACGGATCTCAGACTAACGAAGACCGAAAACCTGCAATTCACAGAAGCCCGCCAACCGCTGGAGTCCGAGATCTCCATATTCATTAACCCCAATAAGACGTTTCAAAAATTATTAGGGATCGGAGGGGCTATCACCGACGCTTCGGCAGAGGTCTTCGCAAAACTACCTGAAGAAAAACAACAGGAATTCTTAAAGGCCTATTACGACCCCGTAGATGGAATAGGCTATTCCTTAACGCGTACGACCATCCACAGTTGCGATTTTAGCAGTGAAAGCTATACATACATTGAAGACAATGATAAAACGTTGGAAACTTTCAGTATTGATCACGATCGTAAATTTCGTATTCCGATGATAAAACGGGCAATAGCATCGGCCGGGGGAGATCTTCTCTTATATGCCAGCCCATGGAGCCCACCGGCATTCATGAAAGATAATAACAATGTGCTGCAGGGAGGAAAACTGCTCCCTGAATATTATGAAACCTGGGCTTTGTATTACACCAAATTCATCAAGGCATACGAAAATGAAGGAATGCCCATTTGGGGAATTACCATTCAAAACGAACCTATGGCGATTCAAAGATGGGAATCCTGTATTTATACCGCTGAAGAGGAACGCGATTTCCTTAAAAACTATTTGGGTCCGATTATGGAGAAAGAAGGACTTGGCGACAAGAAAATTGTTGTTTGGGATCATAACCGCGATCTAATAAATCATAGGGCCAATACAATTTTTGACGATCCTGAAGCAGCTAAGTATGCCTGGGGAATAGGCTTTCACTGGTATGAGACCTGGGCAGGCGGGGATCCTATGTTTAGCAATCTTGGTAATATAAAAGAATCGTATCCGACCAAGAATCTCTTATTCACCGAAGGTTGTCAGGAAGGTTTTAAAGCCGAGAACTACCAATTTTGGCCTAATGCAGAAAGGTATGGGAGGTCTATGATCAATGACTTTAACCAGGGTACTGTGGGTTGGACAGATTGGAACATTTTGTTAGACCAAACAGGAGGTCCTAATCATGTAGGAAATTTTTGTTTTTCTCCAATCCATGGAGATACGAATTCCGGCGATCTTATTTACACGCCCTCTTACTATTACATAGGACATTTTTCTAAATTTATAAGGCCCAATGCGCAACGAGTAAGTACGGTCAGCAGCCGTAGTAATTTACTCAGCACTTCTTTTCTAAATGAAAATAATACTTTGGTTACCATTATAATGAATCCCGGCGATGATGCAATTTCTTATCAGTACTATGTAGGCGCAGAAGTTGCCGAATTGAAAATACCACCCCATGCAATGCAAACGCTTATGGTTCAATAAATTGAGAAAATGGAGACTTGTTTTAATGGCATGCTTTTTTTTGGGAATAACCTTGCTCGCAAGCTGTAAGTCTCATGAGAAAGAAGACAAAATCCTTAGAATAGCAACTGCTGCAAACATGCAGTTTGCCATGGAAAAATTAACAGAGGCCTTTTCTCAAGAAAATGGCATTGCATGCGAAGTGATCCTAAGTTCCTCAGGGAAACTGTTTGCTCAAATTAAAGAAGGGGCCCCATATGATGTATTTGTATCGGCCGATCTAAAATATCCTGAACAACTTTACAGGGATGGATATACTATATCGCCTCCTACGGTCTATGCAAATGGCCGAATAGTATTATGGACCATGAATGAAGCAAACTTTCCTTCAATTGAAATTCTAACGAATGATGTGGTCAGGCATATAGCCCTACCAAGCCCTAAAACAGCCCCTTACGGAATGGCGGCTTTAGAAGTGCTTAACAACCACCATATATTTGCTGTGGTTGAAGACAAACTGGTGTATGGCGAAAGCGTTGCCCAGACCAATCAATTTATTATTTCAAGATCGGCAGAATTTGGTTTTACGGCCATGTCTGTAGTGCTTTCTCCCGAGATGAAGGGTAAAGGCAAGTGGATTGCCCTGGATCAAAAGGAATATACGCCCATAAAACAAGCAGTGGTTCTCATTAAAAATAAAAATGGGGTAAAACCTGGGGCGCAAAAATTCCATGATTTTCTGCTTTCAACCAAGGGCAGAACTATCTTGCATAAATTTGGATATTGGATCGATGAATAGTTTTGAAGGACATATTGCAGCTATTGAAGTATCCGGGAACATGTCTTTGGTAACCATATCTGTGGATCAAAAGCAGACGCTAAAAGCCATCGTAATTGAAACTACGGAAACCGCTTCATATTTGAAAAACGGAAGTCCGGTTCATGTACTCTTCAAGGAAACAGAAGTTGTGATTGGCAGCACGAAAAACCATGAAATAAGCCTTCAAAATAGGATACCGGGTACGATAAACCATATTGAAAAAGGGCTTTTATTAAGTAAATTGGAGATTCAAACCAAGGTCGGGATCATTCGTTCTATTATAAGTACGGCTGCAGTTTTACAGTTGGGGTTAAAAAAAGGAAAGGAAGTCATAGCCATGATCAAGTTAAATGAATTAATGCTTTCACCGTGATAGAATGGGGCCCATTATTGTTAACCTTTGAACTGGCATTAGTCACCACGGTGGTCTTATTGTTCATTTCAATTCCCTTGGCATATTGGCTTTCAAAGACCAAATCGCGTTTCAAGCCGGTACTGGAAACCCTGGTTAGTATGCCATTGGTATTGCCGCCAACGGTTCTTGGGTTTTATTTTCTGGTGGCTTTTAGCCCCGGAAATGCGTTTGGAAATTGGTTAAATAACTGGTTGGGCATTCAACTGGTATTTTCCTTTGGCGGATTGGTAGTGGCATCAGTGATCTACAGTTTACCATTTATGGTACAACCCATACAGGCAGGATTGTCGGCATTACCTGCTTCTCTACCCGAAGCTGCTTCGATACTCGGCAAATCTAAGATCACAACCCTTTTCAAGGTTTTACTGCCTAACATTAAAAAATCACTTTTAACGGGGATCGTGCTTGCTTTTGCCCATACTATTGGGGAATTTGGAGTTGTCCTGATGATCGGAGGAAATATCCCTGGCAAAACCAGAGTGGCTTCTATCGCGATCTATGACGAAGTAGAAGCCCTGAATTATGAAGCAGCCAATTTCTATTCGCTCACGCTATTTGCGATTACCTTTATTATTCTGCTCATTGTGTACCTGGTTAATGGTGGCTATTTAAAACGATTTTGGAAATGATCGAACTTAATTTCCATAAAAAACTTTTGGGCGCTGAAGGCGAAATGCTTCTCAAAATAGAATTGAACATTCAAAAGGGAGCATTAATAACCCTATATGGGCCTTCAGGTGCAGGTAAAACCTCCTGTTTAAGGATCCTGTCCGGATTACTAAAACCAGATCGAGGTTCTATTAAAGTGCATGATACCTACTGGTTCGATTCGGACCAAAAAATAAACCGCAGCCCTCAGGAACGTGCTACAGGCATGGTTTTCCAGGATTATGCCCTTTTTCCAAACATGACGGTTCGTGAAAATCTTGAATTTGCGCTAAGAAAAGGCCAAACCAAAAACATCATCGAAGATTTGATTGAAGTGGTTGAATTGGGCGATCTTCAAAACCGAAACCCGGAAACCCTATCAGGTGGGCAAAAACAACGGGTAGCCTTTGCAAGGGCCCTGGTTCAAAAACCTGAAATATTATTGCTCGATGAACCCCTGGCAGCCCTGGATGTAAAAATCCGCTTAAAATTACAATCCTATATCTATAAAGTGCATAAGGAATTTGGCCTAACCACCATCCTGATCAGCCATGATATTGGTGAAATCGTAAAGCTTTCAGATCAAGTTGTTGTTTTAGAACATGGAAAGATTGTAAAAAAGGGTTCGCCCCAGGAAATTTTTATCAACAAACACCTTAGTGGTAAATTTCAATTTACCGGCGAGGTTATAGCCATTGATAAAGAAGAGGTTGTATATATCGTCACCGTCTTAATCCATAATTCGATCATCAAGGTCGTGGCCGATTCTTCTGAAATCAAGGACCTAAATCCGGGCGATAAGGTGGTGGTTGCCTCCAAGGCATTTAATCCTATCTTGTATAAAATTGAATAAATGACCCTAAAAGACCATCCCGCATTACTGCTGATTGATATCCAAAAAGGCCTGGACGACATTGTTTATTACGGTGGTCACAGGAACAATCCGAACGCCGAACTAAAAGCCGCTGAACTATTGAAATATTGGCGTGAACATCAGCTGCCGATATTCCATATTAAACATAATGGCACAGCACCTTCAAGGCTCGTTAAGGGACTTCCGGGCAATGAAATCAAAGACGAGGTGAAACCCTTAAAAGAAGAAAGAGTCCTTGAAAAAAAAGTTAACAGCGCCTTTATTGGAACCCCTTTAAAAGCATTGCTGGATGAAGCGGGTGTGAAGAAGTTGGTATTAGTTGGCCTCACTACAGATCACTGTGTATCTTCAACAGCCAGAATGGCTGCAAATTATGGGTATGACACCTATATTATCTCAGACGCAACGGCTACATTTGACAAAATTGGACCCACAGGAACAAAACATACGGCAGAAACGATACATGAAATTGCATTGGCAAGTTTGCATAACGAGTTTGCGACCGTGCTCGAAACTGCCTCTTTATTAACTTGTTTAGAAGAATAATAGTACTGTAATATGATCCATAAACTAGGGAGAAAATTCACGGATATATTTCAAAAGAACATGCCAGACGCCTTCGTGTTTGCGCTTGTACTAACCCTGATAACTGGCCTGATGGCTTACTTCTGGATGGACACCACGCCCATGAAAGTTGTTGGGTCCTGGTACGATGGTTTCTGGATGCTTTTGGAATTTGGGATGCAAATGGTCTTATTAGTAATTACGGGTTACAGCATTGCATTATCACCCGTAGTAAAAGTGGCCATAGATCTGTTGGCGACGAAGATCAAAACTCCCAGGCAGGTTTATTTTTTTGTCATTTTAATAGGTTCCCTTTTGTGTATGGTAAGCTGGGGATGGGTGATCATCACGGCTGTCCTGGGTCGGGAACTTGCCAATAGAATAAAAGGGATTAATTATCCCTTTCTAATTGCATGTGTATATTTTTCACACATTGGCTGGGTCAATGGACTATCGAGCTCAATTCCCCTGCTGCTTAATACCGATAATAATTTTATAATGGAGGCTGCCATATTAACAACCACTATCCCTACGGCCTTTACCTTAGGATCTAGTTTAAATATGGTAATGCTTGTACTTTTTATAATCCTGGGCCCAATTTTAATGATACTTCTAATCCCTAAAGAGGATAAGGGGTTGCACTTAGAGGAAATGCTCGAATCTAAAGATCAGGAAGTCCGTATTTCGATATATGAGGAAGCCCGGCTTTTAAAACTTCCGTTCCGAGCTGTGTCCGACTTCTTAAACAACAGTAGTATCCTGCAATACGTCATCGTTCTTATGGGCTTCATTTATATCGTATCCCATTTTAGTACTAAAGGATTTGATCTGAACCTGAACATAATGATCTTTATTTTTCTTATGCTGGGATTATTACTCCATAAAACCCCTATGCGGTATGTTATTGCCATGAAAAGGGCCAGCGGCAACGTCTCAGGTATCCTGTTTCAATTTCCATTTTATGCCGGCATTATGGGGATCATGATCTATACAGGGCTGGGAGAACAATTGGCCGACTGGTTAGCTTCTGTGGCTACCCTGGAGACCTTTCCATTTTTTGCTTTTGTCTCAGGAGGTATCGTAAATTTTGCGATTCCCTCTGCGGGTGGAGAATTTGCGGTGATAGGTCCTACTATTATTAAAGCCGTACAGGATATTGGTGCTGGTTTGCCAGCTGAAGAAATGACCGCCCTTATTTCCAGGGCCGCTATGTCCATTGCCTATGGGGAGAGCCTCACCAATTTAATGCAGCCCTTCTATTTATTGTTGATCCTTCCCGTTATGGGTTCCGGAATTAAAATACAGGCCAGGGATATCATGGGGTATTTGGTGATCCCTTTTATTGCCTTATTCCTGCTACAAAGCGCCGTAGTAACCTTGTGGCCTTTGTAATAAAGTGTTTTCAAAGTTAAAAAAAAAGCACCGTGTTTTACGGTGCTTTTTGTATCAACAATCAACCAAAATTACGGCATAACAACATCTTCGATAATATGAATTACGCCGTTTGAAGCCATAACATCTGTTTTTGAAATTTTGCTGTAGTTGCCATTGGAATCCATCAAAAAGATTCCGCCATCTTTT
>CALZFZ010000192.1 GCA_945786965.1 uncultured Muriicola sp. | reverse complement strand
TTCATTCTCTTCTTATTTATTTTGATCATGGATCTTCTTACGGTTTTATACTTTTTTTAATTTTTCACCCAATCCACTTGCAATATCTCCCATTGCTTGTGAATTATACTGCCTTTTGGCTACTTTTTAATGTTTTCTGTCTTCGCCTACACCTTTGGCGTATCCGGAATCCTGCAAATGCTGGGCAAAAAAGACCGGTTTCATGTTCCCAGGGCCAAAAGGAGCAAATTGATTAAGTATCCTATGCAGTTTGGGGGTGATTTGGTTTAGTTCAATTTCAGCATCTATCAATATTTCCGGGATTAGAAGCATGGGGTCAATAGATTCTGATACCACTTTTTCAAATTGGGATTTAAATAGCTCATATTGATCTGCTAAAAGAGTTAATCCGGCAGCGTATTTATGACCTCCAAATTGTTCAATGGAATCACTACAAGCTTCTAGGGCATTGTATACATCAAATCCCTTAACGGATCTTGCAGAGGCAGCTAGTTTATCTCCACTTTTGGTAAAGACCAGGGTAGGCCGGTAATAGGATTCTGTAAGCCTCGAAGCTACAATCCCTATAACACCTTTATGCCATGTTTCTTTAAATACAACAGAAGTATAGCGTTCCTGTTCATTATTTTCCCGGATCTGGGCTAGGGCTTCTTCGGTAATTTCCCGATCTAAATCCCGGCGGTCCTTATTAAATTCTTCTATTTCCCTGGCATATTCCTTTGCACGATCCAGATTGGTTTCCGTTAGTAGCGCAACTGCATACCGGCCGTGCTCCATGCGCCCGGCTGCGTTAATGCGTGGTGCAATTATGAATACTACATCCGTTATCGTGAGCGACGGTTTATTTAACGTTTCGATAATAGCCCTAAATCCCGGACGTGGGGAATCGTTAATAACTTGAAGTCCAATATAGGCCAATACCCTGTTCTCGCCTGATATGGGGACAATATCTGCCCCAATGGCAGTCGCCACCAGATCGAGATATGGTGTAATTGCATCGATAGTACCCCCCCTTGCAAGCTCCAGCGCCTGTATCAATTTGAAACCAATACCGCATCCACATAATTCTTCGTAGGGATACGAACAATCCGATCTTTTGGGGTCCAAAACCGCAATGGCTGCCGGCAAGATATCGGATGGCCTGTGATGATCGCATATAATAAAATCTATCCCCTTCTCTTTAGCATAGGCTACTTTGTCTACTGCTTTTATCCCGCAGTCCAATGCAATGATCAGGGTAATATCATTATCTGCTGCAAAATCGATCCCCGTATAAGAAATGCCGTAACCTTCTGAATAACGGTCTGGAATATACGTAGCTACATTGGGGTATTTTTCCAACAAATATGAAGAAACCAATGCCACAGATGTGGTGCCGTCTACATCGTAATCGCCATATACTAAAAGATTCTCTTGCGTTGCAATAGCTTTTTCTATCCTTTCTATGGCCAAATCCATATCTTTCATTAAGAACGGATCATGCAAATCTGATAATTGGGGCCTAAAAAAATGTCTGGCCTCATCGTAGGTGCTGATCCCGCGCTGAAGCAATAATTGAGCTACTAAAGGCTCAACATTCAATGCCCTGGACAGTTCATTTATTTGAGATTCTTCCGGTTTTGGTTTCAGTGTCCAGCGCATCTGACAGACTCCATTTTTATCCATAATATAGTTCCATTAACTGCAAAAGCTATGCAGTGGAGTATTTTAGCTTAAAAGACCAGTAATAGGCGCCGTTGGCCTATCCTGGTTGGTTATGAAAAAAAGACTCGGTAGTTAATGTGGCAAACTTTCTGAACATTTCCATAACTCCGCAGTATTTGTCAACGGATAAGTTTACAGCCCGTTGTAATTTTTTCTTATCCAGGTTTGGGCCATAAAAATGGTATTCAATACGAACCGCATTATAATACTTTGGATGCTCATCGGTCAATTCTGCAATGGTATCTATCTTGAAATCATGAACATCTAGTTTCATTTTCTTTATGAGGCCAACCACATCCAAACCCGAACATCCGGCCAGGGAAGATAACATCAATGCTTTGGGTCTTAATCCCTTACCTTCACCTCCATCATCAGGACCTGCATCAATTTTAAAATCAATTCCGGACGGATTGGTGCTTTCGAATGCCATGTTTCCAATCCATTTGGTAGTGATATGATTTGTCATGCTGTGTTTTTTTTGTTTCTTGTGGATTCAAAATTACAATAATAACTACAAAAAGATCGTATGCCGCTCGTCAATCCTCTTTCCGCCGATCATGATGCAGAAACCAAGAAATTAGCTGAGTTTTTCAACGAAACACTCGGATTTTGCCCCAATTCTGTCCTAACCATGCAACACCGGCCAGCGATTTCCAAAGCCTTTATCAACCTCAACAAAGCGGTCATGGAGAATCATGGAAGGGTCTCTTCAGCCTTAAAAAGAATGATCGCCTGGGTAAGCAGCAATGCAACGGGTTGCCGGTATTGTCAAGCCCATGCCATTAGGGCCGCTGAACGCTATGGTGCCGAACAGGAACAATTAGACAATATTTGGGAATACCGAACACATCCTGCCTTTTCTGAAGGCGAACGAGCCGCCCTTGATTTTTCTTTGGCTGCCTCACAAATTCCCAATGCGGTAGATTCCATTATTAAAGAGAGGCTTTACAAGTATTGGGATGAGGGGGAGGTGGTAGAAATGCTGGGAGTAATCTCGCTTTTTGGGTATCTAAACCGATGGAACGATTCTATGGGTACCTCCATAGAAGGGGGAGCCGTTGAAAGTGGGGAACAATACCTGGGGAAACACGGTTGGGAACGAGGAAAGCATGTTTAATTAGCTGTTATTTAAATTAAAAATCGTTCCAGTAAGTAAATCGTAAGCATCCCCCAAAAAGTCCCGGTTGCCATGCTCAGAATGGCGAGGACCACAGCATGAGGCATCCATTTTTTTTCATAGACTGCTGTTACAGCCGGAGCAGTGGCAATTCCGCCCACATTGGCCATACTGGCAATAGGTACCCAGGCCATGTTAATATTGAGGAGTTTGGCGATCACCATCATAAATATAAAATGGCCTGT
>CALZFZ010000191.1 GCA_945786965.1 uncultured Muriicola sp. | reverse complement strand
TGGCGAAGGTCAATAATGGAAATGTTCGGAAAATTAGCAACCAATTCCTTCTGCAATTTTGCCGAAGTAGCATCATTAGGGGTACGCGTTGTTAAAACATGGAATTTAGGTGCAGATTCCAATACGCCCCTTGGAAACAAAACAGAGAAATTTAGTTGCAGCCTTCCCCAGTCAACGGTACGTATGCTTCCAACGACTGTTTCAATAAGTACGCCCTGCACATTAAATGTCACCTCATCTCCTACCCCCACTTTGGCGTCGAAAGCAAAATTTTCCGCTATGGAAATGGGAACGACAGTTTCATTCTCAACACTGCCGGTCCAGTTGCCTTCTTTAATAGTTTCTGAAGGGATCAAAGAGTCCCGGAAGGTTACCCTGAACTCATGATTCAGGACCCACCGACCCACATTGGAGGTAGTATCATTGCGAATTGCATTGACCGCTACTCCTTTGATACTATGAACCCTCATGGTTGTTATGGGAATATCATCGAGCACCGGCACTTCATTCGAAAGAATGGTGTTTGTTACCTCTTTAACCTGTTCAGTTTGTACATCTAGCAAAATGATGTTGGGGCTAGTTGTATTTTCCTCAAGTGTTATTTTGTTCAGGAGAATATCCTTCGTAAAATAGAGTGTACTTATCAAGAAGGCGCCAACGCCTATGGATAATAACAATGTCGTGGTCTGGTTTTGGGGCCTGAAAAGGTTCAACAAGCTTTGTCGTGCACAAAATCCCCAGGAAACAGGGAAATATCTTTTTATAGCTTTCATCAGAAGGGCCGCCATTCCTGCTAACAAGGAAAATGTGACCAGCAGACCCACAACAAATGAAACGGCATACCGCCAATTGTCCAGTAAGCGCAGTGCAAATAGAAATATGAATAAGAAAATGATAAATAATACGACCAGGCGTGCAAAACCTGACTTAGAGACATCGTTCTCCTGCACCCGTAAAACCTGCAGTGGAGATACATACCATGTTCTTAACAACGGCAGCAGTGCGAAGGTAACCGACATAAATAACCCCAGGGATAATCCCAATAAAATTGAAGGTACGGAAAGGGTTACTTGAACATCTATTGGTAAGTAATCTTTCAGTAAGGAAGGTGCAGAGAACTGGAGCAATACGCCGGCAAGCGTCCCAATGATCCCTCCTAACAATCCCAATCCGGCGATCTGGATCAGGTAGATCATAAACGTCTGTCTTCGAGTGGCCCCCATACATTTAAGTACTGCGATGGACCTTAACTTTCCTTTTATATATACATGTACAGCACTTGCAATCCCGATGCAGCCTAATAATAGAGCAATGAATGCTACTATATTTAAAAATTTGCCGAAGTTTTCATACCGGCGCCCCAATCTTCGGCTGGTATCTGTATGAATATCCAGATCTGCCCCTTCAGCGTCTAGGATATGATCTGTCTTCTCGTAGAGTTCTTCAAGGTCCAATCCGGGTTGAGCTACAAAATAGTATTTGTATTCTACTCTGCTTCCTATCTGCAATAGTCCGGTCTCATCGATTAAGCGATATGGGATATAAATTGCGGGCGCCACACTGCTGGTTATGGCAGATCGTCCGGGGATCGATCTAAGCGAGCCAGCTATAGGCAAGGTAATGGCTCCTACTTTTATACTATCGCCTGGAATCAGACCGTATTGCAACATAACGGTAGCATCTACAAGAACTGCTGAATTTGCCTGGTAACTTGTTGCTGCATTTACCGGGTCGGTTTCAAATTCACCATAAAATGGAAAACCACCCTCCACGCCCAATACTTGTACCAATTTGGTTGCGTCCTGTTTTGGGAAGGTAACCATGGAAGCAAAGTTTATTTCTCTAGCATTGGCCCCACCCAGGGAATCAATGATGCCCTGCACTCGTTCGTTTGCCGGTTGCCCGCTATCGATCTGGAAGTCGGCCCCCATAAGCGATTTCGACTGCTGTTCAATATTGTCCGTAAGATTGTTGCCAAAGGATTGAATAGCCACCACTGCTGCTATCCCGATAATGATGGAGGCCATAAAAAGGAAAAGCTTGCGCACGTTGGCGCGGAGGTCTCTCCATGCCATCTTTATTAGCCAAAAAAAACCTGCTTTCCCTGTGGTAGTTTTAAATGTATTCACAGTGCAGCAACCTTTTGAACCGAACTTATCTTACCTCCCTTAAGCCGGAGAATTCGTTGTGTTTTTTCTGCAAGTTCCATGTCGTGAGTAATGATCACCAGGGTGGTACCTGCTTCTTTATTTAATTCGAATAACAATTGAATGATCTTTTGGCCGGTTGCTTCATCGAGTTCACCGGTTGGCTCATCGGCAAATAAAATAGCAGGCCTATTTGAAAATGCCCTTGCCAGTGCCACGCGCTGTTGCTCTCCACCCGAAAGCTGCGAAGGATAATGATGTAACCGTTCAGAAAGTCCCACTTTTTCTAATAACGTCCTGGCTATACCTGTGGCATTTTTTGCGCCTTGTAATTCCAAAGGAACAGCTACGTTTTCTTCTGCTGTAAGTGTCGGCAGCAATTGAAAGTCCTGAAAAATAAATCCAACGTTCTTGTTTCGTAAAAGTGCCCGTTCGTCTTCGTTCAATGTATTGATATCAGTGCCGCACAGTTCTATGTTACCAGAATCTGGTTGGTCTAATCCTGCACAAAGCCCCAGCAAGGTGGTCTTTCCACTTCCGGAAGGGCCAACGATCGCAAAAGTTTCACCTGCTTCTATATCAAATGAAATTTCATCTAAAACAACGAGTTCTCGCGAACCATTTTTATATGATTTCCTGAGATTGGTAACGTTTAATATCTTTGCCATTAGCTTACTTTTACTACCTATTTAAAGAAGGCGGGAAAATATAAAAATGATTTTGATTTTAGTTCACTAAAGTATGAGAACCATGTTAAAGTTTTGTTATCTATTTATTGTTGTAATGTTGATCTCTTGCGGTGAAAACAGGCCGAAAGCAAATAAGAGCGACCTTGAAAAACAAGGTGTAATTGCCAATGACATCGATGCTGAGAATTCTGAGACCAAAACAATCTTATTCTTTGGAAACAGCCTTACGGCGGGGATGGGGCTGGAACCAGAACAAGCATTTCCGGGCGTAATACAACAAATCCTGGATTCCTTGGGCCTTCAGTACACTGCTATCAATGCAGGGTTGAGTGGAGAAACAACCGCCAGTGGTGAAAACCGCATATCGTGGTTACTCAACCAAAAGGTAGATGTCTTTATTCTGGAGCTGGGGGCTAATGATGGTTTACGGGGGATCCCTCTTTTTGAAACCCGGGAGAACCTTCAGGCCATAATAGATGCCGTCAGGAATAAAAATCCGGACACAAAAATTGTGCTTGCCGGGATGCAAATTCCGCCTAATATGGGACCGGAATATACCAGCGAGTTCAGGAAAATATTCCCGGATCTGGCTGCAAAAAACAATTGTTACCTGATCCCTTTTTTGCTGGAAAACGTCGCGGGAATTCCCGGGTTAAACCAGGAAGACGGTATCCATCCTACGGTAGAAGGTCAAAAAATTCTCGCTCAAAATGTTTGGGAAATTTTAGAGCCCATACTTTAATTTTATTTAATCCGTGCCTTTTTGAGGATTTCAGAGTCAAATTTGGAATCATTGGCCATGACTACAAAAAAGTCGGATATAAATTTTTTCGCTACTCTAAATTCTGCATCATTGTCGAAAAGAGGTGCAAGATCATCTACCACCGCTAATATTTCTGCTTTATTGTCCTGAAATTGCTTACGCACCATTTGATATGTTGCTTCATCTCTTTTAAAGCCGCGATAGAGCCTGTCTGTAACACTTTCTATGCTCAGTACTTCATTTTGTACTTGGGAGACTACCGCATAACTGGCATCGACCAAACCGGACATGTCAAAATCATAAGGGATGGGCAAGCACTTATTATCTTCTGTAAACAAGAGTTTTTGATTGTGCTGGTACGCCACAGAGAAATCGGTATTACCAATCATATACTGAAAAAAATCATTTTGAATAGAACATTCATCGTCCTGTTGCAAAGGATGCACAGATCGTTTCATTTTTCTGGCATTATGCCGTGCTGCAATCCTATCAATATCTTCAATTAAAAAGGCCTTTAATTGGTGCGTTTTACTCTTTTTTCCCTTCAATTCTGTAAACTCAATATCGACCATTCTGGTTTTATAATGGTAGGGAGAGATCACTTCAAAGATCTTATATGCCATATACTCTTTTACAATATTGTCTAAGGTAGCCTGGGAAGCCACGCAGGGCAATACCACTTTTAACTCCTTGTTTCCTTCAAAGATGGTACCCTTGGCGACAGATTTTTTAATCTTTACTTTTATGGGAGGAAAATAGCAATGGGACCGTCTGTAATTTCCGCGTGCCCGGATCTTTACTCCTATAGAATCCCATTGACCTCCATTGTCATAATAAATATGAGATAACAAATAGGTGCTGTCATTGGTTTCTCGTTTCATTTCTTTGTTAGAAAAGCTCATCTTTAAAGGAAGAACGGACTGATCTTTGAACAAGGTGGTAACCTCTTCTTTTGCCTGAGTGCTTTCCGCAGCCTGTGAAAACAGGGAACTTGTTGCAAAAAGATAGAGCAAAAGGAATGGAAAAATTGTTTGTTTTTTCATTATATTGTAGTTAGCTTTAGAGGCTATAATGTACTAAATTTCTAATTATCAAACTATACGTATCCATAATAAATCACAGAACGGCCATTGTGTTGACCATATCAATCATCACGACTTTTGTATGCCGTTATTTCAATATCCTGTTTCACGTAGACCTTACATTTCTGAGTATTGCCATCGTATTCCCTTTGGTATTTACAATACGTGGCTCTTTTAGAAGAAGAGAAAAAGCCCTGGAACACCTTAGTAAATTCCGGAGTGCACTGAAAACAGTGCATTATTTTATAAACAGTAATAATGATCTGTCGGAAGAGAGTAAAAAAGAAATATCAGATATCCTGGTAGACATCAGTGAAAATACCATGGATCATCTGCAAACCAATAATGACTCAACTCAGGAATTAGATGTCATCATTAACCAGGTTCATACTTTTATTCAGGACAATGACGCCAATGTCTCCAGGCGGTTGCGCGATCGTATATTTAGATTTATGAAGGATCTTCACGAATCCCTGGAAAACCTCCACGCCATTAATACTCATAGAACCCCCTTAAGCCTTAAGGCATATTGCAAGGTCTTTATATATATATTTCCGCTCATTTACGCCCCAACCATCATGTACGATGTAGGATCGGAACATAATCCCTTGATTACCTATTTCGTGGTCTTACTGACCGAATTTATCCTAATTTCTCTTTACAACATCCAGGATCAGTTAGAATATCCCTTCGATGATGACGGCCTGGACGACATTAAGCTCGATGCATTCAAACTTGATCGTTAAACAACATTTTTTAAGATAAATCTTGACTTGTCCTTTAATGAAACCTGGGCTTTAGTTACAGGGTAAAATTCCGTCATGATCTTGTAACTATAAGAAATACAGCTTGTTGCTAAAAATGACATAAAAAAACAGGTCGTTCATCGAAGAATTGTCCGTATGTCGATATAATGTACCCGTACGTAGCATAGAATTTGGTGTTTTTCCCATAATTCCGTTATTGCTCGGAATTACACCCTGCT
>CALZFZ010000190.1 GCA_945786965.1 uncultured Muriicola sp. | reverse complement strand
TTGATGATATTTATATCTATTGGATCAATAAAGGAACCTGGAAACCCGATTACCTTGCCTATGAATTTCATGTCGATGGTGGTGGAATGCGATTTCGGGAGGCCTATAACGAACGCATTGTAAATGGCATTCGGTTTGTGGACTACAAAAATTTTAAACCTGCAAAAGCGGCATCCATATTCAGCATTGACTCACTTTACTCGAATAAAGAGCTAGAATTATTATCGGATATAAAACTTACCAATGTTGAAGTTACCTTGGGCAGTTACAATTAAAGATCAACCGCATATCTGTAGTTTTGTTTCCAATTTGTTGTACAATAAATAAACTGCCGTTATCCGTATCATCCATAGCAGTATATTTTTCTTCTCCGATCATTTTATTTACAAAATCGGGGGTTGTATTACTATGCCCCACTACGAGGACATTTTTGCCCAGGTTTTCTGCTTTAAACTCAGGAATGTTTATAGAAGATGGGTCGTAGTATTGTGCTATGAGATCTCTCTTAACCACTGTTGGTGCTGCAGTCATTGAAGTTCTTTCATAATCTGTGGTGTAAACAGCGTCTATTGCTACGACATCTAAAATTTCGGCCCAATGCATGGCCCTTCCCAATCCTTTCTGACTTAGCTCCGGATCCGGATTATCAGGGTCTGTTCGGTCTTTTTCTGCATGCCTTATAAAATAAAAGGTAGTTACTGCCGGGTCTACATCGATTCCTTCTAATTTTTGATCGTCCTTACAGCTTGTAAATGAAGCGGTTGCTAAAAGGAATAATAAAATTAGTTTTGATTTCATATTATTGGGTTTGAATAGTTCTCAATCTTTTCTATTATGTAACTTTATATCTGTAAAAATAGTATGAATTTCTCTTGTTTGTATGGCTATATGTTAAAACGACTCAATATTTTTTTTGCATTGATGCTAACCTGGCCAATCTGCGCGCAGGAAACGGCTTTACCTTCAGATTTCAGACAGCACAATTTAACCCAGAATAATAGCAGCTTATTAAGCCCTTTCTTTTCATTAGATCGGAACGACCCTCAATCCATTGCAATATGGTCTCGTTGGCAGTGGCAAAGCGTCGACCCAGACCCTACTACCTTGTTTGTAAATTACACACGAAAGTTAACAGCAAGCTCTGCAGCAGGCATCGGATTTTTACAACATAATACAGGTGTTTTTCTGCAAACAGGGGGTGTTTTAAATTATGCCTATGCCTGGGATATTAACCCTGACTTTCAGATTGCACTGGGTTTAAATATTGTTGGGTACATACAAGAACTTTCCGACAGTCGTTTCCAACCAAATCCCATTATTGGATTACCCTTTCTCAATGAGGAAAACAATTTTATTGCGCAGGCCGCTCCAAGTGTACAATTCCTGTATCAAGGGTTTAGCATCGGATTTGCAGGGGAGAATATGTTCGATTATAATTTTACGACCAAAGAAAAAGCGAGTTTGCCGGAAAATAAGATCTATCTGGGCCTGGCCAGTTATCAATTTCCTATCTATGGGGGTGGCATATTAGAAAATTCGGTTTTGCGCCCTACTGTTTATTTCAAAACAATCCCTAACCTTGATAATCAGTATGGTTTTACGACCCTACTTTCGGCAGAGAGGTTCTGGTTACAGGCAGGGTATAATAATTTCTACGGTATTTCAGGAGGTATTGGCGGGAAATTTTTCAAAAATCTTTCTCTTGGGGCGGTAGTTGAAGTTGGCACTTCGTCCGATCTCAATGGGAAGGACCCCAGTTTTGAATTGGCCACAGCATATCATTTTGGTTCAACGGACCTCAGGAAAAAGGTGGTTGGGTTCGATCCGGATGAAGAAATGGCAATGCCGGAACCAGAAGAAGAAAAAATTGTTGAGGTAGCTATTGATCAGGAAGAAAAAAAGGAAGAGAAGCTAACCCGAAAAGAAAGAAAGAAGCTGGAATTGGCAAAAGCAGCAAGGACCCGCGACTCATTGGCGTTGGCTGAGAAAGAAAGAATAGAGGGGGTATCAAGTAAACGAGAAGAGGAAATAAGGATACAGAATGCCCAAAAAGCAAAAGATTCCCTGGAGGCTGTAAAAATAAGAGAAGCCGAAGCTGTAAAGAAAGCCGAAGCTGCAGAAAAATTTGAAGAATTGGAAAAACCGAAAAAAGGGGAACGATTTGAGGAAGCTGTGCTGACCGAGGATATAAGGCCCGGGTATTATTTGATCATCAATATTTTTGCAACCCAGCGGTATTACAATAGTTTCATGAAGCAATTGACGGTAAAAGGACTTTCGCCTAAATCGTTCTACAGAACCCAAAGGAAACACAATTATGTATACCTGGAACGGTATGATACGATGCAGGAAGCAAGGGAAGCACGTGACAGTAAGTTTTTCGGTCGGTATTCAGATACTATCTGGATCTTCAGGGTAAAAGCGGAATAGGTTATTTTTTGATCTCCTTTTTTATCAAAACTTCTAAATAGGCGATCGTATTGATAAGATACTTGCGATCTCCGGAAATGGTTGCCATAGCAATAGCGCCTTGTATCATGGTATACATTTGTTTGGCAAATTGCAAAGGGGTTACTGGTAATTTAAGTTCATTGTTATTTACCCCATTCTCTAATACAACCGCGATTTTTCCTTCAATAGTACGGATCGTTTCCCTGGCGGCAGCTGCTAACAGTGAATTATTATGACAGGCATCCATGCCCACGTTTAGTACAGGGCATCCACCCATTTTAGTTGTGAATTCATCATAATGCCTATAAAAATCCGTTAGCTTGAACAACTTATCCAAAGCATTGCCCGGGGAAGTCAATTTTTGATCTATTGCCTCCAAAAGTTGCGTACAATTGAATTCAAAAGCTGCTAACGCCAAGGATTCCTTATTCTCAAAATTACCGTACAAAGCCCCTTTGGTAAGTCCGGTCGCTTCTGTAAGATCGCTCATACTGGTACCTATATAGCCATGTCTGTTAAAAATGGGAGCAACCGTTTCGATTATAAAAGCGGCAGTACGTTCGGCTTTGGTGGTCATTTAGGTCCAATTTTTTACGAATATAAAAAAACTAAATACTGTGTGGTATATATTTTAATTAAAAAAAGGCACCCGGTCTTTGTTAAGTCCGGATGCCAATTTTCAAACAACAAGCTATTTTATTGCACCATTTCCTCGGCCTGATTCCTGAATACCAGCCCATCGTCGAACGAATCAATCAATACAATGCTATCTGCTTTAATGGCACCACTCAATAATTCTTTGGAAAGGTTATTTAAAACTTCCTTTTGTATGGTTCGCTTTATAGGTCGAGCTCCATACTGGGGATTATACCCTTTTTCCGCCAGATATTGTATGGCTTCTTCGGTAGCATCTATTATGATATGCTGCTTCGCAACCATTTTCTTTAGTTGATTCAGCTGAAGTTTTACAATTTCGTAGATATCCTCTTTATTTAGCGGCGTAAACATGATAATATCGTCGATCCTGTTTAAAAATTCTGGGCGTATCGTTTGCCTTAAAAGGCCCATGACTTCAATTCTGGCCGCTTCGGTAGCACTGCGCAAATCCTTAACATTCTCAAAGGACTCCTGAATGATATGGCTACCCATATTACTGGTCATGATGATAATGGTGTTTTTAAAATCGGCTACCCGCCCTTTATTATCCGTGAGTCTGCCCTCATCCAATACCTGAAGCAAAACATTGAAAGTGTCCGGATGTGCTTTTTCTATTTCATCCAATAATACAACAGAATACGGCCTGCGCCTTACGGCTTCAGTTAGTTGCCCACCTTCATCATAACCTATGTATCCAGGAGGAGCCCCTACCAAACGACTTACAGAATGACGTTCCTGATACTCGCTCATATCGATCCTGGTCATTGCATTTTCATCATCGAACAAATAAGCGGCCAGTGTTTTGGCCAGTTCTGTTTTCCCAACCCCGGTGGTACCTAAGAAAAGGAAAGAACCAATGGGCCGTTTTGCATCTTGTAACCCAGCTCTGCTTCGGCGTATTGCATCCGAAACAGCCTGAATAGCCTCGTCCTGTCCAACTACACGTTTGTGAAGCACGCCTTCTAATTGCAGTAACTTTTCACGTTCGCTTTGCAGCATTTTAGTGACCGGGATCCCAGTCCATTTGGCTACCACCTCGGCAATATCCTCATTGGTGACTTCTTCTTTTATTAAAGTGCCTCCTTTTTGTTCCTCTACTAAATCCTTTTGGAGATTCTCCAAAGATTCCTGCGCCTCCTTGATCTTACCATAACGCAATTCGGCTACTTTTCCATAATCACCATTTCGTTCTGCCCGTTCTGCTTCCAGTTTATAATTTTCAATATCCTGCTTTGTTTTTTGAATGGTATCGATCACCGTCTTTTCACTTTCCCATTTGGCAAAGATCTCGTTGCGTTCTTCTTTTAGATTCGCCAGATCTATATTTAAGGCTTTCAATTTAGCGTGGTCTTCTTCCCGTTTTATTGCCTCTATTTCAATTTCCAACTGCATTATTTTCCTGTCGAGCACATCCAGATTTTCAGGTTTGCTGTTAATTTCCATACGGAGTTTAGCTGCAGCCTCATCCATTAGGTCAATAGCCTTGTCTGGCAAGAACCTGTTGGTTATATAGCGTTGAGAAAGTTCAACGGCAGCTATCACAGCTTCGTCCTTAATTCTAACCTTGTGATGTGCTTCATATTTTTCCTTGATCCCTCTAAGTATTGAAATAGCACTTTCAGTATCGGGTTCGTCAACGGTTACTTTTTGAAACCTGCGCTCCAATGCTTTGTCTTTTTCAAAATACTTCTGATATTCATCCAATGTGGTGGCACCTATGGCCCTTAAATCGCCTCTTGCCAGTGCCGGTTTAAGAATATTGGCTGCGTCCATAGCACCTTGTCCGCCACCCGCGCCAACAAGCGTATGAATTTCGTCTATGAACAGTACAATATCTCCATCTGATGACGAAACTTCTTTGATCACGGATTTTAAGCGTTCTTCAAACTCTCCTTTATACTTAGCTCCGGCTATCAAAGCGCCCATATCCAGGGAAAAGATCACTTTGTCCTTTAAATTCTCTGGAATATCACCTTGTATGATCCTGTGTGCCAGTCCTTCGGCAATTGCCGTTTTACCGGTACCGGGTTCCCCAACTAAAATGGGGTTGTTTTTTGTACGTCTCGATAAGATCTGAAGAATTCGCCTTATTTCTTCGTCCCGACCAATAACGGGGTCTAGTTTCCCACTATCTGCCAGTTCATTGAGGTTTCGGGCGTATTTATTCAGTGCGTTATACGTGTCTTCGGCACTTTGTGAGGTTACTTTGGACCCCTTCCTTAATTCACTGATGGCCGCTTTTAAGTCTTTTTCAGTGACTCCCTGATCCTTTAATATTTGAGCTATTTTGCTTTTTGATTTAAAAATAGCGAGTAAGAGGTGTTCCAGGGAAACATATTCGTCCTTCATGCTTTTAGCAATAATGCTGGCCTCATTCAAAGTCTTGCCGGCATCTTTTGAAAATTGCAATTCGCCTCCAGAAACCTTGGGAATGCTTTCAAGTTCTTTTGATAGAATTTGTTCCACCATAGCCATATTAACATTCAGCTTTTTTAGGATAAATGGGAGTACATTTTCATCAATTTCAGAGAGTGCCTTGAACAGGTGCTCATTCTCTATTTGGGGATGCTTCATTTCCTGGGCAAGCTGTTGTGCCAACTGGATGACCTCCTGCGATTTTATTGTAAAATTGTTGATATTCATTATGATGTCTTTTTATTTTCTATTGATTGATTACTTTTGACATGCATAGGTCAACAACCTTACCAAGTGTTTTGTGCAGACAAAATGACCGATAGATCCTTTAAAAACAAGACAATAAGACAGTTTTTATAAAGTAGTTCTTACAATTCAGCCTCAAAATAATGGGATTATTCAATTTATTTGGAAACAGTGAAAGTACACGAAAAGGTGCAGATAATATATCAAAGTGGGTTTCATTGATCTCTCCTGAACAGCTAGATTCATTGGCACAAAACTCCATAAGCAAGCCACAGATCATTTACAAGCATTCTACGACTTGTGGGATTAGTAGTATGGTCTTCCGGTCTTTTGAGTCGAATCATGCTTTGCTTCCCGAAAAAGCAGATTTGTATTTTCTAACGATACAACAGAACAGGCAACTGTCTAATGAAATTGCGCAGCGTTTTAACGTAAGGCATGAATCTCCCCAGCTATTGGTCATCAAGAATGGAGTTTTGGTGCTGCATGCTTCCCATAGTGCGATACCGCATGTTGGGCTAGAAAAGTACTTATAAAAAAACCCGGAGTTTTGAGCTCCGGGTTATAGTTTTAATTAAATCGATGTCTTACGACAATTTCTTTGAGGCGGGCTTTAAGGTCTTCTCCCGCGTCGTATACCATTTGTTCGTTGCTGGGGAAGGGCACCGATGCCAAATTTAGAAGCGCTACCAGTTCATTGTCTAAGGCTCTTTTATCGCCATTGTAGTTCGCATAAATATGCTGGAACATAAACTCGCTCGACAGCGGGTAGGTATTGATTTGCTGTTTACTTTGCAGATCTATATAACTAACAGTGCCGGTAACCTGGGCAATCTTCTGCTGTGTAAATTGATAATAGTTACACCTTACCGTCTTGAAACGGTCTACTTTAATTTCATTGCCTAAACTGTCTTTTACGAGATTTCCATTTTCATCTTCCAGGTATTTATACCCATCCTTAACCTGTTTCTCTTTAACGAACTGTTTCTCACTCACCTGTTCCGGAGAAATATTGATATCCCTAAAAGCGACCTGCATTTCATAGTCGTATTTCAGGTCCTTGATAGGATTATTGTGATACTGGGTCCAAAGATCATCCAACCCGAACGTATTAAAGTTGAGGAGTTCGGACTCTAAGCGGGCAGGAATGATAAGGTCAGTATCATTGACCATACGAACTTTCACGTAGTCCAGTCCTTTCTGATATGCCCGTTCCATTTGTTCTTTGGTATCTTCAAAACCGGGGTTTATCTCATCTAAGTACCTGAAGTCTTCATAGGCATTTCGATAATCCTGTTTGTTAGAGGCATTATTGAGCAATGACAAAGCATTGTCATATAAATAATTAGAAAGCCGGTCCTTGGCATTTAAAATATCCTCATCATAATTTCTAAAGGCAAAATTAGCGTCCCTGTTTTCTTCCATTACGTAAAGTGGTAGAAGAGGTTTAATTCTTTCCTGAATACTTTTTAAGTGGGAATACCCTTTATATATGGCTTCCATATTGGCAGGATTTCCATCTTTTTCAAGAAAAGCAATATGCTGTAATTCTCGCGATGCATTCTTTGCAAATGCTTCTTCCAACATCAATATGAAGGGTTGATGCCCCTTCTTATCCTTGTTGTCTGAAAGATTATGCAGCGCACTATTGATAGCCTGGTTGTAATTTCCGGTATTGATAGCCTCCTGTGTTTTTTTAACTCCTCCACAAGCGATTAAAAAAATGATCGTAGTAAAATAAAGTAATGCTTTTTTCATGACGTTACGTATTATGGTTTTGCACAGCCTATCCAAGAGCCATGCCAAAACATTCCAAATGCATAACGAAAAAGGTCCATATATCGTATACTTTCGATGAAATACACGAAAAAAGAATTCCTGTGGCTATTTATTTTAAAGAAATTGCCGGTAATATTTTGGTCGAAACTTCACCAAAACCAATACGTACTCCATTTTTATAGCAATGTCCCCTCATGGTTACTGTATCATTATCCTCAATAAACTTTCTGGTGGTACCATTCGCCAGATGCACTGGCTTTGTACCTTGCCATGATAGCTCCAGCATAGAGCCGAAAGAATCGGGCGTAGCACCTGATATAGTTCCGCTTCCCATCATATCGCCACTATTCACTTTACATCCATTGATGGTGTGGTGGGCTAATTGCTGTGCCATGGTCCAATACATGTACTTGAAGTTCGATTTTGAAACTGTAGTAGCAGGGCCATTTTGAGGCGTAATGTCTACCTCTAAATGAATATCGAAACTATTGTTCCCTTTTTGTTTTAAGTAGGGTAGTGGTTCCGGGTCTTGTTTGGGGCTGGCCATTCTAAATGGTTCCAGGGCGTCCAGGGTCACGATCCAGGGTGAAATGGAAGACGCAAAGTTCTTTCCTAAAAAAGGTCCCAGCGGTACGTATTCCCATTTTTGAAGGTCTCTGGCACTCCAGTCATTAAAAAGCACAAGGCCAAAGATATAGTCTTCTGCCTCCACAACGGAAATCGGTTCCCCCAAGGCATTCGCATCAGTCGTAATAAATGCCATTTCCAACTCGAAGTCTAGCAACCTGGAAGGACCAAATACTGGGGTATCTGCCCCTTTGGGCAAAGTTTGTCCATGAGGCCTTCTCACCGGGGTGCCACTAGGGATTATGGTTGAACTTCTGCCGTGATAGCCTACCGGTAAGTGAAGCCAGTTGGGTAAGAGGGCATGTTCAGGATCCCGGAACATTTTACCAACATTGGTAGCGTGTTCTTTGCTGGAATAAAAATCTGTATAATCACCAATATGTACGGGTAATTGCATTTCAATTTCATCCATTGTAAATAATACGATCTTCTGGTGGTCCTTGTTCTTTTGAAGTTCGGGATTCCCCTTTTCAAAGAGTTCACTGATCCTACTTCTTACCAAGCGCCATGTTTTCTTTCCATCTGAAATAAAATCGTTTAGGGAATCCTGCAGAAAAATATCATCTGTAAGTGGTATGTCCTTAAAATAACCCAATTGGTGCAGGGCACCAAGATCAATGGCGTGGTCTCCGATGCGGGTACCAATTGTAATTACGTCATCTCTTGTCAGGAAAACCCCAAAAGGAATGTTCTGAATAGGAAAGTCCGAATTTTCAGGTACGGGAAGCCAGGAGGATTTGGATGGGTCATTTGTTTTTAATGGCATAAGTATATTGTTAATTTGTATTTGATAAATTCCTAATCAAATATATTATTTTCTAGTCATTAACTATTGTCAATTTGTACTTTTACGCCTCAATTGAAAGATATTATTACTTATGGTCCGGGATACACAAATTTTTGAACTTATTGCAGCAGAGAAAGAACGCCAAATAAACGGAATAGAGCTTATAGCTTCTGAGAATTTCACGAGTCCTCAGGTTATGGAAGCCGCGGGTTCTGTTTTAACCAATAAATATGCGGAGGGATACCCTGGCAAAAGGTATTATGGTGGATGTGAAGTTGTCGATGAGGTTGAAAAACTGGCCATTGAACGCGCAAAGGAATTGTTTGGGGCTGTGTATGCCAATGTGCAGCCACATTCGGGTTCCCAGGCCAATGCAGCAGTATATCAAGCTTGCCTTCAGCCGGGAGATACCATCCTGGGATTCGATCTGTCTCATGGTGGGCATTTAACACACGGATCTCCCGTAAATTTTTCCGGTAAATTATACCGCCCCGTGTTCTATGGGGTAGATGAGGCTACCGGAACCATAAATTATGATAAGATCCAGGAGATTGCCCAGCGGGAAAAACCTAAAATGATCATTGCAGGGGCATCGGCCTACTCGCGCGATATGGATTTTAAAAGATTCAGGGAAATAGCGGATAGTGTAGATGCTTTGTTGTTAGCAGATATTGCGCATCCTGCTGGCCTTATAGCCAAGGGAATTATGAACGACCCAATTCCGCACTGCCATTTTGTAACTACCACCACACATAAGACCTTACGGGGTCCAAGGGGTGGACTTATTTTAATGGGACAAGACTTTGAAAATCCCTTTGGTATTCGGCTTAAGAATGGAAACTTGCGAAAGATGTCGGGACTTATAGACCTGGCTGTATTTCCGGGGAACCAGGGCGGTCCACTAGAACATATTATTGCGGCGAAAGCAATAGCCTTTGGAGAAGCTTTAACAGACGATTTCCTTCATTATATGTTACAGGTCAAGAAGAATGCCGCCGCTATGGCAGCAGCATTTGTTGCCAAGGATTATAAAATTATCTCCGGAGGCACGGATAATCATATGATGCTTATAGATCTTCGCAATAAGAATATTACGGGAAAGGATGCAGAGAAAGTATTGGTTAAGGCCGATATTACCGCAAACAAGAACATGGTGCCTTTCGATGATAAATCTCCTTTTATTACATCCGGGATCCGTTTTGGTACTGCTGCCATAACCACAAGAGGACTAAAAGAAGATGATATGGGGATCATTGTTTCTTTTATTGACGAGGTATTAACACATCCAAACGATGAAGAAAAGATTAAGCGGGTGAAGGAAAATGTTAATAAGATGATGATGAACCGCCCCCTTTTTAACGATTAAAAAGCCGTACATCGCCAGAAACAAGGCATTTATTTTTCAAATCAAAGATCAGCGGATCCTCCAGCATATTTAAATAGAGACCCCAATAGCTATTATATCCATCTACGCTAATACTATTTTCATCCACCATATTAGTGACGTTGTTGATTGAAGATACCTCTTCAAATATGGGAATGAATATTTCAGAAGGACTAGCAGCTAATTGGTTGGATAAAAAGATATAATTATCAGCTAATATGCGAATGATATTCTCAAATTCTAATTCAACACTTTTAGGATAGATCTTCTTGATTATTATGTTACAGTCGTTTAGTATTAACGATAGCTCTTCAATTTCAATAAATACCTTATTGACTTTCCTAATGTTTTGAAGTTGATTACTAATCTTGGAATTTCCTTTAAAAATAAGACTTGCGCACTCCTCCGTGCCCCAGATTCCTTGTTGACGATGAAATAGCATTTCAAGTAATCCCAAATTGCATTCCATTTCAATGACCAGGTTGTTCTGCTCACAGCAGGTAGTAGAATTACGAATGGTTATATTGGAGTAAAATTCCTTTTCCAGATTACATTTTAATGACTCCAAACCAATGATTTCCCTATCCGAACATGTAGTCGATTTGTATCGGAATTGTATTTTTTTGGATTTAGTAGACATAGCAACTTATTTTTAATAAGTGTCTATGTAAAGTTAACGTTAAATCTTGATCTACTGTTATAGGAAAACCTTAGTATAAATAAGGTTTAGCTGTAAAAAAGCACCTATATGTGAAGAAAAACCTACTAAATTGGCAGAATTACTTTATTTTTTAAATAAACCCGCGGTTACGGGACGCTGTGATCAAAGCTTGGTCGTTCTGCTTTTCTACCCCAAAAAGTGATTTTAATTGGCGTTTTCGGTTTTCAATTCCGGGCAGCGAAAGGGATATAAAATTAACCATATCCTTTGTTTTGGTCCCTATGGAAAGATGGTACAATATTTTTTTATCATTTTCATCCAATGAAATGTCCTGCGCCATCTTTTTCCGGATTGCGACTAGTGCTTTTTGGGTATAATAAGGGGGAGCTGTAAGTACCGTATTCACCATTGCCTGCAAGGACTTTTGATCGATCTCAGTTTTTACCATATATCCCTCAGGGTCTACACTTTGCATGATGCTATTGATGCGGTAGTTGTCACTAAAGGAAGACATAAATACAATTTTGGACTCTGGAGAGACCTTACGTGCAAAGATCCCGAGATCTTCACCCGTCTTTGCCGGGCCATCTGTTGGGTTGGCCAACTGGATATCCAAAAGCAAAATGTCGTATTTTATACCTTTGGTGGCCTCTTCAATCCGTTGTTTGGCTTCTTCAAATGATTTGGCGGTATCCATCTGTACCTTAAAACCTTTAAACTCGGAATCTTCAAGGATGAATTTATAACCCAAAGTCGTCATTTCATGGTCGTCTACCGCTAAGATCTTCACAATGTCCATACGCTTTGTCTATACTTCCTGCAGGTCTTTAGGTAAAGATATTTCTTTTTTCGCTTCCTGCGAAATTTGCTCAATGGGTATTTCAAGACGTACCGTGGTTCCAATACCAGGTGCGCTTTTAAGTTGCCATTTCCCTTTTAATTTCTCAATACGCGATTTTATGTTCTTATGTCCTATGCCTTTTTTAGCAAAGGTGGTATCGAATCCTATTCCATTGTCCTGAATGCTGACCACAATGTTTTTTTCATTGGTTTCCAATGATAAATAGACAGTGTCGGCCTCTGAATGTTTAACACAGTTTTGTAAACTTTCCTGTACAATCCTGTACAAATTAATTTTGGTGGTACCTTCTAACTGGTCCCAGTCCATATCCTCGTCGTATGTAAAATTACAATTCAATTCGGCAGGTCCACAGACGCTCTTAAGAAGATCTTCGAGGGAGATCATAAAGTTATTAAATTTCTGATAGGAGGCGTCATTCAATTCGTGTGAGATGGTACGAATTTCCTCCTGCACTTCCTTAAGTTTTTCAATGGCCTGCTCCCGTAAGGCAATGGCAGATTGATCTCCTTTTTTATTCAGACCCAGCAAGATCATACGTACTCCGTTCATCTCACCCAGGATACCGTCATGCAATTCTTCTGAAATACGTTTTTGTTCCGTTTGTTTCCCTTCTTCCAGTTTTTGTTTTTGAGAAAGCATAAGGTTAAAGATCTCCTGGTTGGCTTCTTGCTGTTGTTGTTGAAACCGAAGCCGTTGGTTTTTAATTCGCTGCAATACAATGATCAATAAGGAGAGCGCAAACAAAAATACGCCGGCCGCAATGCTGATCCATAACATATTTAGTCTGCTCAGGGTCTCGTTCTGTGCCAGGGCTTCATCGGTCTCAAAACGGATACGTTCAAATTTGTTGCGTATCTGGCGTTCTTCCAGTTGCATACTGTCCGAGATACTGATATATTCATTGTTATAGGCAATCACATTTTCAGGGTCTAATTGGGCCAATAGTTTAAGTGATTCCATATACCGTAGGTTATTGTTGATTTCCCTGGCTAGATCCCTTGAATTCTGGGCATAGATAAATGCATCTGTTGTATTTCCGGATTCCTGGTAATATTTCGACAAATTGTAGTAATTAAGGGAAAGGCCTTCAAGGTCACCTACGCTGTCCCTGATTCTTAAAGCATGGTAAAGGTTTTTCCCCACATTGTCTTTTTCACCCAGGTATAAGTTGGTCATGGCCAAATGGTCCAGTACCCGAGCATAGGCAGAAGGCCTTTTATCAAATAGGCTGTCCTGCTCCATAGCTTTTATAAAGTATGGCTTTGCTTTTTCATACTCTTTTTTTGTTAAATATACATACCCAATATTGTTGTAGAGCAAGGCATAATTCTCTCCGGGCTTGTCAGTTTTATCCAAATATTCGAGGGCTGTATTATAATAATCCAGAGCTTGATCGTATTCATTTAGGGCATTAGCGGCAATCCCAAGGGTATTGTATGCTTCATATAGTCGATCATAATCACCCAAGGGTTTTAACAACTTAATGGCCTCTATAAGCGTTACCATGGCCCCTGTATTATCATGGATGGTGGTTTGAACCGTAGCCATTGCTCTTAAGACCCGGGCGGTGTTTAAATGATCTGCTTTTAGTGAATATATTTTCTGAGCAATAGATAAATAGTAATAGGCACTATCCCTTTTGGCAATGAAAGGCCAACCATAATAACCCCCTAAGTCCCAATAAGCTTCCGCAATTCTGATTGAATCCTGTATAGAGATTGCCAATTTTAGGGCTTGATTATTTGCCTTCTTAAAATTCGTTGAATCCTGTAATCGGAAATATGCGAGTGATATATCCGATTGCCTGGCTGCTTTTACACTATCATTAGAAATTGATTTAAGTGTTTCATTCACTTTTTCAAATACTAATTTTCTTTCCCATTCCTGGGATAATGGGTTAGTAGCTTTTGATAGCCATTTTTTAATACTATCGTTTATAACTAAAACTTGTTCATCACCGAAACTTGTGTTCTTTTTATTGCAGGATATGCTTAATACCAGAATTAGTATAGTTAGTTGAAGAATAGCCCTTTTCATACTTATTTTGAACATCGTTGATAATACAAGTATACAAGATAAAAAAAAGAGTCTTATAGCTTTATAAGACTCTTTTTAAATATTTAATAGAACTAAAATTTCTAGCTGTCTCTTCCTGTACTGTTATCGTCATTGCCATCAGTGGCCTGAGTTTCATATAGGGTTTGATCTTCGGCGCTATCGTTGGTGCATGAGAACATGCCTAAACTCATTACTGCTACTGCAAAAATACATGCTAATTTTTTCATCGTATACTCGTTTTTAGTGGTTCATTTTATTTCTTACTAAACTAAAAGGAGTGGTAAATGATTAGTGTCTTAAAATAAATGTTTTAGTGAGCACCCCACATCTGAGAGTAAATGTCACGTTTTTGTAAGAATTTTACTATTTAAGGGTAGAAATTGAATTCCTGGAAAGCACTTTTTTAAGACTGTCTATATTGCTTTTGTAGGTTTTGGAAAACGGAAGTTGTTTCTTGCCTGTTTTTAAGGCACAGATATTCTTCCCGTAATTGATCCTGGAAACATAGTCCATGTTCAATATATAACTTTGATGTACCCGTATAAAATTCTTTGGCAGACTGTTTTCAAACGTCTTTAAGGTTTTAAAGGCACTGATAACGCTACCATCTTTCATGATAAAGTCAGTAGCGTTATTATCTGCCTGTAAATACAGGATCTCATCCGTATTTATATATTGGAAGTCTTTGTAAGATTTGAGGCATAAGGTATGGGAGCTAACCTCTTTTGGGCGTTGTTTTTTAAGGCGTAACAGGGTTTTACGGATGTCCAGCTCATTGTAGGGCATAAGCCAGTAATCGTAAAAACTGTTTTTGAGGGCATCGTATGCGTATTCTTTGGATTTGGCAATCCCAATCATGACCGGGATGTCGTTCATGTACTGATGTAATTCGGAGACCATCATAAAATATTCCATGGCCTGCCCGTTGAGATTGATAAAAACAAGATCCGGTAAGTGTTTTAAAATGGCATTGAGGCCGTCCCGGCTATCCAGGTTACGGTCCAGACAGACAAAATCGCCATGATCTTCCAGGTAGTGTTGCAATTGCAAGTTGGAAGTGGCATCCGCATCTATAATGGTGTAAGTATACTCCATACACAATACATTGTGGGAAAATTAGTAAACCTTTGTGAGAAAGGACTATAGATTTCCCTTAGAATATCTATGGTTTTATCGCCTAAAGTACTGAAACTTAGCGAAAAGGAAGGATTATTCTTACAAATACCACAAATAAGGCCAATATTGTTTTTTAGAGTTCTTGCTGATAGGCTCCCAAAGCAGGATCAGTGGTTCGGTCCATACCTAAAAGATCTAAAGGTACCTGCTGGGCGGTATTCAGGTCTCCTTTTCCGATCGCTTCCGAATTAGTACCTATTCTAAAATCGTTTTTTGCGGTGTCTAAAAAATCTGGGAAACCATTAAAAAAGATGGAATTATAAAGTGCGCCATTGTCAAAATCATAGAGCGGATCATTGGTGTATTGCCCCTGGTTGTCAATGAATTTTAATAAGCTAAAGGAGAAGCTAAAATCAAATGCAAACATTTCATCTGAATTGAGCCCTAATTCAATACCCGAATTACCATCTATGATACAATTTTTAAAATCGGCAGCTACGAGGTCAGATCCAATTACCTCCCCGGAACCATTGCTTTGAAAATTATCGATCTTCACTGCAGGCCCGGTCCTAAACCCATTGCTCCAATAATTGGCAAAGGTACTGTGTACAAAGGAATAGGAACCCCCTAAATTGCAATACAAAGAGCTGATGCCTGCATTTCCCAAAACCAGGTTCTCTGCGTTAACCGATGAATTCCGGCTCCATAAATTGATCGTGGCACTATTATAAAGTTGGGAATTACTAATGGTAAGCGTGGGTAGAGACGTTATCGGATTGCCTTCAACCAGCAAACCCACCGTGGCGTTCTTAAGCGTAAGATAGGAAATTACATTTTCGATACTTCCCGGCGCCAGCCACACGGTGCCCCATTGCCCAGGGACATCTGAAAATTCGGGTTCCAGACGATCGCCCTCAAAAATGACCTCATTTTCTAACAATTCCTGGTCGGCACTAAGCGTCCCGTTTATGTTGATACTCCCCCCAGTCCCAATAAGAATACCCGAGTTTTCATGAAAATGGACTCTTGTACCGGCTTCTATAGTCAGGGTTTTGTTTTCTGCAACAGCGGCGTATCCATAGATCACATAGGGCTTTTCATTGGTAAAAGTGAGTTCTGCATCGCTCAAAACAAAACCTTCGATACGCAGTTCATTTCCTTCTTCATCCAATCCCAATAAAAGGGTTTCCTTACTTCCGTCAGCCAGGGTAGATGGATATAAAAATGCCGCATCTTTTACGAGGGTTACCAGCGGAATTTTCTGTTCATTCGCACCACTATCGAACAGCAGCTCATCGATATATAAAAATTCATTCAGATTGGAAGGTGCAATGTCATAAGTGGTTTCTATGAAAATAAACAGACTATCTCTAGCAAATAAGGGGATGTTTGCGAAATCGGTTCCCGCAACACCATCTACGTTCAACCGGTATTTGCTGGCATTTCCTTCTCCCAACCGGATGGAAGGGATCTCAATATCGTTCTTGCTTCGGTTATACACTTTAAGGCTATAGGTACTGCTTCCAATATTGGTAAAAACGGTATCTAAAAACACCGTGTCCTTTGAAAACTCAAGATTCCCGGAACTAGCCTGGTATTCAAAATCTTTTCTGCAGGAAGTCCAAAGTAATAAGCAACAGAAGCCAAATAAGACTGGGGAATATGGACGCATTATATTCTATTAAAGACGTTATTTGCTGGCAAAAACATTTTGAATTTCCTCTGAAATTCGCATGGGCCGCAATGATGTTGCATTTAAAAGACACCATTCTGTTCTTGAGTGCACTAAAAGTGTTTTGGTCTGGTTGTTATACATTTCTACCACCCTGGTAGAAATGGCTCCTTCCGTGTTAGATATATGTGTTCTCATCAGGATGACATCGCCTAATTTTGCCGCATTTTTATAGTCTACAAGGTGTTGCTTAACCACCCAAACCATGTTATTCCGTGTGGCTTTCGGTGCCTTGGTTTCCCAATGTTCTTTGGAAATGTCTTGTATCCACTGCACATATCGTACATTGTTCACATGATCTAGATTGTCCAGGTCATTTTGGGATACCTTTACTATTTTTTCAAAGGGTACCATCGGCTTTCTTTATAAGTCGCACCTCAAACAAGGTATCCCAGTTTTTTCCGGTTACAAAAAGGGTTTTTGTTGTGGGGTTGTAGGCAATTCCATTCAGCACATCCAATTCCGGGTGTTTTTTTACACGGTCTTTCAAGCCACCAAAATTCACTACGCCCTCAATGGCTCCGCTTTGGGCATCAATTATCATCATGCTTTCCTTTTGCCAAACATTCGCATAGATCTTTCCTTCTACATATTCCAGTTCATTGGCTTGGTTAAAGATGGATTTGTTGGTTACTATCTGGATATAATCTTGCTCGATCAAGGTATTGGGATCTAACATCCATATTTTTTCAGTACCGTCGCTTTTGAACAGGTAAGTGCCATTATTACACAAGCCCCATCCTTCCTTGCTTTGGCCGTATTGAAAATTATCTAATTTGCTAAAATCCTGAACGTTATAAATAAAACCGGTCTTACTCTGCCAGCTAAGTTGATATAACTTATCGTTCAATAGGGTGATCCCTTCCCCAAAAAAACGCGAGTCTAAATCTACCTTTTGCAAAATTTTTCCGGTTCTGTAATCTACTTTCCGGATGGAAGAACTGCCTTTTCGGCCGGTACTTTCATAAAGAGTGTCGTTGTAAAACTCCAGCCCCTGTGTAAAGGCCTTGATATCGTGAGGATACTCATTGATGATTTCATACGTATAAAGTTCCGGGGCCGATGGTGCCAAAACTTTTATTTTTTTGGATACTTCCACTGCTTTCCCTTCGTAACCAATGTGGGCTTTAAGCATCTTAACACCCAATTTCTTTATATTGAGGACCAGTTGCCCGTTATTTAAAGGAACTTCTTCCCCATCTATGCTAAACCGAATTGAATCAATGGCGTACCCTTTTTTATTAGTTAAGGAAGCGTTTATAGTTTCGTGCTGCTGAAATTCCTTTTTATTCCCGTTAAGTTGTATGTTAAAAAATTTTGAAGGGTCATTTTCACCGCCACAGGCCAAGAAAAATAATGATAGCCCATTGAGGATGAAAAACTTAATAAAATTCATAGCTGATCGTAGATTTAAAAGCAAGTTAATTCAATAAATTTAGAATCTAAAACGATTGCCCGAAATTTAAAAGGTTGTATATTTGCATGAGGCAAGTCCTACACGACCAGCTCCTGTAGAATCCCCCAGGGTGGGAACGCAGCAAGGGTATACGGTCGTAGCGGTGCGATGTAGGTAGCTTGCCTTTTTTTGTGCC
>CALZFZ010000189.1 GCA_945786965.1 uncultured Muriicola sp. | reverse complement strand
GTACCCCACATATCGGAAAGTATAACCAATCTTTCAGCCATAGTAATCGAAGTTTATAACACTTTAGGTTAGGTTTGGAGGCTCAAGATGCGCATTAATGTATGAATTCTCCTATTTTTTTTGACGATTGGATGCATTTCATCGATATAGTAGTGAAATCAATACTCTCTTTACGTTTTTGTTAATGGCTTATTGGTTCATTTGAAGTAGTTCGTCCATATATTCCCGTTCGTTGGACAATCGTGGGATCTTATGCTGGCCACCTAATTTGTCTTTGGATTTTAACCAATCATAGAATAAATCTTTCCTGGCCACATGAACTTTAGGCATGTTGAGGGTCATATTGTTATACCGCTTGGCCTCATAATCTGAATTCAATGATTTCAGAGCCGTGTCTAAAAACTCCGTGAAGGATCCTATTTCTTGTGGTTCCTTCCTGAATTCGATTATCCATTCATGAGCCCCCTTTTCTTTGCCAGACATAAAAACAGGGGCCGCCGTATAATCTTTTATTTCCGCACCTGTTTTTGAACAGATCTGTTTTAAAGCTTCCTCCGCATTTTCAATGATGAGTTCTTCCCCAAAAACATTGATATGATGCTTGGTACGCCCGGTAACCTTAATACGGTATGGATCAGTGGACGTAAAGCGTACCGTATCTCCAATTTGATAGCGCCATAGTCCGGCATTGGTAGTAATAATAATAGCGTAGTTGGTATGTAGTTCAACCTCCCACAATGGAAGCGTCTTTTGCCCGGAGGTACCGTACTCATCCATGGGTATAAACTCATAAAAAATACCGTAATCGAGCATCAGGAGCAAATCGTCTGCATTGTTCCGGTCCTGAATGGCAAAGAATCCTTCGGAGGCATTATAAATCTCATAGTATTTGAAATTCTTCCTGGGCAATAGCTTTGAATACTGTTCCTTATATGGATTGAAACTTACCCCTCCGTGAAAATAGACCTCCAGATTTTCCCATATTTCAAAAAGATGGGTTTTACCGGTTTCTTCCAGGGCATTATTTAACAGTACGAGCATCCAGGAGGGGACCCCTGCCAGGCTGGTCACATTTTCCTCAATACTTTCACGGATAATGGCGCCCATTTTCGTCTCCCATTCGCTCATAAGCGATACCTTGTTACTGGGTGTACTGCTCAATTCTGCCCAAAAGGGCATGTTGTCTATTAATATGGCTGAGAGATCCCCAAAAAAGGTACCATTATCCTCATAAATTTCTTTACTTCCCCCTAAACGAAGGCTCTTGCCCGTAAAAAGCTGTGAATTTTCATTGTTGTTAAGATAGAGGCAAAGCAGGTCTTTTCCTGATTTATAATGACAATCTTCCAGAGCCTCACTGCTCACCGGTATAAATTTACTTTGAGCATTGGTGGTACCACTGCTTTTTGCAAACCATTTAATGGTTGTTGGCCAGAAAATATTTTGTTCTCCTTTTCTGGTACGCTCCAACATAGGTTCTATCTCTTCGTACGATAGAATTGGGAGTCGGTTGGTGAAATCTTTATAATTGTTGATCGACTCAAATCCGTACTTCTTCCCTATCTCCGTATCCTCGGCTACCTGAAGTAATTGATGCAGCACTTCTTCCTGTACCTCAGCAGGGTACTTTAAAAAAAGTTCTATCTGATGATAGCGCTTTTTTAAAAGCCAGGACGCAATTGAGTTAAATAAGGGTATAGGCATTTTTAGGTATCTTTGGCTTGCTAAAAATAGGTTGAAAAGTTAGCAAATTAAAATGGATAAATCATATAATTAAGCAGGGATGCTATACGAAGGTGTATTAAAAAAAATGAAAAGTGAATTCGGTAGTCCTATTCAGTACTATTTGATTTTTGAGAATGATTTTTTGAATGTAAACCAGGTTTTAGATAAGGAAATACATTTGGAGTTTTTAAAATATCAATGCCTGAACTGCGGGCAGGATCTGCCGATATACCGTCAGGGGTTTTGCAGAAACTGTTTTTTTGATATCCCGGCCGCAGGGGACTGGATCATGAGACCAGAACTGAGCACGGCACACCTGGGTAAAGAGGATCGCGACCTGGAGTATGAGAAGAAAGTACAATTACAGCCGCATATCGTATACTTAGCCAATTCCAGCAACATAAAAGTTGGCGTTACGCGGAAATCGCAGGTACCCACCCGTTGGATCGATCAGGGAGCCCATGAGGCCATTGAAATTGTGGAAGTGCCAAACCGCTACCTGGCAGGTATTACCGAGGTTGCCTTAAAGGAATTTGTAGGCGATAAAACCAATTGGCGTACTATGCTTACCAATAAAGTGATCGATGAGGATCTGGTTGCCTGGCGCGAGAGGTTACACAAATATATCCCGGATGAGGCGGTTACGTACTTCATTGCGAATAATACGGAAACTCATATGGAATTTCCGGTTCTGAAATACCCTGAAAAGGTAAAAAGCCTTAATCTGGACAAGACCCCCTCCTACCAGGGGAATTTGAAGGGGATTAAAGGACAGTACCTGATCTTTGAAGATAATACAGTCTTTAATGTCCGGGGTAGTGAAGGGTATTACGTATCCCTTACTATTGCTTAATGGTATCTTTTTTTAGGATCGTTGAATCTTTTTTCTTTTTCTTAAGCAATCCTCCCAGCACGGATTTGGCAGCTTCCTTTACGGCATCATTTTTTGTGCC
>CALZFZ010000188.1 GCA_945786965.1 uncultured Muriicola sp. | reverse complement strand
ATAAGTTTCGTATTGGAGGCTAATTGGTACATACCCATTTCCTCCTTTTTCGGTATCGGCCCTATCATAGCCCACACCTCCATCGGGACTTTTAATGCCCACCAGCGCAAAGTCTGCCTCATCGGGATTTTCGACCACCTCATAATATTTGGCTATGACTTCCATATTAAAGGGGTGTTCCGTCTTTTCAGGTGTTACAATGCCCCACCAGTTAGTACTTGGAGCAATATATCGCTGTGGCACATATACTTTTTGTTTCTCTTCAATCGGAAGTGTATTTTGTTGGTTTTTGAGCATGACTACCGAGCGCATCTGAGCTTCGTAACCCGCTAGCATATATTCAGGATTCCCCACAATTTTTTCCGTTTCGGTGACTTCCAGATAAGGGTTTTCAAAAAGACCGACCCTAAAAATATTCTTCAACAAACGAACTGCTGAGGCTTCAAAGCGTTGGCGCATATACGCTTCGCCATGTTCGGCAATACCCATTCTAAAAGCTTCCAAAACCGGACCCATAGCATTGTTACCACCAAATTGGTCCATGCCCGCTTCTATGGCTTTGTAATGACGTTCGGCTTCAGTCATGGTTTCTACGCCCCAACTCTTACCTTCGAACGTATCTACTGCAGAAACATCGCGTGTGATACCCCAATCGGTACAAAGCACGCCATCGTAGCCATACTCTCCTCTAAGAACATCGGTAATCAAATATTTATTGAATCCATTTCCAACGGCCTCTCCTTCTCCTGTCGAAATTGTGTAGTAGGGCATGACGGCCGAAGCCATTTTGGTAGGACCTTCCAATTTAAAAACTCCCTGCGTAAAAGGTTGTATATGGTCTTTGATGTTCTTACCCGGATATACGGCATATGCCCCATAACCGAAATGTCCGTCGCGACCTCCTTCTTCCGGGCCACCACCCGGCCAATGTTTTACCATGGCATTCACACTTTCAAAACCCCAATCACCTCCGTTGGTGGATTGGAAACCATCAACATAAGCTCTTGCCAAATCAGTGGTTAAATCCGGGTCTTCGCCCATGGTGCCATCAAAACGACTCCATCTGGGTTCGGTTGCCAAATCGATTTGTGGAGATAAAGCTGTCGCAATGCCTAACGCACGGTATTCTTTGGAAGCGATTTCTCCAAATTGCTGCATCAAAGCTGGGTCAAAGGAGGCAGCTATACCCAAGGTTCCGGGCCACATTGAAATGGTGCCACCCGCTCCTGCATTAAATTCCGCATACGAGTCGCTGCCATGTCTCGGGTCGGTACTGGTATTTACGGGAATCCCAAACCCAATTCCCTCTGAATACGCTTGGGCATTGTTGTTCCATTGGGCCGCAATAGCAGGAGTTTCAACCTGGGTAATCAACACATGTCGCAAATGGTCGTCTTCCAAAAACTTTTTTTGCTCATCGGATAGGTCGCTTGCTACGGCCCCACTTTCAGGAAAAGGTTTGCCATTGTAATTCGATGAGCCGAAACCGCGACTACTTCCCGGAATCGACTGATGAGAACTGTATAGCATTAGACCGGCAATATCTTCCAGGGTTAATTTGGAAGCCAAATCCTTTGCCCTCTCATCGGCTGACAACCGCCAATCTTCATACGCATCCAATTCTCCATTCTTATTCAAATCCTTAAAGGCATGGCCGTCTACGGTTAAAAGTTTCACTCCTGATTCGGGATGGTAACCCAGGGTACTGCCTTCTTTATTGACAACCAATGTGTAATCGTCCTTTTCCACGGTAGTAACCTTTTCAGAACAACCGTTCAATAAAACTCCCAAAGTTGGTAGAGCCAGGAATATGTATTTTTTCATTTTCTAATATTTTTTAGTTCAATTAGCATTTTTTGAATGTCATTCCTAATTGAAACCTTCGTTAGTCTTAGAAGCTTTCAAATCTGTAACCAATCGTCTTAACGTTGTAAACGACTTATTCTTCAATAAGCGAGAAAAACTTATCAAAACCATACATGTCACACTATCCAATCACAGGAGGTTTATCCGAAATAAAAGGCTGGTGATAATATCTTCTACCCGTAGCTTTATACAAGGCATTGGCCACGGCAGCAAATACAGGAGGGAACGTTGGTTCGCCCAAACCAGTCGGATCTATCTTACTTTCAACGAAATGTACATCTATTTTCCTGGGGGCTTCGCCCATTCGGATCATATGGTACCGGTCAAAATTGTTTTTTTGTGGCACACCATCCTTAAATGTCAATTCTCCATAGAGTGCATTCCCAATCCCATCTACAATACCACCTTCACAGAGGTTGGTAGCGGCATCAGGATTAACCACAATGCCACAATCAATAGCGCAGCAAACCTTGTCTATAATCGGTTTGTTTTCTTCCCAACGCATATCCACTACCTGGGCTGCGTAGGAGTTATGACAATAGTAGGCGGCCACCCCTCGTTTAAGACCTTCATCACCCTTGCCCCAATTAGATTTTTCCATGACCAGCTTAAGCACTCCTGCATACCGATCGGCTTCATAATCATTGTTCTCTCCCACCGGATTTTTGCTGGCACGATCTAATAGTTCCAATCGGAAATCGATCGGGTCTTTTCCTGCTTCCCCGGCCACTTCATCCAGAAATGATTGTTCGGCACATGCTATAAAATTGGAACGCGGTGCCCTGAAAGATCCTATGGTAATATTAGTGTCGATAGTCCAGCTTTCAGCCAGGTAGTTATCTACGGCCCCGGCCGGAAACCTGTTGGCATACAGCGGACTTTCCGGAATGCCTCCTGCATTCACATGAAGTGCGATCAAATTATTATCCGCATCCAGCCCGGCCCTGTAGGTGGCTTGATAGGCGGGTCTGTATATGCCCCCGGTCATATCGTCTTCCCGGGTGTAGACCAATTTAATCGGGGCCCTCATTTTTTGAGAAATAAGGGCTGACTCTACTGCCCAGTGGGCATAGGAACGACGTCCGTAGCCTCCGCCGAGTCGGGTCATCTGAATATCTATTTTTTCAACCGGCAAATCCAAACGGGCCGCCAGTGTATGTTCTGTTAATTCTGCCTTCTGGAGCGGTCCTGAAAGTCGGGCACTATCTTCTTTCACATGGGCGAAGAAATTCATGGGTTCCATGCAATTATGGGCCAGAAAAGGTCCGGTATAGGTACTTTCTATCACCTTTACAGCCTTGGAGAAGGCAGCTTCAGGATTTCCATCCCTGCGCACCACTTGTGCTTTTTTTGAAGCCATTTCGGTCATTTGGACCTTATGATCAGAGGTATTTTCCAATCCGGCAGGAATGGGTAGGGTATATTGAGACCTGCCGTAAGGCACTCTTTCCTCGGAATACGATTTAAAAGGTTCCCAGTTTACAGACAGGGCTTTTTTAGCGTTCATGACCTCCCAGGTGGAATTACCCACTACGGCCACAACCTCCAGGAAGGTACAGGTGTCAAAATGTTGTCGTACATAGTCATCTTCCAGCACTTTTATCGTAAAGATGTCCCTGATCCCCGGCATATTTCTGGCCGAGGTATCGTCTACTGATTTTAACTTCATTCCAAAGGCCGGCGGATGAATGATCATCGCGGTTAGCATCCCTTCTTCATAAGTATCCATACCAAAAAGGGGTTGGCCTGTTACGATTTTTAAACCATCTACATTTTTTTGAGAGGTGCCAATGATAGTAAAGTCTTTCAGTTCTTTGAGCTGCACTTCTTCCGGGATAGATAGTTTAGCGGCTGCTGAAGCCACATCCCCATATCCCATAGATCGGTTACTACTGGTATGATGCAACATGCCAGCCTCTGTGGTGACCTCATCTACAGGCACTTCCCATTGCGTTGCGGCTGCTTCTATAAGCATCTGTCGGGCCGAGGCCCCTGCCATCCTCAAACTAGGCCACCCATGTCGAATAGCCTGACTTCCCCCTATAAATTGACGGGTATACAATTCAGTGTTCAATGGAGCTTGCTCTACGATTACATTTTCCCAATTCACGTCCAGCTCATCGGCTACGATCATGGGCATGGAGGTTTTAACATTCTGTCCGCCTTCGGGATTCGGAGACATAATTGTTACTAACCCATTTTCTCCAATTTTAAGATATCCGTTTACCTCAAACCATTCTTTTGGCATTTCTTTTGCTGCCATTTCGTTTTTACTACCAAGCTTACAGGAATTCAGGAAGCTAAAACCAATGATAAGTCCGCCGCCAGCCAAACTAGTATTTTTGAGAAAGGCGCGTCTGCCGATATGTGTTTTTGTAAGCGTCATGACGTTTAGTTTTTAATGTTAACCCACCAAAGGTGGTTTATCAGTGGCAAAAGGTTGGTGGTAGTACCTTCTTCCCGTGGCTTTATAGAGGGCATTAGCTAGCGCCCCGAATACAGGTGGGAATGGTGGTTCACCAAGCCCAGTAGGATCAATATCATTTTTGACAAAATGAACTTCAATGTCATTTGGTGCTTCACTATGGCGTATAATTTTAGAGTGGTCAAAGTTATTTTGTTCCGGTCGACCATT
>CALZFZ010000187.1 GCA_945786965.1 uncultured Muriicola sp. | reverse complement strand
TGGCCGATGCGATCAGCCCGGTATGGGATGAGAATGGCAAATACCTGTATTTTCTTGCCAGCACAAATTATGGTTTGCAATCCGGATGGTTAGATATGAGTTCCTATGATCCGCAGGTAACCCGGAATCTGTATGCCATTGTTCTTTCCAGTACCGATAAAGCACCGAACCTTCCAAAATCTGATGAGGAGGGCGATGAAGCTGAGCCTGAAGAAGCTGGTAATGGGAAGAAGAAAAAAGGGAAAGAGAAAAAAGACGACGACACCCCCGAAAAGAAAACTGTGAAAGTCAGGATCGATCCCCAGGGGGTATATTCCAGGATTATTCCTTTGAAGCTCGACGAAAGAAATTATGTAGCACTTATAAAAGGTCCTGAGCAAACCGTGTTCATTGCAGAAAGCATTCCCAACCAACCTAATTACAAAATACACAGCTACGATGTTGTAAAAATGAAAGCAGAAGATTTCGGTGAGAAAATTTCACAGTTATTTACTTCCTTCGACAGGAAGAACATGCTGGTTCAACAAAACGGAAGCTGGTTTATTTGTGATGCCAAAGCTCCTTTTAAAAACAGCGATGGAAAATTGATTACCAACCTGAAGGTATTGGTAAATCCTCAGGAAGAATACCATCAGATCTTTAAAGAAGGGTGGCGCTATATGCGCGATTTTCTATATGTCGATAACGTTCACGGCGCGCCATGGGATATAATCTATGAATGGTATTCCCCATGGATAGACCATGTACGGCACAGGACCGATCTGAACTATGTGGTAGACATTATGAGTGGGGAAGTTTCCATAGGGCATTCCTATGTATCCGGTGGTGACCAACCCGACATTGAGAGGGTACCGGTAGGATTGCTGGGGACTGACCTCGAAGTGGAAAACGGATTTTATAAGATTGCTAAGATCTATACCGGAGAAAGTTGGAACCCGGAGATTCAGGCGCCTCTGTCCAGTCCGGGTATCGATGTGAAAACTGGAGATTATCTCCTGGCCATCAATGGGAAAAAGCTAACCTCAGCCATAAATCCCTACAGCCTTTTAGAACAAACGGCCGACAGGGAAACGACAATAAAGGTTGGCACAACGACGGAAATGAAATCGGCCAAGGATGTCCTGGTAAAACCTGTGCGAAGTGAAAACGGTCTGCGAACATTTGATTGGATTGAAGCCAACAGGAGAAAGGTTTCAGAACTATCCAATGACCAATTGGCCTATGTGTATGTGCCAAATACAAGCGGAAGAGGGTTTCAATATTTTAACCGCTATTATTTTTCACAACAGGACAAGAAAGGCGTCATCATCGACGAACGAAATAATGGAGGTGGTTCTGCGGCCGACTATATGATAGATATTATGAGTCGTGAGCTTTTTGGATATTTTAATAGCAAGACTAATGATAACCGCCCATGGACAACCCCTATTGCTGGCATATGGGGGCCTAAGGTGATGATCATAAATGAACGTGCAGGGTCTGGTGGTGATTTACTCCCTTATATGTTTAAGGCTAAGAAAATTGGCCCTCTGGTTGGTACCAGAACCTGGGGAGGACTTGTTGGCACCTGGGATACTCCCCGTTTTATTGATGGAGGAAGAATGGTAGCACCACGTGGAGGGTTTTTCGATGCTGAAGGCGAATGGGCCGTTGAGGGAGAAGGTATTTCCCCGGATATTGAGGTGATACAGGATCCTAAACTTGTTTTGGAAGGAAGGGACCCGCAATTAGAAAAAAGTGTGGAAGAAGCCTTACGATTGCTAAAAACCCGGGAATTTCAATTAAAACCGGAACCTGCAGCGCCGGTAAAATGGATGCGCCCCGATGGGTATAAAGACAGTAAAGACTAAAGATGGTTTACAGGCTGATTTTAATCGCCTGATCTGAATTGATTTTAATAGCACATTCCCTAAAACTGGGTGGGCCAAAGGTTTTCATGTGTCCTTTGGAAAACCCAATTGGTTCTTTTGGAATTCCCAGCCAATTGGTGTCGAGTACATTATTACTGTTCTCATCATGAAAAACTGCCAATGCATATTCACCGTCCGGTAAATCCCTTATCATTAATTCTGTTATGCCCGCTGTTGCATTGGTAGTGTCGGACATGAAAACACTTTCAAATTTTAAAAAGCCGTTTTCTTTGTTATATACAGCAATACTAATATTTCCTGAAGAGGTTCTAACCCCCTGGATCTCAACCGTAAGCAGGTTTTGTCCAAATCCCAGAAGCGGGAGCAAGAATACGAATAATAAGAGCTTCTTCATAAAGTAAAAAATGGTTCCTGTTATTGATACAGTTAACTCTATTTTGAATGCAAAAGTATATTTATTCTATAAAATTTTAATATTTGATTTTTAATACGCAACAAATTCTCAACGCGAAATCATTCATTATCTACTTTTCCAATTTTGCTGGTAAGTAATTCAAAAAAAACTTTGGTTTTTAAAGAGTCCTTAAAATTAAAATAAACAATAGAACTATCTTTTTTGTCGAGTCTTATTTTCTCTTGTTTCAGATCATCAATATAAATACGAATGTTTTCTACGTTGTTCAGCGTATCCCTAAAAACCCCCTTCTCTACATCCCAGGCCGAAAAGCCATTGATCCTTTCCAATTCTGGAATTTTTGGGACCAAACTTACTTTTTCAATATCGGCAAAGGGTATCTCTGTATAATAAAATCCGGAGATCAATTTCATACTACCATTCTCTATCTTGGTCCAGTTCTTCGCGTGGAGCGCAAAGGCCAGCAAACAAATTATAATGGTTAGTACAATGACTAAATTCCAGAGCCAATGTCTCTTTTTGATAGCCATTTATTCTTCTTCGGAGGTTCGGTATTTATCGAGCCAGGCCACAGTATGCGCGATCTTCGTGATCAGGTTACTTGGCTTATTCGCAATCCCGTGACTCGCCCCGGGAATTTCTACCAACACAGTTTCTATTTTCCGCAATTTAAGCGCATGATAGAGTTGCTTGGCTTCACTGGGTGGGGTTCTTAGATCATCCATTCCTACCATTACCATGGTTGGTGTTTCAATATTCCCGACGAGTGATAAGGGCGAGAATTTCCAGTAGCCCTCGAAATTTTCCCAAGGCTGACCAGGATATCTTGAGTTCGCATACCCGAAGTAATTGTCTGCTACCAGGGTTTTGCTGATCCAATTCATTACAGGTTTGGCAACTACTGCAGCTTCAAATCGGTTATTTTTTCCTATGATCCATGCGGTCATAATTCCCCCTGCACTTCCTCCGGTTACGAATAGTTGATCTTCGTGGGCAATTCCCTTTCCAATGCAGTAATCTACCCCATCCATTACATCATCATAATCCTGACCTGGATAGTTGTTGTAGAGCTGGTTGCCAAATTCTTCTCCATAACTGGTGCTGCCTCTGGCATTCGGATAAAAGACTACATAGCCAGCGGAGGCATACAATTGAATCTCGGCTGAAAAACGATCCCCATAGTTTGAGATGGGTCCTCCATGATTCTCCACCAAAAAAGGATATTTTTTGGAAGCATCATAGCCAGGCGGATACACCACCCATCCCTGCAGATCTCGCTGATCATATGAAGAAGTGTACCAGATCTCCTCAACTTTCCCAAGGTTCCTGAATTCCATCAGGGCCTTGTTGAGGTAAGTGATCTTCCTGGCATTTTTGTTTTTGGGCTCCAGAACCGCCAACTCTGCCGGGTATTCCGGACGGGTCTGGGTAAAGGCTATAGTACCATCTTTTGAAACGCTGAACGAGCCACCCCCGTAAGGTCTGCCAATGGAAGTACCCCCTACATTCCCTGCAAGATTTTTTAAAGTTCCATTCAGCGAAATATGTGCAATTTTGGTGTTGCCTTTATCATCGTACATCATATGAAGTCCAGTGCTTTTAGCATCCCACTGAATATCATCTACACTCCTATCTAGCTGAGTTGAAATTACCCTTTTATTGGTGCCATCAATATTCATAATGTGCAACTGGCGTACCTGGTAGGCCTGGACCTTATCCTCATAACCCACAAAGGCAATTAACCTACCGTTTGGGGATACTGCCGGACCTCGGTCTGGCCCCTGCCTCGTTGTCAATGGTTTTATTTCGCCATCCTGCACGCGTACCGAATAGATTTCACTGTTCCGAAAATCGTATTCCCAGTCTTCATTCCTGTTGGCAGAAAAATAGAGGTGTTCTCCATTTGCTGCCCATGATATTGCCCCTCTGTGATGAAAATCGCCCTGTGTAAGTTGCCTCGGTGCCCCTCCCAGTGCAGGAATTATGAAGAGGTGATTGAATCCAGGTTCTATATACCCACGTCCATCTGCTTCATGATATAGTCTGTCTGTGATCCTCGGTTTTTTGGCCCATTCGGCTCCTTTGGGCTTTTCCGGCATTTTGGCAAGTACGGGTGGTTTTTTGGCTACATTCATCGAAAAGGCCAGGTAATCCCCGGAAGGTGACCAGGTCAAAGAACCAGGACTAAAAGGTAATTGAGAAATCCTGGCAAACTTCCCGGAATTGATCCAGTAGATATAGATCTCCGAACCTTCATCCGTGCTGCTGACAAAAGCCAAACGATCCCCTGCTGGAGACCATCTGGGGCTCGACTCTGAAACTTCGCGCGAAGTAAGTTTTTGATGCTGACTCCCATCTTTTCGTATCATCCAGAGGTTTCCTACTGCCCTATCCTTCATAATATCAAAGCCCATTCTGCGATATACGATCCATGATGCATCCGGTGAAATTTGTGGATCAGAAATATATTCCAGATCAAAAACATCCAGATAGTCAAAATCTTTCTTTTGGGAATATCCATTTAAGAAAATTAATAGCAATGAAATTGATAGAAGAATGTTCTTAAGTGTCATATGAGTGGCTTTTATTTCTTGTTTAAACATAAACAATAGCAAGCATTAATACAAACAACATGGATTGTGGCTTTTCTTTAAGCTGCACTATAAACTATTCCTTAGACTTCCCTAATGAATACCCTAAAATTAGTATCTTTAACTGTTCAAAATATCATTAAATGAACCTGAGCCATTTTGGCTTATTATTTTTTAAAGACCCTTCATTATATGTATTCAACCGAAGACCTTATTCACGCAAAGAGAAGGAAAGATCTTATTGAAATTGCGGATCATAAAAACATAAACATTAATAAAGCCTTACGATTCCTGAGATATGAAGAAGAGCTGCGCCTTTTACAAATAGAGTTGGTGAATTTTCAACAATGGGTTAAGAAAAAAGGACTTAGGATTGCCATTATTTTTGAAGGCCGTGATGCTGCGGGCAAAGGGGGTGCTATAAAAAGGTTTAAAGAACATTTGAATCCCCGTTCCACGCGGGTAGTAGCTTTATCTAAACCTACGGAAGTAGAGCGCGGACAATGGTATTTTCGCAGGTATATTAAAGAATTGCCAAATCCAGGGGAGATCGTATTATTCGACAGGAGTTGGTATAATCGCGCTGTTGTGGAGCCGGTCATGGGGTTTTGTAATAAACGGGAGTACAATCAATTCATGGTGCAGGTACCTGGTTTTGAGCATATGCTTTATGAAGATGGTGTGCAGTTGATTAAATTTTGGTTTTCAATTTCGAAAAAAGAGCAGCAAAAACGTATTGAATCCAGATTGCAGAATCCGTTAAAAAAATGGAAGTTTAGCCCGGTAGACAAAAAAGGGCAGGAGCTTTGGGATAAGTATACCCACTATAAGGAACAGATGTTTTCGAAAACCCATACTACGTTCAGTCCGTGGATCATTGTCAGGGCCAATGATAAAAAAACCGCCCGGCTTGAAAGCATCCGTTATGTATTGTCAAAATTTGATTATTCAAGCAGGTATAAGTCAAAAACAACAATTTTACCCGATCCAAATGTAGTTTTAAGATATTACAGGCACATTGAACAAATAGATATTTAAGCCATGAGAAAAACTGCAGAAAAAACTATAAAGCTCAATGAGGAGGAGTTACAATTATTGAATACTCCTTTTGGAGTAAAAAGTCTTTTGGACGACAAGAAGACCAACGTTGAAAAGGCCTTGCGTTTGATCAAAAGTGAAATGGAAATCAAGGCACTGCAAGCAGAGATTATCAAGCTACAGAATTGGGTGATTGCCAAGAATAAAAAGGTAGTGGTCATTTTTGAAGGAAGGGATGCAGCCGGAAAAGGAGGTGCCATCCGCAGGATAACAGAACATATTAATCCGCGACAGTTCAGAATTGTAGCCTTACCAAAACCCACAGTTGAAGAACAGGGACAATGGTATTTTCAGCGGTATGTAAATCAGTTGCCAAAACCCGGAGAAATGGTCTTTTTCGATAGAAGCTGGTATAACCGGGCCGTAGTTGAGCCTGTAAATGGATTTTGTACTAAGCAGCAGTATACGAACTTCATGCAACAAATAAATGGTTTTGAAAGAATGATAATGGACTCTGGTCTTTATTTGATCAAGTTCTATTTTTCAATATCGAAAGAAGAACAAGCAAGGCGCTTTAAGATAATTCAATCGGATCCCTTGAGACGATGGAAAATGACCGATGTAGATCGAAAAGCCCAGGAATTATGGGATCTGTATACCGAATTTAAGGAGAAGATGTTTGAACATACGAACTTAAAAACCTCGCCCTGGATCATCATTGATGCTGACAAGAAGAGTGAGGCAAGGATTAAGGCACTTCAATATATTATCGACACCATTCCGTATGAAGTAATGGAGGAAGACAAATAATTTGTTCTAACCTAGACCTACATCAAGCGCCATCATTATAATAAACCCTCCTATAAAACCCATAGTGGCAATATCCGTATACTTATCTTGCTGGGTTTCAGGAATTACTTCTTCTACAACTACGAAGATCATAGCACCCGCGGCAAAAGACAACGCATACGGCAATATGGGTTGAAACGTTAGTACTGCCCACGCACCTAAAACCGCGGCAATGGGTTCTACCGCTGCAGAAGCCTGCCCATAGACAAAACTTCTTGTACGGGAAAGTCCTTGCCTCCTCAAGGGCATGGCAACTGCAAATCCTTCAGGGAAGTTTTGAAGCCCTATTCCTAAAGCCAGTGCTACTGCACCACCAATATTTGCGCCTTCAAACCCGGCTGCAACACCCCCAAATAAAACACCAACTGCCAATCCTTCCGGAATATTGTGAAGCGTAATGGCCAGGGTCAACAAAGTAGTTCGGTGCCACGGTGTTTTGATCCCTTCTGATTCTTTAAAATTGATGTGCATATGGGGAAGGATTTTGTCCAACCCAAAAATAAATGCTGCCCCCAGCAGAAACCCAACTGCAGCCGGAATCACTTTTACAAACCCTTCTCCTGGACTCATCTCGATGCCCGGAGCCAATAGACTCCAAAAACTGGCCGCAACCATTACACCTCCGGTAAAGCCCAACATCCCATCCAAAACTGCCCTATTCATACCTTTAAAGAAAAAGACCAAGGCTGCTCCAAGAGCCGTTAATCCCCAAGTAAACAAAGTGGCATAAAAGGCTGCTAAAACCGGGTTTATTGATTCAAAATATTCAATGACCTGTTCCATGATTTCATAGTTTATTTAATGTTTCTTATTCTTTATTTAATTAGGGATCCTAAAACTGATCCCGGCACTCAACAGAATATCCTGACCCTCAGTTATACTTGTTCCTATAGTTGCATCGAGTTGAATACTGGGTTTCAACAAATAGGTAACCCCAACATCCCACAAATGATTGGCGTTGGAATTTTCGGGTAAATCACCATACAATTCTGCATAAGCTCCAAAGTTGCCTGTTATGGCATACCCATAGGCAACGGTATATATATAAGCTGCCTCAGGAGAATCATCCCCCCATTGCGCTCCAAGATTATAGGACAGATTTGATTTTTCACTAAGCGTATGACTAAATGCAAATCGAAAATCTTTCCCGGTTGTTTCCGGTTTAAAATCCTGACTGGCTGTAAATGGTAAAAATAGATGGCCTATTAATCCCATTTCAGGCATTGCTCCTTTTTCCTCTGCGATAACAACCTTAACACCAAACAATAGAGGTGAAAATCCTTGAAGTGTATTTTGCAAGGTGGTATTATTTATTTTGGCAGTTTGTTCTTCAATGTTCCAGCCAACGCGCAATTCAACATTCTTAAGTAACCCATATCGCAACAAAGCTGTATTATAGACGTATCGTTCGGTTTTAAAAGTACTACCTTCGAAAGACTCATAAAATCCCCCTGTCTCGACCTGTAAATAACCTCCCGGAACCACGCTCGGAGCCTCTGTGGCGTCAGGCCTGTCCGTAACCAATGTCCCATGATCTGTTGGTGTATCCTGGGCATTTGTTGTTATTAATACTCCCATAAAAAAGATACAACTAGATATTACTTTGGTATTAATTCGGCGTATTTTATTCATTGGGTCGTATAAATAGGTTAGTCGCAATGTCATTGGAAATGCGAATCTGTTTATTTCGTATTTTTATTTGCAGGGAGCCATCAAATTCTTCCTTCTCGAGCACCTCTATGGTATCTCCCAATGCCATACTATTTTTATCCATATATCGAAGGAATGGGGCACTCGAATTTTTTACCCCAACGCAAATCCCTTCTGTGGCTACAGGCACATCGGCAAGTAATTTTTTATATTCCTTTTGGATTTCCCCTTTTTTAGAGGGTATTGGATCTCCATGTGGGTCTTGCTTTGGAAATCCTAAAAAAGCATCAAGCCTGTCTATCAGTTTTTCACTCTGAATATGTTCTAATTGCTCTGCTATTTCATGAACCTCATCCCACATAAAATCGAGTTTATCCACCAAAAAGGTTTCCCATAAACGATGTTTTCGAATGACCGACAATGCTGTCTGCGAACCCTTTTTACTTAATGATACCCCTTTGTATTTCGTATAAGCTACCAGACCTTTTTCTGAAAGCTTCTTTGCCATATCAGTAACTGAAGAAGGTTTAGTCTCCATCCTGTCCGCGATTGCATTGGTAGAAACCGCTTTATGCTCCAAGCCTCCCAGGTGGAAAATAGCTTTTAAATAATTTTCTTCGGATCTGGTCATAGTACTAAAATTGCCGTAAAAGTACATAATTTATGTATATATAAATATATTTTTAGACGTGTCTAATTTTAATTCAATTGAGATATTTCACGGCTACTTTTCCTATGATCACGGTTTCCCTTGGTATATGACCAATGTTTGGTGTTAATTTGCACCTATAAAACATTCCATGTGTTTATGACAGAATATGATTATATCATTATAGGAGCAGGGGCAGCCGGACTCATGATGGCAGATGGTATGGCCAAGGACCCAGCTTTTAAAGATAAATCTATTCTCCTTTTAGATAAAGATGCCAAGAAAACCAATGACCGAACCTGGTGTTTTTGGGAACAAGGTCCAGGACCTTTCGATCCCATTCTTTACAAGAGCTGGGACCATATCTATTTCGCCGGGAAAGAATTTAAGAACTCCTTTTCTATTGCTCCCTATGCCTATAAAATGGTACAGGGGATTGATTTTTATTCTGGTTATTTAGAAAGGATACAAAAATATCCCAATGTAGGCTTCGTTCAGGAAACCGTAAAAGAAATTACTGAATTTCCTTCTCATATAGAAGTTATAGCTTCAGAACATCATTATAAAGGGATGCAGGTTTTTGATAGCAGGTTTAATTATGAAAAAATTCAAAATCGCTCTAAATATCCCATTTTACAACAGCATTTTATAGGATGGTTCGTAAAAACAAAACAACCTGTTTTTAATGCTTCCCAGGCCACTTTTATGGATTTTTCCATTGAACAGAAAGGAAATACACGGTTTATGTATGTGCTGCCCTTCTCGGAAACAGAGGCCCTGGTAGAATACACCCTTTTTTCTGAAAAGCTGTTGCCAGAACAAGAGTATGAAATGGCCATTGAACAGTATATGGTTTCTCATTTTAAGTGCACTGATTTTAAAATAACAGATAAAGAAAAAGGCAGTATCCCTATGACCTGCTATGAATTTTCTCAGCACAACACCAAACGTATTTTTTATATTGGCACCGCAGGAGGCTGGAGTAAACCAAGTACGGGCTATACCTTTAGAAATACGGAAAAGAAAAGTGCCGAGTTAATCGAATTTTTAAAGACCAATAAACCTTTAAGGAAGTTTACGCGAAAAAATCGCTATTGGTACTTCGATCTCCTCATACTCAACATTCTTTATCGAAATAATGAATTAGGCCGCTCTATTTTTGAGGCCCTGTTTAAGAAAAGGAGCCCTCAACTGATCTTTAAGTTCCTGGATGAAGAAACCACCTGGTACGAAGATATGTGGATCACGATGGCACCCAAACCACTTCCCTTTTTCAAATCGTTGTTCAGGCATCTGTTTTGGCGGATCACCAATAGTAAAAAGCAATGGTGATTCAATTTAAATAGGTACACTTTTAAACGCTCCTTATATCTTCCTGCCCATTAATTCTTTGCCAAATTGCCGTAAAACCTCTTTGTTGCTATCAGACACCTCCAGGGATTCCAGGTTCTTGAAGGCTTTGTTGGTATATGCTGAAATCGCTTGTTTTGTTTCTTCCAAAGCACCACTCTGTTCGTAAATCTCTTTTACCCGTTTTACTTTTGGAGCCGATTTACCCGGTTGAATCGAAAACAGATCTTTCAGTTCCCTGGAAATTTTCGCATCTCCCAATTCCAAAGATTTCAGATATAGATACGTCTTTTTATTTTCTATAATGTCTCCCCCAATTTGTTTTCCAAATCGTTTGGGATCACCGAAAGCATCCAGAAAATCGTCCTGGAGTTGAAAGGCAATGCCCAGGTTTAATCCAAAAGCGTAGATCTTATCTTGCGCAGCCAGGGGAGCTTTTGCAATTATTGCCCCCATTTTCATTGACGCAGCTACCAATACAGCCGTCTTATATTCGATCATTTTCAAATACTCATCGATGGTTACATCTTCCTGTGTTTCAAAATCGATATCGTACTGTTGGCCTTCACAGACCTCAATTGCCGTTTTACTGAAAAGCAGCATTAATTCCTTAAAAGTAGCAGCTTCATAGGCTTCCAAAAATCGATACGCCTTTATGAGCATGGCATCTCCCGATAAAATCCCTGTATTTATATCCCATTTTTGGTGTACCGTAGTCTTACCACGCCTCAATGGTGCCGCATCCATGATATCATCGTGTACCAAAGAGAAATTATGAAAGACTTCAATAGCCAGTGCCGCATCCAGTGCTTTATGATAGTCTCCGTTAAAGAGATCTGCCGACATAAGTGCCAGTACAGGCCGCAGGCGTTTCCCCCCTAACTCTATTATATAGGTCATTGGTTCATACAGATTTACCGGTTCTTTGGTTCCAATCTTAGCTGATAGATAGGTATCGAACTTTTCCCGGTAATAGGTCACTGAGTGCATTCCAATTTTTTTTCAAAAATAAGTGAAAAGGAATCAAGGTAACATACTACTATGAAAAACTAGTAAATAAAGAATGAGGAAAACGATTGTTAAAAAATTGTAAAACCAAGGAAACTTTTTTTGTTTATTTAGTTTCCATCCCTATATTTGCCCCCCTATGAAAGAAAAAATACTTCATAAAGCCACAGATATGTTCCTGACACTTGGGTTTAAAAGTGTCACCATGGACGATTTGGCCCATGAATTGGGGATTTCCAAAAAAACGATCTATGCCCATTTTGAGAATAAAACGAAGTTAGTGGAAGCAAGTACACTAAGCCTTTTTGACCTTATCTCCCAAGGCATCGACACCATATGCAGTCAGCAAAAAAATCCCATTGAGGAGCTTTATGAAATGAAAAAGTTTGCCATGATGCATCTTAAAGATGAAAAGGCATCGCCCCAATACCAGTTACAAAAGTATTACCCAAAATTACACAACACACTCCGCAAAAAACAATTCGAATTAATGCAGGATTGTGTGGTAGATAACTTAAAGAGGG
>CALZFZ010000186.1 GCA_945786965.1 uncultured Muriicola sp. | reverse complement strand
CCAATAAAATCGAATTTGGTTCTTTTCAAAAAGAAAAGCGTTGTATACCCGGTACTTAATTTCGTAATGTTGCGGCCCAATCAAGGTGATATCCTTATCCCCTATTTTGATTTCAATTTTATCGCTCAGCTTTTGGACAAAATCGAAAGGGGCTTCAAATTTATAATTGGGCACCTTAATCTTGTCGATCCTTATTCTTCGCTTTGTGGGGTTCCCTGCCGAATCGATCAGGTCATAGTTGGTTAGAATGGTGCGGTATATTCCGTGCTTGTAGGTCTCAAAATTAATATCATAATTTTCTACTACATCGAAGTATCCTTTTTCATTGATATGGATTTCCACCGAATACTTTTTTACAGTAAAATCCTGGGCACCTACAGCCAAAAACCACAGCATTGCAAAAAGATACAGAAAGGCTTTCTTCATGTTGTAAAGTTTACTTCATTGCCCAATTTTAATTGGCTCTTCATGGGTAACGGCCGTTTTACGGCTCACCAAACAAGGATCCAAAACCAAAAGTCCACGTGCATGGGGGATTACCCGAATTCATTAGCCATGAATCCAATGCTTTTTTTAGGAAAAATCTACTTTTACATTCGCCCTAGTGGCCTCATCGGTTTCAAAAAAGTCGAAGTGTTGGTATTTGAACATCCCTGCAAAAAAGACCCCGGGGAAACTTTCACCATACGTATTGTTTTCCCTTACCGTTCCATTATAGTATCGACGGCTCCGTTCGAGATTTTCTTCAATGGTGTTCAATTTTTCCTGTAGATCAAGGAAATTTGCATTGGCTTTTAAATCTGGATAGGCCTCTCCCAAGGCAAAAATACTTCTCAGGCCCTGTTGTAGTTGGGTCTCTGCCTTTATTTGGGCATTGATGTCTCCCTTCGGAACCTGCATGGCGGCATTTCGGGCATTGATCACGGCTTCAAATGTTGATTTTTCGTGTTTGGCATAACCCTTTACCGTTTCCACCAGATTCGGAATTAGGTCATACCGTCTTTTCAGGGCAACGTCAATATTGCTCCAGGCATCGTTCACTACATTCTTATTTTTTACGAAACGATTGAATATTCCAACCAGAAATACGGCGATCAGTACCAGTAAGCCAAGTAACACCAAAATAGTTGTCATGTTTGAAAAAATTATTGGTTCATATAAATAAATTCGGAAGTGTCCAAGGTCGTTGTTTGGGAGACTATCCCATATATAAAGATAGGAATAATCCTTGATAGATTATTAGTCATACCAATGCCAATTTCGCTGAGAGCGTCATTAGATCATTTTTCGCAGCTCAGCCTAAAATGATCCCTTTTTTTCGCACCCAAAAAAATGCAAATATTACATTGGGTACCCAGCATAACCATGCTACAAGGCGATATGCAATGGTAAAATCCCCGAAAGCCATCGTTAGGAGCGGTAACCAAATCCTTAAAGTTACGGCAGCAAAACACAAGGCATAGCTATAGATCATAAATCCCTGATGTAATTGCACATCCCCCTTTCGAATTGCAAAATATGCCATTGAGGTAGTATATAACCACAAGGTTCCTAAACTTATAAAACCGATGGATGAAATGATACCCCCGGTAGCCCAGAATCCGATAAAAATACCACAAGACCCACTTATCACTGCTGCGATAACATAGATCTTACCAATAATACGATGCCTTTTTAAATTGGCATTTCGTATTTTTTTGTTGAACTGAATCCAGCCAATAAACAATGCCAGCCCACCTAAAAGAATATGGCCATAAAAACCCATGTTCCAGGGAATGCTCGCTAACAAAGCCTCGCTTTTACTAGCCAGGAGTCCAAATTTCCGGTCTATTACAAAATAGGTTAGCGGATATAATCCTACTGAAATAGCAGCTACTGCGAATACAAACCAGGCTAATTTGTTAGTTGAATTTCCCATTACACTATTTATATCGCCAGCTGGTAAGGTCGGCGCCTTTCGGCGCGCTTTTGGCAATTCGTTTCATGATTTTAGGCACATACATGCTGTTATAGCGCAACCGGCTAATGGCGTTGGGTTCATTCGGATCCCCATTCCAGCAGTGCTCTGCGCGATCTCCATAAGCGACCTCTCCGTCATAATAGGGATCGGTAGTGTTTTCCAAAAAATCTTCCATCAGGTAGACCGCATTGTTCAGGTAGTAATTATCCATATCCCCGCAATAAATGTGGATCTTTCCTTTGAGCTGATCGCCCAGTTTGTCCCAGTCCCTTTCCAGAATGTAGCGAAGATCATAGTTCTCCCTCCAGTATTGGGCCACTTCATGGTCGATATCGCCCGACATTTTATCCCAAATGCGTTTCGGGTAGCCGTCATTTCCCTGAGGCGAATAGGTTGCTTCCCAAATATCCCATTGTTGTCCTGAGCGCGACTTATCGCCCAATACGAGTTCTAAATGGTTATTTCCTCTCACGGTACCCTGTATCTGGCCCAAATAATCCCTATGCGCCGGGACTTCCAGTTGTCTGTGATCGCTCTTATAGTAGTATGCGTTCTGGTCCTCGTAAATATTGGTTAAACAATACGCGCTGAAATCTATTGGGTCCGGGCAGGCGGCAAAACAGCCATTATATTCTTCCGGATATTTCACCTGCACGGCCAAAGCTTCCCATCCCCCGGTAGAACCTCCATAAAGAAATCGGGCCCATCCTTCACCCTGACCCCTGAATTCCTTTTCTATATGTGGAATAAGTTCATAGGTTATGGCATCCCCATAGGGGCCCTGACTGGCAGAATTGACCGCATAGGAATCATCATAATAGGGAGTAGGATGTTGAATTTCAATGATTATAAAACGTGGGAAATCGGGTTCATTCCAGCGTTTATAAAAATCATAGGCTTCCTGTTGTTGAATGATGTTATAGCCTTCAACGTCAAACCTCGCTGAATAATCGGGTTCCAGGTTTGGGTCGGGTGGTTGGGTTCTGAAACCCCCAAAATCGTCCGGAAAATGGCCGTGAAATATCATCAGCGGATACCTGGCTTCCGGGTGTTCATTAAATCCTTTGGGCAATAATACATGAGCTCCCAGATACATATCCCGTCCCCAGTATTCAGTAAGTTTTTCCGATTTTATCTTTATGTGCTTTATCCATTCGGTGTCTTCGGGTTCTGGGATTGGCGGTATCTTTTGGTCCATCACGATATTCACAGGATCTATCCCTTTCCCGGTGACGGTGATCTTAAATGGTTTGCTATACAGGTTGCCCGGAGACCGGTTCCACTGTTGTCCTTCTCCGTTATCCATTGGTAATTTGACGGTATGACCTGTGGCCAGGTTAAAGGTCTCGTATATATGCAATAACGATTGCACCCAGTATTCGCCAGGGGGTACCTCCGCGAAATCTGGGTACGGATATCCAAAAGCCAACTCATCGAAATTAACAGCTGATCCCGGATTCATTTGATCTACGTTCATTCCAAAGATTATCTGCGTTGTAAGACCATCATTGATCTGAAACCTGGGTTCTTTTTCATCATTGCTGGAGAGCATAAGTAAAAGTCGGCCATCCAGGGCATCGGTACTTATTTCTTCCGGAAATGAGATTTGAAAATTACGTATGGTATTTTGGTTATCAGAATTCTGACAAGCAGTTAAGAATAACAAAAGGACTGTTAAAAGTGAGGGAAACCATTTCATAAACTGGAATATTTTCGACAAAAGGTACCACTTTTGGTCTATGCCTCCAATACCAAAAGTGTTTTTTAAGCGTTATCAATACATTGTAACTCGGTAAAAATACCTACTAAATTATTGAGTCATGCGACCATATATAGCCTACTTTCTCCTTGTCATAATTGCCATTATATCGCTATGGGCTTGTACCAATAGTGAAGGTGATTCTGATATCGATATTATTACGCCTACAGATTCCCTTCAAGGAAGTGTTGAAGTAAGAGAAATGCCCCAATAGCTTAAGACCTAAAAAAGGTTTATGCTTATTTTCTTCCTCTGTGTCGCTCTCTGGCCAGTAGTGTATTTTTAAGTAGCATGGCAATGGTCATTGGACCAACCCCACCCGGAACGGGTGTAATAAAGGAAGATTTCTTACTCACTTTCTCAAAATCCACATCGCCCGCAATATAATATCCTTTTTCCTTGGTATCGTCCGGCACGCGGGTAATTCCAACGTCTATGACCACGGCTCCGTCTTTAACCATCTCGGCCTTTAGAAATTTAGGTACCCCCAAAGCCGATATAACAATATCTGCCTGCGAAATTATCTGGGTAATATTCTTGGTATGACTATGTGTTAAGGTAACAGTTGAATTTCCCGGCCATCCCTTACGCCCCATTAAAATACTCATGGGTCTGCCAACGATATGGCTCCTGCCGATCACTACGGTGTGTTTTCCTTTTGTTTCAACTTTATAACGCTCCAGTAATTCCAGGATGCCAAAAGGAGTAGCTGGAATAAATGTACTCATATCCAGGGCCATCTTACCAAAATTTGTTGGATGAAAACCATCAACATCCTTATCAGGATCTATGGCCATAATGACCTCCTGAGTATCAATTTGTTCGGGGAGCGGCAATTGAACAATAAAACCATCAATATCATCGTCATGGTTTAATTCTTCGATCTTATTGAGCAGTTCCAATTCCGAAGTTGTACTTGGCATACGCACCATGGTAGATTCAAAACCAACCCGTTCACAAGCTCGTACCTTACTTCCCACATAGGTGAGACTGGCCCCGTCATTTCCAACGATTATGGCTGCCAAATGGGGGACTTTTTCCCCTCCCTCTTTCATTTTAGCTACTTCGGCAGCAATTTCATTTTTTATCTCATTAGAGATCTTTTTACCGTCAAGAATGGTCATAATGCTGGTTTTATGCTTTGTTTGGTGAAGCGATCTTTTCAATACGCTACGCTGTTAGTTCTGTCGAATTATACTTTGAATTGATCAGCCTTTTAGGCCACCCATCATCTGCATCATTTTTTTACCTCCTCCGCCTTGCATCATCTTCATCATCTTACCCATCTGGTCGAATTGTTTTAAAAGCTGGTTTACTTCCTGAATGGTTCTGCCACTGCCCTTGGCAATCCTTTTTTTTCTGCTTGCATCGAGTTTTGAAGGGTTTGAACGTTCATCCGGGGTCATGGAATGAATTATGGCTTCTATATGTTTAAAAGCATCATCGTCTATATCCATGCCTTTGAGGGCTTTTCCTGCCCCGGGAATCATCCCCATGAGGTCTTTCATACTCCCCATTTTCTTGATCTGCTGTATCTGTTTCAGGAAATCATCGAAACCAAATTTGTTCTTGGCGATCTTCTTCTGGATCTTACGTGCTTCTTCCTCATCAAATTGATCCTGCGCTCGTTCCACAAGCGAAATAACATCGCCCATTCCCAGAATCCGATCGGCCATACGGGAAGGATGGAATACATCTATGGCATCCATTTTTTCACCTGTTCCAATGAACTTAATAGGTTTATCAACGACTGATTTTATTGAAATAGCGGCCCCACCCCTGGTGTCGCCATCTAACTTGGTAAGAATAACCCCATCAAAATTCAGGACATCATTGAATGCCTTGGCCGTGTTCACAGCATCCTGTCCCGTCATGGAATCTACTACAAATAAGATCTCCTGTGGTTTAACCGCATCCCGAATATTTGATATTTCGGTCATCATGACCTCATCTACCGCCAGCCGGCCGGCCGTATCTATGATGACAACATTATGGCCGTTCGCTTTTGCATGGGCAACCCCGGCTTTCGCCAAAGAAACGGGATCATTGTTTTCGGTATCGGAATATACCGGAACTCCTATTTGTTCCCCAACAACATTCAACTGATCGATGGCTGCAGGACGGTATACATCACAGGCAACCAATAATGGATTCTTGGTTTTCTTTGACTTTAGATAGTTCGCCAATTTACCCGAAAACGTTGTTTTACCTGAACCCTGGAGGCCGGACATTAGAATTACGGATGGGTCCCCGGAAAGGTTAATGCCTTCGGTTTCGCCTCCCATGAGCTCTGTTAGCTCATCCTTGACGATCTTAACCATTAACTGGCCGGGCTGCAAGGTGGTCAGTACATTCTGCCCCAATGCTTTTTCCCGAACCCTGTTGGTAAATTCCTTGGCGATCTTAAAATTGACATCGGCATCCAATAAGGCCCTTCTCACCTCTTTGGTGGTCTCTGCTACATTGATCTCTGTGATCTGGCCGTGTCCTTTAAGAACATGTAATGCCTTATCGAGTTTTTCGCTTAAATTATCAAACATACCTTCATTCAATTTACAAGGAATGCAAATTTAAGAATATGAACGGGATCACGGAAGTCTACCGAAAGAAATATAAATGCAAAAAGGGCAACTTCCTGAGGAAGCTGCCCTTTTCTAAAGAATAGGGGCAAAAAAGATATTGTTATAGCTTTTCAAAAACCAATACTTCATAGCTTGCATTCCAATCATTAGAGCTCTTCAGTTCTATCCTGTCATACTGCATAGTATCTTCATTATAGTTCATGGAAACAAATTCCCAATCATCTGTCAAAGCTTCCAGGTATCCTTCAACACCGGCATTCAGATAGACTTTCAATTTACCGTCACTATTTCTAAGAATTCTCCAGATACCAGCTTGCGTAGGTCCTGTCTGACCTGTGGTAATGCTCATTACATGCTCTGCACCGAAGGCAAAGGTATAGGCCATATAATTCTGGGTCTCATCCACATCACCATCTTTATACTGGGCTACCATCCATTCACCACCCATCATCACATTCCGTATTTCACCTACATCACCATCCGTATTTGGATCATCACAAACTCGTTGCAAAATTAATTCGTAAGCTGTTCCTTCGATCTCAAATTTCAATCGGTCATTTCTCAGGTCACTTAACAACCATTCAAAATATATCTCATTGGGATTAGGATCTAGCCTATTTGGATCATCTGGATTTTCTCCAAACGTAAGTCCCATCACAAGTCGTCCCTGAGCATTGGTTGTGATCACCCAGGATCCGGTAGAGGTGTTAACTCCATTGCTTAAGGTAACTACGCCTTCGGCCATGAACTTAAACTCATACCCAAGCAAACGGTCTATTTCGTCACCATTGTTCTTCACTTTTTTGATCACCCAGGCACATTCACTAAGGATCTCACGTAAAGTGTTGGGATCTTCATTATATACATCACAGGCATTTCTAAGGATGATCTTGTTTCCACCTTCAGTATATAATTTGATCTTACCTTCTTCTATTTCATATACAAACCATTCCAGGGTAAAGTCTACAAGAACATCAAATTCTAAATTCAATAAGATACCATGGTCTGTAATTCTACTGCTCCAGAAACCGTTTAGTACATTTCCTTGTCTGTCCTTCACAGTAACTCCACCATCTTCTGTAAAGTTCATCAAATACTCAAAGTACTGATCTGTCTGGCTGATCGCATCGCGCTCAACTTCACGTACTAACCAGGGACATTCTACTATTAGATTGTTGAATCTCTCCAGTGTAAAATCATCATCATTATAGTCGTTGTCATCGTCCTCATCACAAGCATCTTTTGCATTTTCAATGGCCATAGCCAATTCTGCATTGTTGTATACGGTCATTTTCGTGCCGTCGTATAATTCCAATGTTACAGGAAAGTCAATACTGATAAGGTCATCATCATCGAGTCCTGCAAAAAAGCGTCTTAATTCAAGATCGCTATTGACAGTTACACTACCGGTCTGCTGTTCGTTAATATCGAACGTATATAGCGTAATTGGGTAAACGAAGTCTATACATTCAATATCATCATCATCTCCACCTTCAATACATTCTTCGGCAAGGGCACGTAATTCCTCTTTGTTGTTAATTACTAATTCAGTGAAATCACTGTACGTAATTGTAATCGGAAAAGCGATCTCAAGGAAATCTATATCTTCGTCGAATTCGTCAAATATCTTCTCAATTTGATGAAGATCTTCTCTGGAATCGATCGTAATTTGAATACCGTTCACTTCAACGGTGTACGGAAAATTCAAAGCAAAGCAGCTGGCACCATCTACAATATTATCGAAGGAACCATCATTGGTCGAAGTTCTTTCAATAAGCATGGCAGTTGAAGAATTCGCCTTAATGGTTTGCTGTTCATCTGGCTGCGGCAACTCCTCAAATTCTTCCTGACATGAAGTAACCATCAGTGCAGCCACGAAAAGCAGGGCATACATTGAAAATTTAAAAACATTTTTCATAACGATTTGGATTTTTTGTTGTTCGTATAGGGTTATAACAGCTATCTTTTGAAATACCCTACCCTCTTTTTTATTTTTTTTAAAATATCTTTGAAGCGCAACTATCAATTAAGAAGGGAACCACTATGGATAATGTTTGTGAAGAAGAAGTATTTAATTCTATCTTCAAATCCAATTCTAAAACGGTATTTAATTACATATATTATAAATTCGGGAACGAAGAAAAGGCCTATGATGCTGTACAGGAGGCCTTTGTGAAACTTTGGGAGAATTGTGCCAAAGTACCTCCCCAAAAAGCAAAATCCTTTGTTTACACGGTAGCAAATAATATGTACCTCAATGTCCTCAAAGCCGAGAAGGTACGGATGAAATATGCTGATAAAAGCGAAAAAACCTCGAATGAGTCCCCGGAATTTCTGCTTGAAGAAAAAGAATTTAAAGAAAAACTGGATAGAGCATTGAACAGCCTGCCCGAAAACCAGCGAACCGTTTTTTTGCTCAATAGAATTGATGGAAAAAAATATGCTGAGATCGCCGAAATAGAAGGCGTTGGTATCAAAGCCATTGAAAAAAGAATGCATTTGGCGTTAAAAACGCTTCGTGAACAAATAGATGGCATTTGAGGACTATAAAAATAATTCATTGTAACACCTTTAGTATAAAGGGTTTATAAAAAAATGATCGATTAACGGTAGGGTTTTTTAAGATAGAAGTGTTACTAAGGTGTAAAGTATAGAAATCATGAAAGAAAATTACCTGGCCAAATGGCTAAATAATGAACTCTCTGAGCAAGAGCTGGCAGAATTTAAGCGTTCTGAAGCGTTTGCTTCGTATGAGAAGATCATTGGTGCCAGTGAATCATTGGAAGCTCCAACCTTTGACTTGGAACGGGCTCTTCATGATTTCAAAAAAGCACGGGAATCAAGTGATAAAAAAGTGGTTCGTTTGCATCCTTCGAGATACCTGATGCGAATAGCCGCAGCCATAACCGTATTATTTGCTGCCACTTATTTTTATATTTCGTCCCTGGATGAAACGTTTTCAACGGACTATGCGCAACGCACCGAAGTTGTATTGCCCGATGCTTCGGAAGTTCTTTTAAATGCAGATTCCAAACTTTCTTACAGTGCCCGAAAATGGGATGAAGAACGAAATTTATCTTTGGAGGGTGAAGCCTTTTTCAAGGTTGCCAAAGGCAAAAAATTTACGGTTGCCACGGATGCCGGAACCGTAAGTGTTTTAGGAACTCAGTTTAACGTGGAAAGCAGAAAAGGCTTTTTTGAAGTAACTTGTTTCGAAGGCCTGGTAAGTGTAAACTTTCAAGGTACGGAAAGAAAGCTACCAGCGGGTACGTCTTTTATGGTCATAAATGGGACGGTACTACCTGCCGAGACCCCTTCAGCATCTGAACCTTCATGGATACGAAACGAAAGTACTTTTAAGAGTATCCCCCTATTGTACGTGTTTGACGAATTTCAACGTCAATATGACATTAAGGTTGAAACCAATAACATAGATCTTCAGCAATTATTTACTGGTAGTTTTAGCAACACAAACATAAATTTGGCGTTACAGAGTATAAGTGCTCCTTCTCAGATTAAGTACAGCTTAGAGAAGAATAAAGTACTCTTCTATGCAGAAAACGCGCCGTAAGAGAAACTTCAGTTTGTATCTGTTGCTTTTTTGGGCCCTGGCCATTGGCTTGGCCCAGGACAATCAAAAGGTACCCATCATTTCTTATATCCAAGATTTAGAAACACGGTTCAACGTCAAATTTTCTTACGTAGACACCGATCTTGAACCCGTAAAGATCAGCATCCCCCCGGGAACCGATCTGACTGGTATTTTGAATGCTATTCAAAATGAAACCCAATTGCTGATAAAAAAGCTTTCCGAACGGTATTATACCATTTCCAGGAGTACTACGGTCGATATTTGTGGCTTTGTCCTTGACAATTTTGGCAAGAACAATGTAATGGGAGCTTCGGTAGAAGTCCTGGGTAGCAGCATAGCTGTTGTCACTAATTTCAACGGAAAGTTCTCCCTCACAAACATCCCCAGAAAGGCTAGCATACGTATTCGCTATCTTGGGTTTAAAACCAGGTATATCACCGCGGAAGATTTTGCAAGTGCCAACCCTTGTAAACCCATCTTACTGGCAGTTAATTACCAGGAACTGGAGGAAGTAGTGGTATATCAATTTTTAACGACCGGCTTAGCCCGGCAGATCGATGGAAGCATTGAACTGAGTGTTGAGGATTTTGGGATCCTTCCCGGGCTAATTGAACCAGATATTCTTCAAACAGTACAGGCGTTACCCGGCATTAAAAGTATCGATGAGACCGTTTCGGACATCAATATCCGGGGTGGTACCAACGATCAGAACCTTATCTTATGGGACGGCATAAAAATGTATCAATCAGGGCATTTCTTTGGGCTCATATCAGCATTTAATCCATACCTGACCGATAAAGTAACGATCATAAAGAATGGAACCAGTACCCAGTACGGCGATGGAGTAAGCGGCATTATCAGCATGCAAACCAAAAATGAGATACAGGATTCCTTTTCAGGAGGGGCCGGATTTAATTTGATCAGTGGAGATCTCTTTGGACATGTGCCTATTAAAGACGACCTGGCATTTCAGTTTTCAGCAAGGCGATCCTTGACCGACTTTTTAAACACACCCACCTACAATCAGTTTTTCGCCCGTATATTTCAGGATACTAAGGTTAAAGAAAACAATAATCAGGGATCTGACCTTCGGATTGACAGGGAAGAAGATTTTTACTTTTACGACTTTTCCGCGAAAGTGCTCTATGATTTCAATAGGTTCCACCGGGCTCGGTTTAGTTTTATTACTATCAATAACAACCTGGACTACCTGGAAACAAATCAGGATGCCGGTAGCAGCAATCAAAGTTTGTTAGACCAGCGGAACCTGTCTTTTGGTGGTAACCTTGAAAGTAGCTGGACCGATCGTTTCTCCACCAATTTAAATGCCTACTATACATGGTACAATCTGGATGCGAAGAACATTACCAGTGATGGACAGCAGGTATTGTTTCAAAAGAATCAGGTGTTGGAGCAGTCGGTCAAATTAATAACAACATATGCAATTAATGACCAGCTAAAGTTGAAAAATGGATATCAGTTTACCGAAGTTGGAATCACCAATACCACCGATGTTACGCAACCTCCTTTTAAAAGCAATGTCAAGGGGGTTATACGAACTCATGCCCTATTTTCGGAAATAGGATATATTTCACCAAATGGCCTATTGCAGGTAATGGCTGGGGGCAGGCTTAATTATATTGAAAATTTAGGAACATTTGATGTGCTTATCCCGGAACCAAGGCTGAATATGAGTTATGCTATCGCAACCGATTTCCACATGGAAATCCAGGGTGAATTTAAAAATCAAACTACCCAGCAGATCATAGATTTAGAACAAAATTTCCTGGGTATTGAGAAACGTCGATGGATCTTATCGGATGATGACACCTTGCCTGTAACCAAAAGCAAGCAAGCTTCTCTGGGATTCAATTATGACCGGAATAAATGGTTTATAGGGCTGGAAGGATTTTATAAAGAAGTAGATGGTATTAGCACTCGGACCCAGGGTTTTCAGAATGAGGATCAGTTTAATGGCGAGATAGGCAGCTATACGGTAAAGGGAGCCGAATTTCTCATCAACTATAAAAATTCGCAATACAGTACCTGGCTAAGCTATGCCTACAACGATAATGTGTACCGGTTCGAAGATATTACGCCAAGCGAATTTCCGAACAACCTCGATATTCGGCATACATTAACTTTTGCAAGTACCTACAACTATAACAACCTAAAATTAGGGGTGGGGATCAACTACAGAACAGGCAAACCATATACCAAGCCAGAGGAAGGTGCCAATGCGGTTAACCTCTTAACATTCCCTAACTCGATCAATTACCAGAGCCCCAATAGCAGCCGACTCCCTGATTATCTACGAGCCGATGCTTCGCTTAACTATACCTTCCTGATCGGAAATGAAGTGAAGGCTACTGCAGGGGCTTCAATCCTTAATGTCCTTGGAAAGCGCAACGTGTTGAATACCTATTACCGTTTAAACGATATGGATGAAATTGAGACCGTTGAAAGTATTTCGCTGGGACTTACACCTAATATAAGTTTCAGGGTATCATTTTAGCCCCGGTTTAAACGGGTCATCACAATCACGTGTGGAAATGTGATTGCGGCAAGGAAGTAAATCATTATAGATAGGAAAAGACCTTCCTGATTCTGGAAAATTAAATAAAGAACCGCAAGTCCCATCATAGATACAAACCAATATAGAAAAGAGTTTTTTAGATATTTGAGCAATGTTACTTTGTTAACTGTTCCATGAAGGAAACGGATCTGGTCTATCAATGAAGGAATACTGTGCCAAACCACAAAATAAATACTAAAAGCCCATAACAAAGAAGCTGCTCTAAATACAATAGCCAAGACCAGCAGAAAGAATAGTTCTTTTATAATGTTAACATCGATCATTTTTTTAACGTACCACCAGAAGTAAATCCCGATAAAAGCCGCAAAGGAAACAGCCAGCGTATATAGGTAAACCACTTTCTCAATAGCTATTCCCGTAATTTGATATATAATAGGGGTAACCTCTTTCTGATTTAAATAAAAAAGTAAAAAGAAAATTACCAATCCATAGAAGGTATAAAATAAGGATTTGAGAGGGGCCTTAATCTTTAGAGCCCCCCAATGTTGCTCGCCGAAGTGATAACTGCTGGCTATAACAAAGAACAACAGGGCAATTGATGGAATTAACGAAAATAAAAGGACGGTGAGCATCACAACGGCTATATAGCTTATTAATGTTCGCCAAAAAAAGGTTTGTTTGGTAAGTGAAGTCGTTTTTTGAATGAGCATTAAATCGTTAGATCCATGGAATATACCAAATGTGAAAATGAGAAAATATCCTAAAATTGATTCCACTTGAACATCAAAAAATACCGTTATCCACAGAAAAAAGAAGGTGGTAACGATCATAAAACTGCTAAAAGTGTTAATATTTTGTTGTTTTTTTTCCAAAATGATAGAAAAGGTACGATAAAATTATGAATTTCTGTTTAACTTTTTTTATATTTGGTTAAACAAAATTAACTAATTCTAATTATATGGAAAATTTTTTAGCATCAATTTCATTGGTTTCTAAGATTGCTACCAATGACTATGTAGGGTTCACTTTTTTCGTAGGCTGTATGGCTATGATGGCTGCCTCTGCATTTTTCTTTTTATCAATGAACAGTTTTGATAAAAAGTGGAGAACTTCAATCCTGGTATCAGGATTAATTACTTTTATTGCTGCCGTTCACTACTGGTACATGAGAGATTACTGGGCTGGTTTTGCTGAATCACCTACCTTCTTTCGCTATGTAGACTGGGTATTGACGGTGCCATTAATGTGTGTGGAATTCTTTTTAATCCTTAAAGTAGCAGGCGCCAAGAAATCTTTAATGTGGCGATTGATTGCCCTTTCATTGATTATGCTTGTTACCGGATACTTCGGGGAAGCTGTTTACAGGGATAGTGCCTGGGTTTGGGGTCTTATATCCGGTATCGCTTATTTTGCTATTGTTTATGAAATCTGGTTTGGTACAGCAAAAAAATTGGCTGAGGAAGCCGGCGGCGCTGTTCTAAGTGCTCACAAAACACTTTGCTGGTTTGTACTAGTTGGATGGGCTATTTATCCTATAGGATATATGGCAGGTACTCCGGGTTGGTATGAAGGATGGTTTACAGGCCTTAACATGGATGTGATCTACAACATCGGTGATGCAGTAAACAAAATCGGTTTCGGACTTGTAATCTATGGTTTGGCTGTGGCGAAGAGTTCTGAAAAATAATTTTCTCCGGGAATTATTGTTAAGACCGTCTTCAAGGCGGTCTTTTTTTTACATCCGCTCCGGAACCTCGATCCCCAGAAGTTTAAACGCCGATTTAATGACCTGCCCAACCTGTTTGGAAAGTAATACTCTAAAAGTTTTAATTTTCTCGTCCTCTTCCCCGAGAATGGTTACCTGCTGATAAAAGGAATTGAACTCCTTTACTAGGTCATAGGTATAATTGGCTATCAATGCCGGACTGTATTGCGACGCAGCTATAGCAATGGTTTCAGGGTATAGCAACAGCTGCTTAATGAGTTCCTTCTCCTTGCTATGTAAATTGATCTTCCCAATTGAAAAGTCAGCCTTATGGTCAAAATCAAAATCTGCCTTTCTTAAAATGGATTGGATGCGTGCATAGGTGTATTGAATAAAGGGCCCGGTATTCCCCTGAAAATCGACCGATTCTTCCGGATTGAACAGGATCCGTTTTTTAGGATCCACCTTTAAGATGAAATATTTTAAAGCACCCAGGCCAACGATCTTATATAATCGCTGCTTTTCTTCCTCGGAATAGGCATCCAATTTTCCCAATTCCTGAGAAATGGTTGCCGCAGTTTGGGCCATATCGGCGATTAGATCATCTGCATCTACCACAGTCCCTTCCCTGCTCTTCATCTTCCCACTGGGAAGGTCTACCATCCCGTAGCTGAGGTGGTACAAATTTTCTGCCCAGGAATAGCCCAATTTCTTCAAAATAAGGAACAGCACCTTAAAATGATAATCCTGTTCATTGCCAACGGTATATACCATGCCCTCTATATCCGGATAATCGTGTACCCGTTGTATAGCAGTTCCTATATCCTGGGTCATGTAAACGGCTGTACCATCTGAACGGAGAACAATCTTTTCATCCAGCCCGTCTTCGGTAAGATCTATCCATACACTCCCATCTTCTTTCCTGAAAAATACCCCTTTTTGCAGGCCATCTTCTACCACATCTTTACCCAATAAATAGGTATTGCTTTCGAAGTATAATTGATCGAAATCTACCCCCAAATTGGCATAGGTCTTATTGAACCCTTCGTAAACCCAACCATTCATCTTTGTCCACAAAGCAACCGTCTCCGGGTCCCCTGCCTCCCATTGTCTAAGCATTTCCTGTGCTTCCAAAAGAATAGGCGCTTCCTTTTCGGCTTGCTGTTTAGGTATTCCTTCAGCAACAAGCTGTGATACCTCTTTCTTGTAGGCCTTATCAAACGCCACATAATAATTACCAACCAGTTTATCGCCTTTAAGACCCGTGGAAGCCGGGGTCTCGCCCTTACCAAAACGTTTCCATGCCAACATGCTTTTGCATATATGTATGCCACGGTCATTGATAATCTGTGTTTTGTATACTTTTTTACCTGAGGCTTTTAAAATCTCAGCTAATGAATATCCCAATAAATTATTCCGGATATGCCCAAGGTGGAGCGGTTTGTTGGTGTTTGGTGAGGAATATTCTACCATCACCGCGCCTTTTTTCACTAAAGGTTGGGATCCATAAGCTGTTTGTGTCCTAATTTCATCAAATACCTTTAAATAATAGTCATCATTAATGACAATATTCAGGAAACCTTTGATGACATTTACATCAGACACTTCATCTACATGTTCCTTAAGATATTCTCCAATGGCCGTACCGATCTGTACGGGATTCCCCTTCACAAAACGCAACATGGGGAAAATTACTACCGTAATATCACCTTTAAAATCCTTACGGGTGGGTTGGAATTCGACACTGGAAAGGTCCACCTTGTAAAGGGAGTTCACTGCCTCTTTAACCTTTTGAGCAAGGACATTTTGAATATTCATGGAATGGTCTTCTTTAAAGTTGCAAAACTACGTATTTTTTGCGCTTATGTCGTGATGTAATATGGTATTCAATTCAGTTTTAAGTAACTTTAACCCAGCTACTGAAAAAGAATATCTGATGCTTGTAAACGTCTCATACAACAACAAAGAACTTACGCGAAAAATAGATGATGAGGTAGGGAAACCTTTTACTTTAAAGGATCGCTGGAATATGGGAGGCATTGGCTCTCCTAAACTCTTTATAACAGAAACCAGCATTGAGATCCGAAATCTACTAATATTAGATAACAATTTGGATTGTTGTAATATTGAGCTAAGGCCTAAAGGCATTATAGTGCGCTTTCGATCCTTATTAGAAACCTTTGCTTTGGTGATCCCTTTTTATAAATTATCGATTTACAAAGGCGATTTTGCGGTGTATTCCATCTATCGCGATCATTATTTTATAAAAGTGCGGTCTGATACCAAAGCCATTCAGAAATTTTTTAAAAAAATTCTCAATTATAAAACGGATACTTCTCCAACTTCCATTGAAGATTTGTAGCGTATGAAAATCCTATTAACAGGAGCTAACGGCTATATTGGAATGCGATTATTACCCCGGTTGTTAGAAATGGGGCATGAGGTAGTCTGCGCTGTGAGGGACGAAAAACGTTTATCTGTAGACGATGAAACCCGATCCCGAATAAAAATCGTAGAAATTGATTTTCTTAAACCAGTGACCACGGTAAAAATACTGTCAGATATTGATGTGGCGTACTATCTCATTCACTCTATGAGTTCTTCAACCCACGATTTTGACGAGAAGGAGGCCCTATCCGCTGAGCACTTTAATATGTATATGGACAAAACCTCGGTAAAACAGGTAATATACTTAAGTGGCATTGTGAATGAAGAAGAACTTTCCAAACATCTGAAATCCAGAAAAAATGTAGAGTCTATTTTATATCAGGGAAATTACAACCTCACCGTATTAAGGGCAGGTATCATTGTAGGTTCAGGGAGTTCCTCTTTTGAAATTGTCCGGGATTTGTGTGAAAAGTTACCCGTAATGATCACCCCTAAATGGGTACTTACCAAAACACAGCCTATTGCTATCAGGGATATCATTAATTTCCTAACGGGCGTTCTGGGAAAGAAAGAAACCTACAACGACTCTTTCGACATAGGCGGTCCGGATATTATAACGTATAAGGAAATGCTGCAACAATACGCTGCCGTGAGAGGATTTAAAAACTGGATCCTTACCGTTCCGATAATGACCCCCAAACTATCGTCTTATTGGCTTTATTTCGTTACCTCAACCTCATACAAATTGGCAATAAACCTGGTAGACAGTATGAAAATGGAAGTAGTGGCCAGGGATAACAGGTTGCAAAAAATGTTGGGGATTGAAACCCATACCTACAAAGAAGCCATTGATATGGCCTTTAAAAAAATTGAACAAAACCTGGTGATCAGCAGTTGGAAAGACAGCATGGTGAGTGGTCGCTTCCAAAGAAATCTGGAGAAATACATTCAGGTGCCTAAATATGGAGTGCTTAAGGATGAGAAGAAGATAAAAGTTAAGGACCCGGTTAGCGTCCTTCAAAATATCTGGAAAATTGGCGGAGAACAAGGCTGGTATTACGGGAACTGGCTTTGGAAAATACGCGGTATTATCGATAAATTTAATGGGGGAGTTGGTCTTAGGCGAGGCCGCACCCATCCTGATAAAATTTATCCCGGTGACTCCCTGGATTTTTGGAGGGTGCTTTTGGCTGATAAAAAAGGTAAACGTCTTTTGTTATTTGCGGAGATGCGATTGCCCGGGGAGGCATGGCTGGAATTTAAAATTGATAAGGACGATGTATTGTATCAAACCGCTACCTTCCGACCCAAAGGATTAAAAGGACGCCTGTATTGGTATTCGATGGTTCCTTTCCATTACTTCATTTTTGGTGGCATGATCCGTAATATTGCCAAAGCAAAACCTTAAAACCAACTTTATAGCCTACCCTTGACTGTAAATACATTCTTCTTACTATTTCAATGTGAATAATACCTGGTGGTGCGATTTTCTTAGTTCAAAATTGGAGCATCGGCATTTGGTAAAAAAACCTCTGCCATCATGCAACGTGCGCTGCCGCCACCGCAGGTTTCTATGGTATCTAATGGGCTGTGAATAATCTCGCAGAAAGAATTCAATTTTATTATTTGTTCGGGAGTAAGGCACTTAAAGGCCGCAGTACTCATTACGAGGTATCTTTTATCGTCTGCTCCAATTACCTGAAGCATATTTCCGGCAAAATGATGTACCTGCTCTTCTGTGATGGCTATTATTTCCTTACCATCGTTTCTTAGGTGATCCATCACGTTTTTACGCTCTTTCTTGTCGTCTATTGAATCCAGGCAAATGACAGCAAATTTCTCGGCAATGCACATCATTACATTGGTATGATAGATGGGCATTCTATTCCCGTCTACAGATTGATAGGCCGTGAACAGTACCGGTGTACATTCCAGGTCTTCACAAAATTCAATGAAAAGTTCCTCATTGGCTCTGGGAGATAGTGCACAATACGCTTTTTCATGCTCACGATCCAAAATTAGACTTCCTGTACCTTCCAGAAAAAGTCCGGCCTCTTCCGCAGATGTATAATCCATAACGTTGGTGATTCGGAAACCTTCTTCCTCCAGCAGGTCCAGAATATCCTCCCGCCGTTCCCTACGTCTGTTCTCGGCAAACATGGGATACAAACCAACCGTTCCATTCGCGTGAAATGAGATCCAATTATTGGGAAAAATTGAGTCTGGTGTATCTCGTTCATAGATATCATCTACTACAATTATGCGTACACCCCTGGCCCGTAATGCATCCACAAAGGCATCGAACTCTGCCTGGGCCCTAAGGTTAATGGTTTGATTTTTAATATCCAGATCTTCCTGGAAATAATTATTAACCGCCGTTTCCTCATTCATACGAAAACGTACTGGCCTTACCATTAATATCGTATTCGTAATTTGCATGCGAGACACTTATTTCAGACTGTAAATTTAGAATAATTCAGGGTGTAATTCTACACTAAGTAAAGAATAATGTGCTTCTTTGAGATTTATGTGAAGGACATCCTATCCTTTTATTCCCGGATCAATGGAAGCGTACTGCAGCGCAAAAGTCCTCCCTGTTTACTAATTTCTCCATAGGGAATTTTTTCAACGGTAAATCCCTGGTCCCGAAGCCAGTTGTTAAGTCGAGTAAAGGATTGTTCCGAAACAATTACTTCTGGTGAAATTGAAAATACATTACTGAACATTTGATACATCTCTTCTTTTGTTATTTCGAAAATATTTTCTTTGCCGAAATAATCTACCAGCCATTGATATTCCTCTTCTACCAAAAATCCATTTTTATGAAGTATTGCTTTGTTCGTGCCTATGGGTTGAAAACAACAATCTAAATGCAGTGCATTTTCTCTGGCATTTGTATTGGACTTTCGGAGCTCAAAAGCCTTTACTTTCTTTTTTGGAAATTGCTTCTGCAAATAGTCCACCGCTTCCTGGTTGGTCCTTGCCGTGATAAAATCGGCATAATCCTTTCCTGTATAGGTGCCCACAAAAATATAATCGTTCCAGGGCATTACATCACCTCCTTCTACGTGAACATCCTCTGGTGGAACTAATATATTCTCCGGTGCTATTCCATCGAGTACATGCAAAATTGCCTCAAACTCTTGCTCCCTATCGGGCAGAATATTGGCTTCTATTAATTTATCTTCAATGACGAATGCAATATCTCTGGAAAAGATCTGGTTACAGTCTTTTAGTACTTCCGGGCGGAAGACCTGTACATCATACTTTTTTAAAACGGCACTAAAAGCATCCATTTCGCGAATCATGTCTTCTTCCTTAGGATAGGTGCCTGCCAGGATATGTTCCAGGGATTGAGGGTCATAAGCGTCTTCCGGTGCAGGCATAGGACCACTACTTTCTGCGGTACCCAAAACCACCGCTTTCAAGGCAGACGTTTCGTCCTGAATGTTTAAATGAAGCATATATTAAGAGGGCCTATCGCTTATTCAGAGCCACAAATGGCCGTTGATTTTCACCAATGTAGATTTGTCTTGGCCGTCCTATAGGTTCTCCGCGTAAGCGCATTTCTCTCCATTGTGCAATCCATCCCGGAAGCCTGCCCATGGCAAACATTACCGTGAACATTTCGGTTGGGATTCCCAGAGCCCTGTAAATGATCCCGGAGTAAAAGTCAACATTAGGGTACAATTTCCGGTCTACGAAGTATTTATCTTCCAGCGCCACTTTTTCCAATCCTTTGGCAATTTCCAAGATAGGGTCCTCAATGCCCAGGTCTCCCAAAACCCCATCTGCTGCTTTTTTTATGATCTTTGCTCTTGGGTCAAAATTCTTATAAACACGATGGCCAAATCCCATGAGTCTGAATGGGTCGTCCTTGTCTTTGGCCTTCTCCATATATTTTTTATAATCGCCTCCATCTTCTGCGATAGCTTCCAGCATTTCCAATACCGCCTGATTGGCTCCCCCGTGCAAGGGTCCCCACAGTGCTGAGATACCGGCAGATAAGGAAACAAATAGCCCTGCATGGGAAGATCCTGTGATTCTTACGGTAGAAGTAGAACAGTTCTGCTCGTGGTCTGCGTGGAGAATCAAGAGTTGATCCAATGCATCGATCACAACTTTGTTCTTTATATATTCCTTATTAGGCCTTTTAAACATCATCTTGTGAAGATTCTCCACGTAGCCCAAGGAATCATCCCCATATTCTAAGGGAAGGCCTTTTTGTTTTCGCATGGTCCAGGCCACCAGAACAGGGAATTTGGCCATGATCCGTATAATGGCATGATACATTTCCTTTTCCGAAGAAATATTCACAGAAGTTGGATTAAATGCAATAAGGGCACTGGTAAGGGAAGATAAAACCCCCATAGGATGGGCAGATTTTGGAAATCCGTCAATAATCTTTTTCATTTCCTCGTCTACGTGAGACTCATGTGTAATATCTGCATGAAATTGTTCCAATTCTTTCTTACTCGGTAATTCACCAAAAATTAAAAGATATGCGACCTCCAGAAAATCTGCTTTTTCTGCTAATTCTTCAATGTTGTACCCCCTGTAACGTAAGATTCCTTTTTCACCATCGAGATACGTAATGGCACTTTCGCAAGATCCTGTATTTTTATAACCCGGATCGAGCGTAATCATCCCCGTAGAAGATCGCAATTTTTTTATATCAATGGCCAACTCCTTTTCTGTGCCTTCGACCACAGGGAATTCATATTTTTTTCCATTATACTCAAGTGTTGCTGTATCCTTCATGGGTTTGATTTTGGTGTTAATAATATAGTGTAGTAAAGTTAAGAAAAAGGGCGCTCCTTAACAATTTTGCGGTACCCTTTATGGCGATAATTACACGAAAAAAATAGCGCTAAAAAAAGCCTTTCAATAAACGAAAGGCTTTTTTTAGATTCCAGGTTCATTATTAACTCACTTTAAAGGCTTTATTACCTGGATAATAGGCTACCGTACCTAATTCTTCCTCGATACGCAGTAACTGGTTGTACTTGGCCATTCTATCTGAACGGGAAGCAGAGCCTGTCTTGATCTGACCTGTATTGAGTGCTACGGCTAAATCTGCAATCGTATTATCTTCGGTTTCACCGGATCTGTGAGACATCACGGAAGTATACCCGGCATTCTTTGCCATATTTACGGCAGCAATCGTCTCTGTTAAAGTTCCTATTTGATTTACCTTGATAAGAATGGAGTTGGCTATTCCGTTCTCAATTCCTTTTGACAGGCGGGTTACATTGGTCACAAAAAGGTCATCACCCACCAATTGTACCTTATCTCCTACCAGGTCTGACAATATTTTCCAACCATCCCAGTCGTTTTCGTCCATGCCATCTTCGATAGAAATGATAGGGTATTTATCGCAAAGAGAAGCTAAATATTTTGCTTGTTCTTCAGAATTTCTAACAGCCCCTTTATCACCTTCAAATTTGGTATAGTCGTATTTGCCGTTTACATAAAACTCCGCAGCGGCACAATCAAGGGCAACCATTACCTCATCCCCAAATTTATATCCGGCTTTTTGCACAGCCTTGGCGATGGTATCAAGAGCGTCTTCAGTACCATCGAGCGTGGGAGCAAATCCTCCTTCATCGCCAACGGCAGTGCTAAGACCCCTGTCGTGCAATACTTTTTTAAGGTTATGGAAAATTTCCGTCCCCATTTGTATGGCGTGTGAAAAACTCTTTGCCTTTACCGGCATAACCATGAATTCCTGGAATGCAATAGGTGCATCTGAATGGGATCCACCATTAATAATATTCATCATTGGTACCGGTAATGTATTGGCACTTACTCCGCCAACATATCGGTATAAAGACATTCCCATTTCGTTAGCGGCCGCTTTTGCTACTGCCATTGAAACGCCTAAAATGGCATTGGCTCCCAATTTAGACTTATTGGGTGTACCGTCTAATTGGATCATAGTCTGATCTATCAGGTTCTGCTCAAAGACCAACATGCCCCTGATTTTATCTGCAATCACAGTATTTACGTTCTTCACAGCATTCATAACTCCTTTACCCATATAGGCAGCCCCACCATCTCTGAGTTCAACGGCTTCGTGTTCACCGGTTGAGGCGCCGGAAGGCACCGCAGCCCTTCCTAAAACACCATTTTCTGTTACTACATCTACTTCTACTGTTGGGTTGCCTCTTGAGTCGAAAATTTGACGGGCATGTATATCAAGGATGATACTCATAATCTATTATTTTATTTGGTTGAATTATAGTTTTCAAAGATACAAAAGGACGATTTGTATTCCTGATCATTGGAAGGATATCCCGTAAAAAATGTGAATTATTTAAACAAGCATATCCTTATTTGCATGTTCCTTAATCATTTCGAAAAATTGATCGAAAAGATAGGTAGCATCATGGGGTCCGGGACTGGCTTCGGGGTGGTATTGCACGGAAAATACATTCTTGTTTTTCATACGTATACCCGCAACGGTCTGATCATTCAGATGCAGATGCGTTATTTTTAGATCGGGATGTGCTTCTGTTTCTTCACGATTGACCGCGAAACCGTGGTTTTGAGAAGTGATTTCTCCTTTTCCGGTTTCCAGATTCATGACCGGGTGATTAATTCCCCTATGGCCATTGTACATCTTATAAGTAGTTACCCCATTGGCAAGGGCAATAACCTGATGCCCCAAACAAATCCCAAATAAGGGTTTGTCCTGTGCAATGATCTCTTTAGCCGTTTGAATGGCTTCCAGAAGTGGCTCGGGATCTCCTGGGCCGTTAGAAATAAAATACCCATCAGGATTCCAGGCTTTCAACTCTTTGAACGCCGTATTATATGGAAACACTTTTATATATGCGTCCCTGCTGGCCAAATTTCGAAGGATGTTTTTCTTGATACCGATATCTAATGCTGCTATTTTGTAGGCAGCATCTTCTTTGCCATAGAAATAGGGTTCGGTTGCCGAAACCTTTGATGACAGTTCCAGGCCCTTCATACTTGGTACTTTTTTCAGTTCTGCTTTTAATTCATCCATAGCGTCTACCCTGGTAGAGATAACGGCATTCATAGCGCCGTGGTCCCGAATATAACTTACAAGGGCGCGTGTGTCTACATCCGAAATTGCAAACAAATTGCTATTTTTCAGGAATGCCTCTAAGCTCATATCAGCATTGGGCCTCGAGTATTCATAACTGAAGTTTTTGCAGATAAGACCCGCAATTTTTACTGAATCGGATTCAACTTCGTCCCTATTGGTTCCATAATTACCGATATGAGCATTGGTCATTACATTGAGTTGTCCAAAATAGGAAGGGTCGGTAAATATTTCCTGGTACCCTGTCATTCCCGTATTAAAACAAACTTCACCGAATGCAGTGCCATCTGCGTTACCTACTGATTTTCCATAAAAAATGGTGCCATCGGCCAATAATAACAATGCTTTCTTTCTGGATTGATACTTCATATTGGTGTTACTTCTTTTAGTTTCACAAATAAACATAAAAAAAGGATAGACTTTTAGGTCTATCCTTTTCAAAATTTTCAAACGTTATAAACATCCTATTCCTTTGAATCATCTGTCTTAGTCTCATCCTTTGCTTCCGGAGCTTCTTTTTTTGGAGCCGCTTTCTTAGCTGCTTCCTTTTTAGCTGCTTCTTTTTTTGGTGCCTCTGCTTTGGGAGTCTCTGCTTTGGGAGTCTCTTTTTCAAGGGTTGCTACCTCAGCAGTTTCAACTTCTGGACTTGCTGCCACAGCTTCTGTTTTCTTGGAACTTCTGCTTCTACGCGTAGTCTTCTTTTTCTTGGCTTTTCCGGCATTATAGATCTCATTGAAATCTACCAACTCTATCATCGCCATATCGGCATTATCGCCCAAGCGGTTTCCTAGCTTAATGATCCTGGTATACCCGCCCGGTCTGTCTCCAACCTTTTCTGATACGGTACTAAAGAGTTCGGAAACAGCGTACTTATCTCTAAGATTCCTAAAAACAATCCGCCTGTTATGGGTCCCTTTCTCCATAGAAACGTTGTTCTCTGCCTTTGACTTGGTAATTAAAGGCTCTATAAACTGTTTCAAAGCTTTGGCTTTGGCAACCGTGGTGTTAATTCTTTTATGCTCAATAAGCGAACAGGCCATGTTTGCTAACATAGAAGCCCTGTGTGCAGTCTTTCTTCCTAAGTGATTGACTTTCTTGCCGTGTCTCATCGTTCTATTCTATCTAATCTTATCTTTTAGCTTACTTGTTGCTGACAGATAAGTAAAATTAATCTTTATCTAATTTATATTTGGAAAGGTCCATCCCAAAATTCAAGCCTTTATTGATAACCAGCTCTTCCAATTCGGTCAAGGATTTCTTACCGAAGTTTCTGAATTTCATCAAATCGTTCTTGTTGAAAGAAACCAAATCTCCCAGGGTATCTACCTCAGCAGCTTTCAAACAATTCAAGGCTCGTACGGAAAGATCCATATCTACCAATTTTGTTTTCAATAGCTGGCGCATGTGCAAGGATTCCTCATCATAGGTCTCGGTCTGAGCTATTTCGTCAGCTTCCAATGTAATACGCTCATCAGAGAAAAGCATAAAGTGATGAATCAACACCTTAGCAGCTTCTGTTAACGCATCTTTAGGATGAATAGAACCATCTGAAACGATCTCGAAAATCAATTTTTCGTAATCGGTCTTTTGCTCAACCCTAAAGTTTTCAATGCTGTATTTTACATTTTTTACCGGAGTAAAAATAGAATCTACTGCAATGCTTCCTATTGGTGAATTCGATTTTTTATTTTCCTCTGCTGGTACGTATCCTCGTCCTTTTTCGATGATCAGTTCCATATTGATGCTCACCTTGGGATCCATATTACAAATCACCAATTCCGGGTTTAATACCTGAAATCCGGAAATAAATTTTTGAAAATCACCGGCAGTTAGTTGCTCCTTTCCACTTACAGAAACAGAAACAGTTTCTTCGTTCACATCGTCGATCTGTCGCTTGAAACGAACCTGTTTTAAGTTTAGGATAATTTCGGTTACATCTTCTACTACCCCTTCGATAATCGAGAACTCGTGTTCTACCTTATCTATTCTGACAGTAGTAATCGCGAATCCTTCCAAAGAAGAAAGCAATACTCTTCTAAGTGCGTTCCCAACAGTCAATCCATAACCAGGTTCCAAAGGGCGAAATTCAAATTTCCCTTCGAAATCTGAGGAATCTATCATTATAACTTTATCGGGTTTCTGAAAATTAAATAATGCCATAGTCGGATATGTGTTGTTTATTTAGAGTATAACTCAACGATTAATTGTTCTTTGATGTTTTCAGGAATCTGCAATCTTTCTGGCACTGCCACAAATGTACCTTCCTTCTTTTCAGTATTCCAGGTAATCCACTCATAAACACTGCTGTTTGCAGCCAATGAATCCTCAATGGCCTGTAAGGACTTAGACTTCACTCTAACTCCTACTACATCTCCCGCCTTTAAACTGTACGAAGGAATATTTACTAATTCCCCATTTACAGTAATGTGCCTGTGAGATACCAATTGTCTGGCACCTCGTCTGGAATTGGAGATACCCATTCTGTAAACCACATTATCCAAACGCGATTCGCAAAGTTGTAATAAAACCTCCCCAGTTACGCCTTTACTTCTATTGGCCTTGGCAAATATATTTCTAAACTGCTTTTCCAGAATACCGTAGGTATATTTTGCCTTTTGCTTTTCCATTAACTGAATCGCATATTCTGATTTCTTTCCACGACGTCTGGTATTACCGTGCTGCCCCGGTGGGTAATTCTTTTTATCAAAAGACTTGTCGTCTCCGAATATCGCCTCTCCAAATTTCCGGGCGATTTTAGTTTTTGGTCCTGTGTATCTTGCCATCTTCTTTTAAAATTAAAAGTGTGATTATGAATTAAGGCTTATCCTTCGATAATCGTAACTACACTTTCTGTGAGAATTTATTTAAGGAATTATATAATTTATACTCGTCTTCTTTTAGGGGGCCTGCATCCGTTGTGAGGCATTGGGGTTACATCAATGATTTCGGTAACTTCTATCCCTGAATTGTGTAAAGCTCTGATGGCCGATTCACGTCCATTTCCAGGTCCTTTCACATATACCTTTACTTTTCTCAACCCAGCCTCATGCGCAGTCTTTGCACATTCTTCAGAGGCTATCTGAGCCGCGTAGGGTGTATTTTTTTTAGATCCTCTGAAACCCATTTTACCAGCAGATGCCCATGAAATAACATCCCCTTTTTTGTTGGTCAAGGAAATAATGATATTGTTGAAGGAAGCGGTAATATGTGCTTCCCCGGTAGATTCTACAATTACCTTGCGTTTCTTCGTTGTTTTTGTACCTGTCTTTGCCATACTACGCCTTATTACTTAGTTGCCTTCTTCTTGTTGGCCACTGTTTTTCTTTTTCCTTTTCTGGTTCTGGAATTGTTTTTGGTTCGCTGACCACGTAATGGAAGTCCAGATCTATGTCGGATCCCTCGGTAACAACCAATATCCATAAGTCGCTTTATATTCAGCTGATTCTCTGAACGCAACTCACCTTCTATTTTATATGAAGAGACCATATCCCGGATGCGACCAATTTCGTCGTCATTCCAGTCAGACACCTTTGTATCTGCATTTACCTTGGCTTTCTCCAATATCTCCTGGGCACGGCTTTTACCTATTCCGAAGATATAGGTAAGTGCGATAACTCCTCTTTTCTGTTTGGGTATATCTACCCCTGCAATTCTTGCCATAATTACCCTTGTCTTTGTTTGAATCTAGGATTCTTCTTATTAATTACGTACAATCTGCCTTTTCTGCGCACAATCTTGCACTCGGCACTTCTCTTTTTTATGGATGCTCTTACTTTCATGTTTCGAGTTTCTTAATATCTATATGTAATTCTGGCCTTGGTTAAATCATAGGGGCTCATTTCAAGCTTTACCTTATCACCAGGCAATAATTTGATATAATGCATCCGCATTTTTCCTGAAATATGAGCGGTTACCACATGACCATTTTCCAACTCAACCCTGAACATTGCATTGGATAATGCTTCAATGATACTTCCATCTTGCTCTATAGCTGCTTGTTTGGCCATATATTATGCTACTTTTCTGTTTTTTCCTGATTTCATCAAACCGTCATAATGCCTGTTCAACAAATACGCATTTACCTGTTGTACGGTATCTATGGCGACCCCCACCATGATCAACAAGGAAGTACCGCCATAAAAGAGGGCCCATCCTGCCTGGATATCCATTAATTTCACCACTACCGCAGGCAATACTGCGAGCAATGCTAAAAAGATAGATCCTGGAAACGTGATCAAGGACATAATCTTATCTAAAAAATTTCCTGTTTCTTTTCCAGGTCTGATCCCCGGAATAAAACCACCACTTCTTTTAAGGTCATCGGCCATTTTATTGGTCGGAACCGTAATAGCGGTATAGAAAAAGGTAAATATGATAATTAGCAAACCAAATAAAATGTTATAAGCCAATCCAAAAATATCCTGGAATTGTACTTCCATCCACTGCCCTACTGCCGTATCGTTAAATGTTCTTCCCAACAAACCTGGTGCGAACATAATGGCTTGTGCAAAGATTATGGGCATTACCCCGGAAGCATTCAGTTTTAGCGGGATATATTGTCTGGATCCCATTACATTCTTTTCATAACCTCCCGAAGCCGTTCTCCGCGCATATTGTACCGGGATTCTCCGTGTGGCCATCACCAGCAACACACTTAGTAGAATAACAATAAACCACAATATTACCTCTACAAGGATCAACATAGGGCCTCCATTACCGTCCCAGCGGGTAATTGCTTCCTGTACAAAAGATTGTGGCAATGTAGCGATGATCCCTATCATGATAAGCAGGGATATTCCATTCCCAATACCTTTATCCGTGATCTTTTCTCCCAGCCACATGGCAAATACACAGCCTGTAACCAAAATGATAACGGAAGGAGCAATAAAATTAAGTCCTTTTCCAAGTAAAAATGCGCTGTCTGGTACTCCCAAAGCGCCAAGGCTATACAAATACGCAGGAGCCTGTACTATACAAATCCCGATGGTTAACCATCTGGTAATTTGATTCTTTGTTTTTCTACCGCTCTCTCCTTCTTTATCCAATTTTTGAAGATAAGGAACTGCGATACCCATTAACTGAACCACAATAGAAGCCGAGATATAGGGCATAATCCCTAATGCAAATACAGAGGCATTTGCAAATGCGCCCCCGGTAAAGGCATTTAAAATACCTAAAATTCCCTGTTCTGTGTTTGAAGATAATTCTGCCAATTGCGAGGTATCAATGCCGGGAAGTACTACCTGTGCACCAAAACGATACACCACAAGTAACCCAAGGGTAACCAAGATCCTGTTCCTTAGTTCCTCTATCTTCCAGATATTTGATATGATCTCAAAAAATTTCTTCATACTATCTTCTCACTTATAAATTTATTGCTTCACCACCTGCTGCCTCAATGGCTTTTTTGGCACTAGCACTAAACTTATGTACTGATATCTTTAAGGAAGCCTTTAATTCGCCTCCTCCTAATATTTTTACTAATTCGTTTTTACCAGCCAATCTGTTGGCTACAAGGTCCGATAAGGTAATGGTGCCTTTCACAGCGCCATTATCTACCAACTCCTGTAAGGTATCCAAATTGATACCCCTGTATTCTTTTCTGTTGATATTGGTAAAACCAAACTTAGGAACACGTCTTTGCAAAGGCATTTGACCTCCTTCGAACCCGACTTTTCTGGAATATCCCGAACGAGATTTGGCACCTTTATGCCCTCTGGTGGCAGTACCGCCTTTACCCGATCCTTGTCCTCTTCCTATGGTCTTTCCTGCCTTATGAACAGAACCTTCTGCTGGTTTTAAATTACTCAAATTCATCTCAACACAATTTCTTAAGCTTCTTCTGTAGAAACCAAATGTTTAACTTTATTGATCATTCCAAGAATGTTGGGCGTATCATCATGTTCTACAACCTGTCCAATCTTGCGTAATCCTAATGCTTCTAAAGTCCTCTTCTGATTCTGAGGTCTTTTGATGCCGCTTTTTACCTGTTTTACCTTAATCTTTGCCATACTTCCTTATCCTTTAAATACTTTTTCCATGGCTATGCCACGCTGCTTGGCAACTGTTCTTGCATCTCTAAGTTGTAACAAGGCATCAAATGTGGCCTTCACAACATTATGTGGGTTAGAAGAACCCTGGGATTTAGACAATACGTCTTGCACCCCTACGGATTCCAGTACTGCCCTAACAGCACCTCCAGCAATTACTCCTGTACCATGGGAAGCAGGTTGTATATACACACGTGCTCCACCATATTTCCCTTTTTGCTCGTGAGGAAGTGTTCCTTTGTTCAAAGGAATACGGATCAGGTTCTTTTTTGCATCTTCTATTGCCTTCGCTATAGCCGTTGCAACTTCCTTAGATTTACCAAGGCCATGACCTACTACTCCATTTTCATTACCAACTACCACAATAGCAGAGAATCCAAAGGCTCTACCACCTTTTGTTACCTTGGTTACCCGTTGAACACCTACCAGACGGTCCTTTAAATCAAGGCCTCCAGGTTTAACAGTTTCTACATTTTTGTATTTGCCGTACATAGTATTATTTAAAATTTTAATCCACCTTCTCTGGCACCTTCCGCTAATGATTTAACCCTTCCGTGGTATAAATTACCTCCCCGGTCAAATGCAACGGTTTCAACTCCAGCTTTCTTGGCTTTCCCGGCAATAGCTTTTCCAACCTGGGTTGCAATTTCCATTTTAGTGCCTTTTGCCTTACTTAATTCTTTATCTCTTGAAGAAGCAGCAGCCAGGGTAACTCCCTTATTGTCATCAATGACCTGGGCATAAATCTCTTTGTTACTTCTGTATATAGACAACCGTGGTCTTTCAGAAGTACCAAATGAAACTTTTCTGATCCTTTTTCGGATGCGCTCTCTTCTATGTGTTTTTGACAATCCCATAATACAGTTCTTATGCTGATTTACCTGCTTTTCTTCTTAATTGCTCGCCCACAAATTTGATGCCTTTCCCTTTGTATGGTTCAGGCTTGCGGAACGATCTTATTTTTGCAGCAATTTGGCCTACCAATTGCTTGTCGTGCGATGTTAGCTTAATGGTTGGGTTCTTTCCTTTCTCGGCTGTCGTTTCTATTTTGACTTCCGGTGCCAGATCCAGTACAATATTATGCGAGAATCCCAATGCCAAATCTAACTTTTGACCTTGATTACTGGCTCTGTATCCTACCCCTACCAATTCTAATTCTTTTGTCCATCCTTTAGAAACACCTTCGATCATATTAAATATCAAGGATCTGTAAAGACCATGCTTTGCTTTGTGTTCCTTTGAATCGGAAGGCCTGGTTACCCATACCTGTCCATCCTCTACTTTAATAGCTACTCCTGAGAATTCTTGTGTTAATTCTCCCAACTTTCCTTTTACTGAGATGATATTTTCATTGATCTCAACGGAACTTCCCTCTGGGATTGCTATCGGATTGTTTCCTATTCTAGACATTTTCTTTTACTTTAAATCGTATTAATAAACGTAACACAATACTTCACCACCCACATTATCTCTTTTGGCTTGTTTGCTGGTCATTACCCCATGTGAGGTAGAAACAATGGCAATTCCCAAGCCATTCAATACGCGTGGCATTTCCTCGTGATTGGCATATTTACGCAATCCAGGTTTGCTTATACGTTGTATCCTTTTAATTACCGGTTCTTTGGTATTTCTATCGTATTTCAATGCGATTTTTATTATACCCTGAACCTTATCGTCTTCAAATTTATAGCTAAGGATATATCCCTGATCGAACAAGATCTTGGTTATCTCCTTCTTTAAATTGGAAGCTGGTATTTCAACTACTCTGTGACCCGCGCTGCTGGCGTTTCTCACTCTTGTTAAATAATCTGCTATAGGATCTGTAAACATCTTCTTTCCTTTTTATAGTATTACCAACTTGCTTTTTTAACCCCGGGGATCAATCCCTTATTGGCCATTTCCCTGAACATTACCCTTGAAAGTCCAAAAGTACGCATGTACCCTTTGGGTCTTCCCGTTAATTTGCAACGATTGTGCATACGCACGGGAGAAGCATTTCTCGGCAAATTTTGCAGTCCCTCGTAATCGCCAGCTTCTTTCAAAGCCTTTCTCTTTGCTGCATATTTTGCTACTGTTTTTGCCCTTTTTCGTTCACGGGCTTTCATTGATTCTTTAGCCATACTAATTCTTTTTAAAAGGTAGTCCCAGTTCCGATAACAATGATTTTGCTTCTTTATCGGTCTCTGCAGATGTCACAAAAGTGATATCCATTCCGTTAATTCTGTTGATCTTGTCGATGTTGATCTCAGGAAAGATAATCTGTTCTGTTACACCCAAATTATAATTGCCTCTTCCGTCAAAACCCGTGGCACGTATGCCCTGAAAATCACGAACCCTTGGCAATGCAGTGGTCACCAATCTGTCTAAAAACTCGTACATACGCTCACCTCGAAGGGTAACCTTTGCACCAATGGGCATTCCTTTTCTTAATTTAAAGGCTGCCACATCTTTTTTAGAAATGGTAGAAACTGCTTTCTGTCCAGTGATCATTGTCATTTCATCTACAGCATGATCTATAAGCTTCTTGTCGGCGACCGCGGCCCCAACCCCTCTGCTTACTACAATTTTTTTCAATTTGGGAACCTGCATTATATTGTCGTAACCAAATTCTTCCTTAAGCGCTTTAATTACGCGCTGCTGGTATTCTTTCTTTAATCTTGGAACGTAAGCCATAACTATATTACTTCGTTAGATTTTTTAGAAAATCGTACTTTCTTCCCATCTCTCACCTCAAAACCTACCCGGGTAGTTTCACCAGACTTGGCGTCTATAAGTGACAAATTAGAGACATGAATAGGAGCTTCCTTCTTCACGATCCCTCCCTGAGGATTCTGTGCACTTGGCTTCTCATGTTTTGAAACCATGTTAGCCCCTTCTACGATTGCCTTGTTTTTTTCACGGTCTACGGTAACTACTTTGCCTTCGGTACCTTTATGGTCTCCGGCTATCACTCGTACAGTATCCCCTGTTTTTATTCTTAGTTTCATTGTCTTGTATAATTATAGCACCTCTGGAGCTAATGATACTATTTTCATAAACTGCTTGTCTCTCAACTCTCTTGCAACCGGACCAAAAACCCTGGTTCCTCTCATTTCACCTGTAGGATTCAAAAGAACACATGCATTGTCATCGAACCGGATGTACGAACCATCTGGTCTACGTACTTCTTTCTTGGTGCGCACAACCACTGCTGTTGAAACAGCTCCTTTTTTAATGCCACCATTAGGTGTAGCTTCTTTAACCGTAACTACAATCTTATCGCCCACAGAAGCATATCTTCTTTTGGTACCTCCCAGTACACGAATGGTCAATACTTCCTTAGCACCGGTGTTGTCTGCGACTTTAAGTTTAGATTCTTGCTGTAACATAATTATTTAGCTCTTTCAAGGATTTCAACCAATCTCCAGCATTTGGTTTTACTTAAAGGTCTTGTTTCCATGATCTTTACTGTATCACCAATATTGCAATCGTTGGTCTCATCGTGTGCAACATATTTCTTTGTCCGCAATACGAACTTACCGTACATAGGGTGTTTTACCCGCTTTACTGAGGAAACCACTATTGATTTCTCCATTCTGTTGCTGGTTACAACCCCTACTCTCTCTTTTCTTAAATTTCTTTTTTCCATAAAGCAGAACCAATTATTGGTTTTCCCTTTTTGTTAATTCAGTTGCCAATTTCGCTGCAGTTCTTCTCGCTTTTCTTATCTGAAGCGGGTTTTCAAGCGGCGTTACCGAATGTGCCATTTTCAAATCTGCATGCTGCTTTTTGAATTGGGCCATTTTTTCCTTTAATTCTTCTACCGATAATTCTATTATTTCTGATTGTTTCATGATCCTTATCAATAAAAATTATGCGGCGTCGTAATCTCTAGCCACTACAAATTTTGTTTTTACAGGTAATTTTTGCGCAGCCAAACGCAATGCTTCCTGTGCTATATCTAAAGGCACACCCGCTACTTCGAACATAATTCTTCCCGGTTTTACAACCGCTACGAAATATTCAGGAGCTCCTTTTCCTTTCCCCATACGAACCTCCAAAGGTTTCTTTGTTATAGGTTTATCTGGAAATATTTTGATCCATAATTGTCCCTGTCTCTTCATATACCGGGTAGCTGCAATACGCGCTGCCTCGATCTGACGGGAGGTAATAAAGCAAGAATCCATAGACTTTATACCAAACATACCGTTGGAGAGCTGATTTCCCCTTCCGGAATTGCCTTTCATGCGGCCCTTCTGTGCTTTACGAAACTTGGTTCTTTTTGGCTGTAACATTTCTTCCTTCTACTTTAATAATTACTTTCTTCTACGTTTCTTTCCGTGATCGGACTTATCTTTTCCCTGTCCTTTAGACATTCCAACTAGTGGAGAAAGATCTCTTTTACCGTACACTTCACCTTTCATGATCCATACCTTTATCCCCAACCTACCGTAGGTTGTATGAGCCTCTTCCAATGCGTAGTCAATATCGGCCCTGAACGTTGATAGTGGAATTCTTCCTTCCTTATAAGATTCTGAACGGGCCATTTCAGCTCCGTTAAGTCTCCCTGATATTTGTATTTTGATCCCTTCGGCATTCATACGCATGGCGGCTGCAATGGCCATTTTCATGGCACGCCTGTATGAAATCCTGTTTTCTATCTGGCGGGCTATACTGGCAGCTACCAGGTTACTATCTACCTCAGGTCTCTTGATTTCAAAAATATTGATCTGTACTTCCTTGTCTGTAATCTTTTTAAGTTCTTCCTTAAGCTTATCTACTTCCTGACCTCCTTTACCAATAATGATCCCCGGTCTTGCAGTAGTGATCGTTACAGTGATTAGTTTTAGGGTACGCTCAATAATTACTCTGGACACACTGGCTTTAGCCAAACGTGCGTGAATATACTTTCGGATCTTATCATCCTCGGCTAGTTTATCGCCATAATCATTGCCTCCATACCAGTTAGATTCCCATCCTCTGATGATACCCAACCGATTTCCTATTGGATTCGTTTTTTGTCCCATACTAAGCTTCTGTATTATTGTTAGCTCCTAAAACCAAGGTTACATGGTTGGAACGTTTTCTAATTCTGTGTGCTCTACCCTGAGGTGCCGGCCTAAGTCTTTTTAGCATCCGTCCACTGTCTACTGTAATCTCCTTTACAAAAAGGTCTGCATCTTCAATATTGGCTTCTTCATTTTTTGACTGCCAGTTTGCTATCGCGGATAGCAAAAGTTTCTCTAACCTGCGGGAAGCCTCTTTAGGATTAAATCGTAAGATAGCAAGTGCCTTTTCTACCTCAGCACCACGTACCAAATCTGCGACTAAACGCATTTTCCGGGGCGATGTCGGGCAGTTGTTCAACTTAGCGAATGCCAGCTGTTTTTTTTCTGCTT
>CALZFZ010000185.1 GCA_945786965.1 uncultured Muriicola sp. | reverse complement strand
AATAGAGGCTGAAAGAAATATGGTGCGCTTGCCAAAAGGGAAATTAGCTGTTATAGACAGCTTAAAAGATTATATCATTGTAGATAAAGAAGATGTCTTGTTGATAGTGCCTAAGTCTAAAGAACAGGATATAAAAGCGATCGTTGCCAAGGCCAAAGAAATATACGGAGATCAATACATTTAACTATGGCAGAGAATTCATTTAAGGACAGGAATACGACTCCTAATGATGAACTGGAATCCGCAGAGGAGGTAAAGAAAGAATTTAAGGGTTTCGTGGGGACCATCCGAAGTTTCTTGTCTGAATTACTGGACATTCGCAAGAATACCGATAGGGAGGGTACCAAGGAAGCCATTATAGCCGATATCCCTTTTAAAGGGCATACGGCTTGGATATTGGTGTGCTCTATATTCATAGCATCGATAGGACTTAATGCGAATTCTACGGCTGTGGTAATTGGGGCTATGTTAATAAGCCCCCTGATGGGTCCTATATTAGGGATGGGACTTTCATTGGCCGTAAATGATATTGATACACTTCGACGCTCCATCAAGAATTTCGCGGTCATGGTTATATTGAGTGTTTTAACCGCCTATCTGTTCTTTGAGTTTTTTCCATTAAGGGATGAATCATCCGAATTGCTGGCGCGTACCAAGCCGGATATACGTGATGTGCTCATCGCTTTTTTTGGCGGCCTGGCGCTTGTTATAGCACGAGCTAAAAAGGGTACTATCGCAAGTGTAATTTATGGGGTGGCCATTGCCACTGCATTGATGCCTCCATTGTGTACTGTAGGCTTTGGCCTGGCGATCGGTAATTTCAATTTCGCAGCTGGTGCCATGTACCTCTTTGTCATAAATACTATTTTTATTGGGCTGGCCACCTTCCTGGTGCTCAAAATACTGCGCTTTCCCATGGTGAAGTATGCAAATTCTTTACGAAGAAGACGAACCGCGAGAATTGCTTCCCTGGTGGCTTTGCTTGTTATGATCCCAGCCGGATTTACATTCTACAATGTCTTTCAGGAATCCCGCTTTATGAACCAGGCAAATGAATTGATCCGTGAAACTATTGGGATATATCAGTTCAAAGACAGAGGCCGTTTTATGGATAACCTAACGGAGCTAAATTACAATCCGGATGGTGCGTCTACCATTTCTTTGGTGACAATGGGGGATGAAATTATTCCTGAAAATGTAATCGATACCTGGAGAAATCAAAAAAATAAATTTTCCAAACTGCAGGATGCGGAATTAAAGATATTGCAGGGCGGAAGGGACGATTCTGAAGAAAAGTTTAACTACGTAAATGAATTGTACGAAGCTAAAAAGGCCGAACTGCAGAATAAGGACGATCGCATTCGTGTATTGGAAGGTGAACTAGCAAATCTCAGTAAATTTGCATCAAGACAAATTCCCTTTCAGGATATCAGCGCAGAGGCCAAGGCTAATTATGATAATCTGTCTGCGTTGGCATTTTCGTATGTCATCACCACAGATTTTAGTAAAATAGATACCATTCCCACCTTCGAGGTACAATGGAAAGACCCTTCCGATACCGATAAAATTCAATCGGATTCTAAAAAACTCAATGATTGGTTAAAACTTCGGTTGAAGAATGACAAGGTTCAATTGAAATCGTGGAATAACTAATTTCGCTCTTCAATATACATCTGCCTTACTTTTTTAAAGAGCTCCGAAGAATAGACAAAGTTGGTTACAGCGGCGTTGTCGGTTTTGAAGATCTCTTTGTTAGAGCCTTCCCATTCTTTTATGCCATCTTTCAGGAATATTATTTTTTCACCAATCTCCATGACGGAATTCATATCGTGGCTGTTAATGACCGTGGTTATATCGTATTCCTGAGTGATCTCCTGGATCAAATTGTCGATCAAAATGGCGGTTTTTGGATCTAAACCCGAATTGGGTTCGTCACAAAACAGGTATTTTGGATTCATTACTATGGCCCTGGCAATGGCCACTCTTTTCTGCATCCCCCCGGATAGTTCCGATGGATATTTCTGATTTGCATCTTCAAGATTTACCCGTTTTAATACAAAATTTACCCGATCCAGCATTTCAGATTTAGACTGCTTGGTAAACATGTCTAGAGGGAACATTACATTACCTTCTACGGTCATAGAATCGAATAAGGCACTTCCCTGAAAGACCATGCCCATTTCTTGCCGAAGGTCGCGTCTTTCTCTGCTCGTAAGTTCTGAGTAGATCTTGCCATCATAACTAATGATGCCTTCGTCCGGTACAAAAAGGCCTAAAAGACATTTGATAAAAACAGTCTTTCCCGAACCACTTTGGCCTATGATCAGATTGGTCTTACCTTTTTCAAAAGTGGTCGTGATCCCCTTTAGTACATGGGCATCTCCAAACGACTTATGTAAATTCTTTACTTCTATCATTAGCCTAACAGTAATTGAGTAAGCACATAATTCAATATAATGATGACCACACTGGTCCAAACAAAAGCCGTTGTACTAGCCTTACCTACCTCTAAAGCTCCTCCCTTCATATAATAACCATGGTACGATGGTATCGTTGCAATGACAAAGGCAAAAACAACAGACTTAATAAAGGAATAAGTTACGTGAAAAGGAATGAAATCTAACTGCAGGCCTTCCACAAAGTCGGCACTGGAACTGAATCCCCCAAAAACGCCTGCGATCCATCCGCCAAAGATACCAACGTACATTGCTATGGCCACTGCAAACGGGTACATGAACATGGCTATTATCTTAGGAAACACCAGGTAATTCAGCGAGTTAACCCCCATAACCTCAAGAGCATCTATTTGTTCTGTCACACGCATGGTTCCAATACTGGAGGTGATATACGACCCTACTTTTCCTGCCATGATGATAGATGTGAACGTGGGAGCAAATTCCAATATCACCGATTGACGGGTAGCAAAACCAATTAGATTGCGGGGTATTAGAGGATTGCTTATATTCAAGGCAGTTTGTATGGCCACAACCCCTCCGATAAAAAAGGAGATAAAAATAATGATTCCCATAGATCCGTAGATCAGTTCATCTATTTCTTTTAAGATCAGGGATTTCATTATAGGCCACTTGGTAGGTTTTTTAAAAACCTCGCGAACCATTATAGAATAGCTGCCAATAGATGATAAATAATTCATGGATGAAGTAATAGGCTTCTTGCGGTAAAAATAACAATATTAACATTCATATGCCCTTGAATTGAAATTTAAAGAGTTTAATTAATTATTTTTGTAAACTAAGTTTGTTTTATGAAAAATGTAAAGAATACGCTGTTACTTCTTGTTATCCTCCTCAGTGTAATAACATTCCCCTTACAAGCTCAAAATCGCGAAACCAAAAGCACTTCGGAAAGTTCTAATACGGAAATTAAGACATCTCCTAAATTGGTTGTTGGTATTGTGGTAGATCAAATGAGATATGACTTCCTAACCAGATTCTGGGACCATTATGGTGAAGGTGGTTTTAAACGATTGGTAAAAGACGGATATAATTGCAAGAATAACCACTTCAACTATACACCAACCAGCACGGGACCCGGTCATACTTCCGTTTATACAGGGAGCACTCCATCTGTACATGGGATCATTGGAAATAGTTGGTACGATAAAGTGGAAGGAAGAATAGTCTATTGTGCTTCGGACAATTCGTATAATTCCGTAGGAACCCTGGCAGATACGGGTAAAATGTCGCCTTACCGGATGACGGTTTCTACCATTACGGATGAATTGCGGTTGCATACACAAATGAAGGGAAAAGTAATTGCCATAGCTTTAAAAGATAGGGGAGCTGTGCTTCCTGGAGGACATATGGCGAACGCAGCCTATTGGTTTCACGGTGGGGTTGAAGGGAATTGGATCACGAGCACGTATTACCTTACCGATTTGCCAAAATGGGTTGAAAATTTTAATAAATCGAACAGTGTAGAAAAGTACAAGAAACCCTGGAATACGCTGAGGGATATTAAAACCTATGTGGAAAGTGGTTCTGACGACAATATTTATGAAGGCCTTTTCGGAGGTGAAACCGCTCCTGTATTTCCACATAATCTTCCTGCGATCTGGGATTATAACAGCCAGTTCGATATTTTCAAAGGAACGCCTTATGGTAATAGTATCACAACGGATTTTGCTTTAGCGGCTTTGGATGGGGAGAAATTGGGTGCAGATGATACGCCAGATTTTTTAGCGATAAGTTACTCCAGTACCGACTATGTGGGGCATCAATTTGGAGTGAATTCAAAAGAAATTCAGGACACCTATCTACGACTCGATGAAGATATAGAAAGGTTATTGAAAGCCCTCGACAAAGAAATTGGCGAAGGCGAATATCTCGTTTTTTTAACGGCAGATCATGGTGCGGTAGATGTGCCGGCATATCTTCGAGATCAAAAAGTTCCGGCCGGATACATGGATTCCCAGACCATGTCGGCAAAGTTTAAAGAATTTTTAGCCAATACCTATGGGGAAGTCAACCTGATAAAGAATTACAGCAATGCTCAGTTTTTTCTTGATCATGCTGTCATTAGGAATCTCGACCTTGAAATAAAAGAAGTACAGGAATCTATTGCACGGGAATTGTTGACGTATGATGGAATAAGCAGTGTATATACCGGTTATCAAATGGTTCAAAATGAATATACTAAAGGGATCCCGTCTATTCTTCAAAACGGTTACAACCAAAAGCGCTCCGGCGATGTCTTATTGGTGCTTGACCCTGCCGTGGTTTATTATCCGGAAACGGGTTCAACCCATGGATCGCCCTATATCTATGATACTCATGTTCCATTGCTCTTTTTTGGAAAAGGTATTAAAAAAGGAAGTACCGTAGCCCGGACAGAGAGTCCTGATATTGCACCAACTTTGGCGTCAATGCTCGGAATAGCCTTTCCCAATGGTACTACAGGGAGCCCTATTGTCCAGGTTCTAGATTAATTTATTGAGGATATTTCGCCAGCGCAATCGACGGATAAAGTTCCCTTCTTCGGGAGTAACTATATAAGCGATCTTATCCTTTCTGACGCGCCAATAGCCTGCCAGGTTATCCCGGATAATTTTAAATTTTCCTTGTTTCCAGGCCATTTTAAGGGATGCAATAACAGAGATCAATAGACCGTACCTCATCAGGTACATAGCCCTTCCTTGCGATAAACGGGCTTTTTTGTTGTAAGCTTTTCCTATGGGTCGCTGATGTTTTACCTTAAGTGTGGGGTCGGTGACAATTTCGAACTGATGGTACTGTGCTAAAAGCTCGTCAACGGTATCCCAACCCATGGCTGTTCTGAGTCCGCCCATTGCCGTAAAACAGGCTTTGGAATACGACTTAAACGCACCGCGTACATGATTTTTATCCATAGGGTGATTTAACTCCCATTTTCCATCCGGTGTTTTTTCATAGGCAAAGCCACCGGCAATACCTACTTTTTCTGATGCAGTAAAAATTTGGGCTATTTTCTTGAAATAGTTTTCCGGGAGAATAACGTCCGCATCTAATTTTACTATAAAATCATAATTCTCATCAAGCAAGGCCAATCCTTTATTAAATGCCGTAATTACTTTGCTCCCCGGCATGTGCTGGTCAGAGGACAGGGCATTTACGCCTTTTATGTGGTTATATTTGGAACAATAGGTATCAATGATATGACTCGTACCATCTGATGAATTATCGTTTACGATCACTACTTTTTTAGGGGCCAAACTTTGTTTGATAATACTTTGGAGCGCATCCTCAAGAAAAGCTTCTTCATTATGCGCAGGTATTATGATGTAGTAGTTCAAAATTTGGTTCTCTTGGAATTAAGTTAGTAAGAGCTTATTTTCAATTCAACCTTTTACTTGTGGTCTTTTTTTCGTTCGGCGTATACAACATAATACCGAGGGGTAAACCTCCGCAATAGAGGCCTTATGCCAATTTTATTGACAGGATTGGTCCACTTGGCCCGGTCTTTAATGACCCAACCAGATTTCTCCAGAAGCCAGTCGAACTGCCAGTCTTCAAACTCGTGATAATGCCGGTCCCATTCATCGGTTTTACTCCGATATGCAGCAGAAAACCAAAGTTTTAAAGGGATACTGGCAACCAATTTATCGGCTTTGATCCGGGACAGCACATTAAATGGAGCCACCAGATGTTCAAATATTTCGAAGGCTGTGACCACCTTAGCATTCGAGGATTGTATTTCTGAAAAATCAAGATCAAGATCTTCGCCCCAGGTATTTTCTACGCTATACCCATTTTCCCGCATAATTTGCGAAAATGGATTCTCCAATCCTAAATCCAGTATGGTTTCGGAATCGGAAATATGTTTTTTCAGAAAAGAGAGGGTGTTCTTATATCGTTTCTTAGGAAATGTCTTTTCGTACATTAATTAGCATCTATAAACAATGGCGTTGATGTTCATCCCAGCGCCTACACTGGCAAAGATAACAACATCTCCTTTTTGTATATGATGATTTTCCATTTTTCCTCGTTTTACCATATCGAAAAGCGTTGGTACGGTAGCAACGGAACTATTCCCCATTTCATGGATGTTCATGGGCATGATATGTTCAGGCATATCCTTTTTATGTAGGCCGTAGAACCGCTTAATAATGGCTTCATCCATCTTTTCGTTGGCCTGGTGGATAAATATTTTTTTAACGTCTTCTATAGGGACACCACTTTTATCCAGGCACTCTTTTATAGCACCCGGCACATAAGTTATGGCAAATTCATAAATTTTGCGGCCGTACATCTTTATGTAACGAAGGTCATCCGGTATCTCCTGATGATAAGAAGAACCATGAAATAAAAAATAGGCCTCTTCATTGGCATAGGTAGCTGAATTATGTGCCAGTATTTCGCCGGCACCTTCTTTTTCTTCAACAATGCATGCGCCTGCACCATCTGAGTAGATCATGGAGTCCCTGTCATGAGGGTCAACAACACGAGACAACGTCTCTGCCCCGATCACCAAACATTTTTTTGCCATGCCACTTTTTATGAAGGCATAGGCCTGGATGACGCCCTCTACCCAACCTGGACATCCAAAAAGCATATCATATGCAACGCACTTTGGGTTTTTAATTTTCAGGTGATTTTTAACACGGGTAGCTAAACTTGGCAAGGTATTACCCTGGGTAGATCCATAAGAAACATCTCCAAAATTATGGGCAAAAATAATATAATCTATCTCCTCTGCATCAATGTTTGCATCTTCAATGGCATTCTGAGCTGCAAAATAAGCAAGATCGGAAGTATTAAATTCGTTTTTTGCATAACGTCTTTCGTAGATCCCAGTAATGGCCTTGAACTTCTCAATAATAACTGAATTGGACTGTTGAAAGGTAGTTCCATCACTGTTTAAAAATTGGTTATCTTCAAACGCTTCGTTAGGAACTAAGACTTGGGGGATGTAGCTTCCGTTTCCGGTAATTCCAATACTCATAATACTAAACTTGATTTTATATTAGAAATATACTCAAATCCAGCCCTAATAGGTAAATTATATTGATTTTAATTACGATGTTCAATGGATCGTAGGTTGTTTATCAAATTGAAAAACGAGCGTTTCTTAGCTATAAAAGATTGGTAAATAGTAAATTACTCTGCCTCTGCATATGCTTCTATAGGTGCACAGGTGCATATCAAATTACGATCTCCATAGGCCTCATCAACCCTTCGGATACTTGGCCAAAATTTGTTATCAGACACATAGGGTAAAGGAAATGCCGCTTTTTCCCGACTATAAGGATATACCCATTCGTCTTTGGTTACCATATTTAGGGTATGAGGGGCATTTTTAAGGACATTATCAGTATCCTCTGTAGTGGCCTCATCAATTTCCTGTCTTATGGAGATCATGGCGTCACAAAATCGGTCCAATTCGGACAAGCTTTCACTTTCTGTGGGCTCTATCATCATGGTGCCTGCAACCGGAAAGGAGACTGTAGGTGCGTGGAAACCGTAATCCATAAGCCGCTTTGCAATGTCCGTTACTTCGATGTCCTTTTGTTTAAATGGTCGGCAATCTATGATCATTTCGTGCGCAGCCCGACCTTTTTCACCGGTGTATAAAACGTCGAACTTTCCTTGCAAACGTTGTTTTATGTAATTGGCATTGAGGATGGCAATTTCCGTAGCTCTTTTTAATCCCTGAGCCCCCAGCATTTTAATATACCCATAGGATATAAGACACACCAAGGCACTTCCCCAGGGAGCTGCTGAAATAGCAGTAATGGCTTTATCTCCCCCGGTTTTTATTACCGGATTCCCGGGCAGAAATGGAACCAATTGTTTTGCCACACAAATAGGACCAACACCTGGGCCTCCTCCGCCATGTGGGATAGCAAAGGTTTTATGTAAATTAAGATGGCAAACGTCTGCCCCGATTATAGCCGGATTTGTTAATCCTACCTGTGCATTCATATTGGCACCGTCCATATATACCTGTCCGCCATGATCATGAATCATTTTGGTGATCTTCCGGATAGAGGACTCAAATACACCATGTGTAGAAGGATAGGTCACCATAAGCGCAGCCAGTTGATCTGAATGAAGTAGTATTTTTTCTTCAAGGTCGGCAATATCAATGTTTCCTTGCGCATCTGTCTTGGTAACAACCACCTTCATTCCTGCCATCACTGCCGACGCGGGATTGGTACCATGAGCTGACGCCGGGATGATACAAATATTTCTGTGGGCTTCACCTTTTGATTCATGATAGGCTCTAATCGTCATTAATCCGGCGTATTCGCCTTGTGCCCCTGAATTGGGCTGTAGGGAAGTAGCGGCAAAACCTGTAATTACCGTTAGCTCTTTTTCCAACTCCCGTAATATTTGCTGGTAACCTTCGGCCTGTTTTACAGGCACGAACGGATGTATATTTCCCCATTCGGGCATACTCAAGGGTAACATTTCCGTTGCAGCATTAAGTTTCATGGTGCACGACCCTAATGAGATCATGGAATGGTTCAGGGCCAGATCTTTACGTTCCAGTTTTTTTAGATAGCGCATTAACTCCGTCTCGGAATGAAACGAATTAAATACTTCGTGATCCATGAACCCGGTTTTGCGCTGGAGCCCATTCGGGATCGCAGAACTATTCCCCGGCAAATCGATTTTTAAGGCTTTTTTACCTAAAGCGTTGGAGAAAACAGTTAGAATATTCTGAACATCTTTGAGAGACGTTGCTTCGTTGAGTGAAATGGAGATGGTCTCCTTGTCTACATATAAGAAATTAAGCCCGTGCTTTTCGGCTTCTGTTCGAAGCATGTCGGCATTGGCCTTGACCAGGATGGTATCAAAATAGGAAGTATTCATTTGATAGATACCCATTTTCTCCAAACCATCTGCCAAAGCCACCGTTGTGCTATGTACTTTATTCGCGATGTAGGTAAGCCCTTTAGGGCCATGGTATACCGCGTAGGCACCTGCCATAACCGCCAAAAGTACCTGAGCCGTACAAATGTTAGAAGTGGCCTTGTCTCGCTTAATATGCTGTTCCCTTGTCTGCAATGCCATACGCAATGCAGGTGCGCCATCCGTATCTTTGGTAACCCCAATAATACGTCCGGGGATGTTGCGCTTATAGATTTCTTTGGTCGCAAAATACGCGGCATGTGGACCCCCATAACCTAAAGGAATTCCAAATCGCTGTGTTGTACCTACCACCACATCTGCACCGAATTCACCGGGAGGAACCAGTTTTACAAGGCTTAAAATATCGGCAGCAACTGCGACTTTTATCTCATTTTCCTGCGCTTTGGTAACAAAAGAGCCATAGTCAAATAGCTGACCATATTTACCGGGATACTGCAATAAAGCCCCAAAAAAGGATGTGCCAAAATCAAAATCCTGATGATCACCAACAACTAAATCTATCCCCAGAGGTTTCGATCTTGTTTGCAGTAGGGATAGGGTTTGCGGCAACACCTCTTCAGATACAAAGAATTTAACCACGTTATTTTTCTTTTGTTCTCTGCTTCTCACATCGAACAGCATGGTCATTGCCTCAGCTGCCGCGGTACTTTCATCCAGGAGTGAAGCGTTTGCAAGTTCCATCCCGGTAAGATCACAGATCATGGTTTGAAAATTTAGCAAAGCCTCGAGGCGTCCCTGGGCTATTTCAGCCTGATATGGGGTATAGGCGGTATACCACCCCGGATTCTCTAAAATATTTCTTTTTATTACGGAAGGAGTTATGCTTTCATGGTATCCAAGACCGATATAGGATTTGAATACACTGTTCTTTCTAGAAAGGGCATGGATATGATTTAAAAAATCATGTTCACTCATGGGATCTCCTAAAGGCAAGTCTTCCCTTAGCCGGATATCTTGAGGGATGGTCTCCAATATAAGTTCGTCTAAACTGGCTAATCCAATGGTTTTCAACATTCCGGGAAGTTCCTCGTCCCGAATTCCTATGTGACGTAATGCAAATGATTCTGTATTCATATTCCAGACCTTATTTGTAAAGCTTTTATGGAGCACAAAATTAGGTATTTATTCCCGTATAATGGACAATTTATGGCAGGGTGGCTACAAAGTTTTTAACCAAAAAGAAAGCTTATAAACAGTTTATATACATTTGTTTAATGAAGTGGTTCCTTCAAATATTTAAATTTTATATTAAAGCCAGTATACACGTTGCTTTAGCCGTAGTTTCTTTTGTGTATATCACAACAATATACTTAAACATTCCACTAGATAAAAATCTAGTACTTTTTCTGTTTTTAGGAACCATTCCCAGCTATAATTTCATCAAATACGGGGTAGAAGCTAAAAAGTATTTTTTTGTGTCGAATTCGTATCAGATAAGAATTCAGATTTTCAGTTTTATGGCATTTTTAGCCGCTGGTTATTTTGCTTTTTTCTTGCCAGCAGAAGTATGGATAGTATTGCTGCTCTTAGGAGTATTTGTAGCGCTTTATGCATTGCCTTTATTGCCAAGCACAAAGAATTTAAGAAGTCTGGGAATTTTGAAAATTATTATTGTTGGCCTGGTGTGGACGGGAACCACGGCAATTTTACCAATTCTTCAAGCGGATCTATCTTTTAGCTGGGATGTATATATCGAAAGTTTACAACGACTTTTTATCATTCTGGTCTTAATGATCCCCTTTGAGATCCGGGATCTGGAAACGGACCATACAGCTCTGCAAACCTTACCTCAGCGAATTGGTATTAAAAACACGCGAATTGTAGGTATTCTTTTGACCCTGTTCTTTTTTGTGCTGACTTATTTCAAAGACTCTTTAATGTTCATGGAGTTATACACGAAGGCGTTGGTTGCACTGGTACTGTTTCTTTTGATGCTGATCACACCAAAACATCAGACAACTTATTTTTCTTCTTTTTGGGTGGAAGGCCTCCCTATCTTTTGGGCTGGTTTGCTATGGATTTTAACCGCTTAAAGGCGGTCCTGGATTTGTTTCTGAAGGGTTTTCTTATCCGATTCACTCAGGGCATGCAAATGGGCTTTGTCACATAGTACGGTGAGTTTTTTATTCTTTTTCGAAAAAACGGAACAGGATTTACAAATTAAAATATGCAACTTCAGCCTGAGTTTTTCAAATAAGGTAGCCTCCCTGTATTGGGATTTGTTACAAATATGTACAGCTTCGTCGCAAGAGATCATAACTTAAACCAATTTTCATTCAGGCAGCCCATTAAAGCGGTACGTGCTCTATGGATCATTACCCAGAGGTTAGACGGATTTATATTTAGTTCATTACAAATGTCTTCGGTAGAAAGTCCGCGAATTGTTTTCATGGTGAAAACAAGATGTTGTTTTTCAGGTAATGTATCGATACAATCCTGAATGGCCAGTCCTAATTCTTCATTTTCAAGGGCATCGTTTTCCTGAAGGCTAAAGGGATCGGCAACCTGTTCTTCGAGCCAGTCACCTTCAGATTCAGTATTGGCCTTATACTGCATCCGAATTTCTGCCTTTCCTTTTTTTGAATTGATCTTTCGGTAGTGATCAATGATCTTACGCTTTAAAATGGCAATAAGCCATGTGCGTTCCGTGGCAGCCCCCATATAATTTTCTGCCGATTTAAGCCCGGCAAAAAATGTTTCCTGGATCAAGTCTTTGGCCACTTCTGCATCGTTTACCCTCGCTATTGCATAGTTAAAAAGGTAATTGGCATACTGGTCTACCCAGGTATGTGGATGTAGCTTATTTTCAGACATGCTATAATTATACTTGTCAAAAATAAAGGAATTTTGACGAAATAGTCTAACTTTGCAAATTAACTCAAAGACAATGAAAAAAATTATTTTAGCACCGATTTTACTGTTATTTCTAATAGGATGCAAGAGTGAGGTTAAATCAATACCGATCACCGAATTTTCACAAGCCGATTTGGAAAATGCTACCTTGCTCGATGTGAGGACCCCGGAAGAATTTGCGGAAGGTCATCTGGATAATGCCATCAACATCAATTGGTACGAAGAGGACTTCATGAAACAAATTGAAGGGATGCCAAAAACTAAAACCATCTATGTGTACTGCAAAATAGGTGGTCGGAGTGGCAGTGCAGCCGAACTGTTGAATTCCTCTGGGTATACGGCTATTGATCTTGAAGGTGGTTATGACGCCTATTTGGCAGCATCCAAAAATTAGCCTGTTTTCTTAAGGAGTCCTGCTCGTTCTAAAAGGGCTTCTATATTGGGTTCACTTCCCCGGAAATTCTTGTATAGAATCATGGGTTTGTCCGTACCCCCTTTTGATAAAACGTGGTCCTTGAATTTTAAGGCCACTTCCTGATTAAACAAGCCCTTTTCCTTAAAGTAGGCAAAGGCATCGGCATCCAGAACCTCGGCCCATTTGTAGCTGTAATAGCCCGAAGAATAACCTCCTTGAAAGATATGTGAAAAAGAAGTGCTCATGCATGTTACCGGCGTATCTGGTAGTAATTGGGTGCCGCTAAAAGCTTCCTGTTCATAGTGCTTTACATTTTCAACATTGGAAGGATCCTTTCCATGCCAGAACATGTCAAGGAACCCAAAACTCAGCTGTCGCAAAGTGGCCATACCTTCCTGGAAATTAGCCGATTCCTTAATTTTCTGAACCCGCTCCATGGGAATGAGTTCCCCGGTTT
>CALZFZ010000184.1 GCA_945786965.1 uncultured Muriicola sp. | reverse complement strand
TGCGTTATGATGCGGCTACCATAGGAAATCACGATTTTGATAATGGTATCGACGGCCTGTTGGCACAAATGCCGTATGCAAAATTCCAGTTCTTATCGGCCAATTATGATTTCTCAAATACGGTTTTAAACGGTTTTGTGGAGCCTTATAAGATCTATGTGGTCGATGGAATAAAAATAGGCGTGTTCGGCCTGGGTATTGAACTGGACGGATTGGTTACAAAAAAACTTTATAAAGAAACCGTTTATTTGAATCCCATTGAAATTGCACAGGATATGAGTCGGATCCTGAAGAATGAGGAGCGTTGCGATCTGGTAATCTGTCTTTCACATCTGGGATACGAATATAAGAACGATACACAGATTCCGAGTGATGTCCTTTTGGCAAATAAGACAGAGAATATTGATTTGATCATTGGGGGCCATACGCATACTTTTCTGGAACGCCCTGTAGTGCATCGCAACAAAAATGATGAATCTGTTTTGGTAAATCAGGTTGGGTGCTACGGTATTAATCTGGGCAGGATTGACTTTTATTTTGACGCCCAATCCGGTAAAGAATACAAGGGGGTTTCCATTACGGTATAAATCAGCAGGAACTGCTTGTTAAACGTACATTTAATAGGATGTGTGATCGATTAAGATCAAAATGAAAACTACAAGTATAATAGGTGTACGATAGGCCCATATGTCTTTTTTTAACACGACCAAGGTGAGCCTACGGAATTCATTTCACGGGCATTCCGGATTCTTCTCCGACTATGGCCGAGATATCATATTGTTTTAAAGACCACTTAGGGCTTCAGCAGCTCAGTAACAATGGAAATAAATTCTTCGTCTAGCGTGAGAGAAGGTATTGAACGATTGGCACGTTTATACCAATATCCTGCATTCCAGGAATCGCCTTCCTTACGATGTAAATAGCCGTGGATTAGACTGGCAGTAGTAGTATCCAAAGCTTCAATACAATCGTGTGCTTTGTGCCAGTCACCTTTTGCATCCCACCATAAAGAAGACAGTTCTTTAGACCAATATGCAGGTGGTTGGTCCTGTGCATCAACCAACTCCTTAAATGCCGTAAAACTCTGTGGATACTCCATCTTAAGACCTAATTAAACATGTCCTGATCTTATTTTACTTTATCTAAAAACTCGTCCTCGGAAATAATAGGGACACCCAATGCTTCCGCTTTCGTTTTTTTGCTGGGTCCCATATTGGCCCCGGCAACCAGGAAGGAGGTCTTCGAAGAAATGGAAGAACTAACCTTTCCCCCATTATCTTCTATCAGTTTCTTAAGTTCTGTACGCTCCAATTTTTCAAAAACACCAGAAACCACAAAAGTTTGTCCCTTCAAGATATCAGACTGGTTCAATAACTGTTCTTCCGTTAGCGAAAATTGAAGGCCATATCCTTTTAACCGGGTTATTATTTCATTATTTTTTTTATCATTGAAGAAAGAGACCACACTTTCCGCAATACGGTCGCCGATCTCATTCACCTGGATTAGCTCTTCCACACTGGCAGCCATAAGGGCATCTATGTTCTTATAGGCTTTTGCTAATACTTTAGCCACAGTTTCACCTACAAACCGTATCCCCAGAGCAAATAACACACGCTCGAAGGGGATGTTGACCGATGCTGCAATTCCCTGCACCAAATTATCGGCCGATTTTTCTGCCATCCGTTCCAGTGGTATCACTTCATCCCTGCTCAACGTATATAGATCTGCATAATTTTCGATAAGACCTTCCTTGAACAACAATTCGACGGTTTCTGCCCCCAAACCTTCTATATCCATTGCTTTTCTGGAAATGAAATGCTGTATCCGGCCAGTAATTTGAGGTGGACATCCGGAATAATTGGGGCAAAAATGCTGTGCTTCCCCTTCTTGTCGCTCAAGTTCCGTTCCGCATTCAGGACAATACTGTATGTAGGTCGTTGGAATGGAATGGGCAGGGCGTTCGCTTAGATCCACTCCTACGATCTTTGGGATGATCTCTCCCCCTTTTTCAACATAAACCGTATCACCTTCCCGGATATCCAGCTTTGAAATTTGATCTGCATTGTGTAGTGAGGCCCTTTTTACAGTAGTTCCTGCCAATAAGACCGGCGTAAGATTGGCCACTGGGGTAATGGCCCCTGTACGACCAACCTGGTATGTGATTTCCTCGAGTATGGTGCTGGCCTGTTCGGTTTTAAACTTATACGCCAGGGCCCAACGGGGAGATTTGGCCGTATATCCCAATTCTTCCTGCAGCTGTAAATTATTTACCTTCACTACAACCCCGTCTGTTTCATAGGGTAGTGTATGCCGGTTTAGGTCCCAATACTCCAAATACTCAAAAACCTCCTTACTGCTGTTACATAATTTAGCTTCCGCAGGGATCTTAAACCCCCAGGACCTTGCTTTTTCAAGCAATTCAAAATGAGTATCTGCAGGGAGGTTCTTACCTACCAAGGCATATAGCAAGCAATCGAGAGGACGTTCCGCTACAACAGCACTGTCCTGTAATTTTAAACTACCTGAGGCCGTATTCCTTGGGTTCATGTACGGATCCTCGCCTGCGTTAATTCGTTCTTCATTCATTTTGGCAAATCCATCCAATGGCAATATAATTTCGCCCCTGATATCAAATTTGGAAGGAAAACCGTCTCGTAAATGCAATGGGATAGATCGGATGGTCTTCACATTGGCTGTAACATCATCGCCCTGGAAGCCGTCGCCACGAGTAAGGGCTCTTACGAGATGACCGTTTTCATAGGTTATACTGATGGAGGCACCATCATATTTTAATTCACAGGTATAAGTGATTGGAACATCTCCCAGTATCCGTTGAATCCTTTTCTCCCATTCCAATAACTCATCTTTGGAATACGAGTTCTCCAAAGAATACATGCGTTGGTCATGGGCAATAGTATTGAAGTTTTTTGTGACCGTGCCCCCTACCCGCATGGTGGGTGAGTTTTCATCATAAAATTCCGGATGAGCCCCTTCTAAAGATTGAAGTTCCTTGAGTTTCATATCGAACTCATAGTCCGAAATGATGGGTGCATCCAAGATATAGTAACGATAATTATGGTCGTGAAGTTCTTCGCGAAGGTTATTAATTTGCTGCTGAGCGTTCATCCAGTCTGGTTTCTAAAAAAATATTATTCTGTATTCCATTTGGCTTTTACCATACGGTCCTTCCCAAACAAGTCTTTTCGAAGTTCAATTTCCGAAAATTTTTGATCTTCCAAAAGTAGGATCGTATCCTTTCCGAGATCCTGGTTTATTTCAAGATACAAGGTCCCTCCTGGTTGTAAGCCTGTTTTTGCTACCTTCAATATATATTCATAGTAAACCAAGGGTGATTCATCCGGAACAAATATAGCACCAGCTGGTTCCCGGTTTTTTACATGATTTCTTATAGCCGTTTTCTCGCTCTCCAAAACATAGGGTGGGTTCGATACTATGACGGAATAATCTCCTTTTTTTACCTGCATCGATTTCATATCTGCTTTCAGGAATATAATGTCTACCTCATGCATCCTGGCATTGAATTCTGCAACATTAAGGGCATTATCGGAAATGTCTGACGCAACTACAACGGCATTTGGTAGGTTTTTGGCCAATGCGATCGCGATACAGCCACTGCCAGTTCCTATATCCAGGATCCTTATCGGTTCTTTGACCTTTGTCTGGTCTGTCAGGATCCAACTCACTAATCCCTCTGTTTCAGGCCTTGGTATTAACACGTTTTTATCTACTTTTAATTCCAGATCCATAAACAGGCTACTTCCTATTATATATTGAATGGGCCTTTCCAATTTTAACTGGGATAACCCCTCGAAAAGTATTTTTTCTTCGTCCTTCGATACCACAATATTGGGGTCGAGTGCCAGTACAAAGCGCTCCAATCCCAGGTAATGTTCAATTAACATATAAAAAAAATGAGCAACTTCATCTTTACCGTATAGCCCGTCTAATTCAATATGAAAAATCTTCTTTATTTCCTTTAAAAGCATAGTATCTTCAGGGTCTTGATTTTTTTATGATTTCCCGAATACACGGCTCATTCAAATTCATTTTGAATATCCTATTTTTGCGGAGTGAAGATACATGAAAAATATATTTCAAGATGTATTCAGCTCGGTAAAAACGGGCTTGGCAGTGCAGCTCCCAACCCTATGGTTGGGTCTGTTATTGTTTACAATGGCACCATTATCGGAGAGGGTTTTACCAGTCCTTTTGGTGGTCCCCATGCAGAAGTAAATGCCATCAATTCGGTTACCAACCGTTCTATGCTATCAGAAGCCACTCTATACGTTACGCTGGAACCCTGTTCCCACCATGGTAAAACGCCCCCTTGTGCAGATTTGATCATAGGGAATAATATCCCCAGGGTGGTAATTGGCATAAAGGATCCGAACGATAAAGTAGCCGGACGTGGCATTGAGAAACTGCTTGCTGCTGGCTGTGAAGTGATAACAGCTGTTTTGGAAAAGGAATGCAGGGATCACCACAAACGTTTTCTAACGTTTCATGAGAAAAAACGACCCTATATTATTCTTAAATGGGCGGAGACTCTGGACGGATTTATGGCACCTAAAAAAAATAAACGAAAAGAAAATCCTGAGCCTTACTGGATTACGAATCGCTACTCCAGGCAAAAAGTACATCAATGGAGAAGCGAAGAACAGGCCATTTTGGTTGGGACGAATACGGTTTTGGAAGACAATCCTAAATTAACGACACGTTCATGGAAGGGAACATCGCCATTGCGTATCATTATTGACAAGAACCTCAAGATCACCAAAAACTATCACGTTTTGGATTCTAAGTACCAAACACTGGTGATAACCCAAGGAGATAGTACGGAAAAAAAGGTAGAAGGCGTGAACTATGAGATCATTGATTTTTCAAAAAAAATAGCTCCTCAAATATGCGATATACTATTCAAAAGCAAGGTACAGAGCGTACTCATTGAGGGAGGGGCAAAAACCTTGAATGCATTTATTGATTCTAATCTATGGGACGAAGCAAGGGTATTTACTGGTCCTAATAATTTCTATGAAGGCCTTAAGGCGCCTCAGATCATAGGGACAGAATACCGCTGCTTTCCAATTGGAAAGGACGTTCTAAAAATCATCCGAAATGATTAAAAACCTCATTTTTGATTTTGGAGATGTCTTTATAAATCTGGATAAAGGCGCCACACTGCGAAGATTAAGTGTTGACAGGTTCCAAAATATCCCCGAAGAGGTAACTATTTTGGTCCAGGAATATGAAAAAGGGACCGTTTCTACCAATAACTTTCTTGAAAAGGTTTCCCTGTTTTTGCCGGAAATAACACAAAAACAGTTTATAGACGCCTGGAATGCCATCATTCTCGATTTTCCAGATCACCGAATGGAATTTCTGCAGCAATTAGTCAAGGAAGATAACTATCGGTTAATTTTATTGAGCAATACCAACGAATTGCATATCAACGCTGTCGTAAAAAGGATGGGCGAAAAGAGATATCATACGTTTAAGAGGTGTTTTGCACAATTTTATTTATCACATGAGGTACATCTGAGAAAACCGGAACCTGAGATCTTTAAAATGGTGCTGCGAGAAAATAGTATTAAAGCGCATGAAACCTTCTTTATTGACGACACAAAAGAACATATTATGGCTGCAGCTGCGCTTGGGATTAAAACCTGGCACCTGAAAGTTGGGGAAGAAGATATTATCCAATTAAAATCGAGGATCTGAGATGATAGATCTGGCGTTAAGCATCCTGTGTTCCAGTTTAATTTTCGTGATCTTTAAACTTTTTTCCAGGTTTAAGATACAAACCCTCTATGCTATTATTATAAATTATATAACAGCCTGTGGAGTGGGTCTAATGGTACATAATACCACGTTTTCTATTTTAGAAATTCCCAGTGAAACATGGTTTATCTGGACCCTGTTTCTGGGGGTAGTTTTTATAATCATTTTTAATTTAATGGCTAAAACATCTCAGGTTTTAGGGGTTTCCGTAGCTTCCGTAGCCACTAAAATGTCCCTGACCATTCCTGTATTACTTGGGGTATTTCTTTATAATGAAGAATTGGGTGGCTTAAAAATCCTTGGGGTGCTTCTGGCCCTGGCAGCTGTTTATTTTGCCTCCGTAAAGAAAGGAACCACCTCTCTGAGAAAAAGAGCATTGTACTTACCCTTGCTTGTATTTTTAGGATCTGGTGTCATTGATGCCAGTTTACAATATGCAGAGCAGCATCTGGTTTCCAAAGAGGAGTTCCCGTTATTCTCGTCCACGATCTTTGCCTGTGCCGCGATTTGCGGGATTTGTTTTGTTTTTATTCAATCTTTTAAGGACCGCATTAAGGTGAATACGATGAGTATTATAGGAGGAATTACCTTAGGGGTCCCAAATTATTTTTCCATTTATTTTCTCCTAAGAGCACTTCAAAATGAAGTTTTAAATAGTGCTTCCGTCTTTACAATCAATAATGTTGCTATCGTGATGTTCTCTACGTTATTGGGCATCTTACTTTTCAAGGAGGTCATTAGTGCAAAGAATTGGATAGGCATTGGATTGGCTGTTTTAAGTATCATTTTAGTAGCTGTTTTTTAATGGATGCATCTCAAGATCAATATAAAACCATATCCGCGCCATCAGGAGAAATCCTTTATAAGGATAGGAATAGTAAATTTTATGGGTATGCCTTCCCCATTGAAACTGAAGAAGACGCTAAACATATTCTGGAAGAATTAAGAAAAACCCATCCCAGTGCCAACCATGTCTGTTATGCATGGAAATTGGGAATTACTAATCATTCCTACAAAGCCAATGATAATGGGGAACCTAATAATTCTGCAGGCATGCCTATCTATGGACAGCTACAGTCCTTTGAGGTGACCAATATTCTATTGGCAGTAGTTCGCTTTTTTGGAGGCACAAAACTTGGAGTTGGCGGACTCATTCAAGCCTACAGAACCACAGCGCAACGAACGCTTGAAAATTCGAGAATTCTTGTTAAAACGATTCAAGAACCACTATCGATTTCGTTTAATTACGTGGAAATGAATAAAGTAATGCAAATCGTAAAAAAAAACAGACTTACCATTACCTCACAGAGCATGGACATGAATTGCCGCCTTCTTCTTTCTGTAAGAAAAAAGGATCTAAAAAAGATCAAAAGTATGTTCAGGAATATTCCTGGTGTTGAATTAAAGGATTGAATACCAAAATTGGAGGTTATTTCAAGGGGAAGTCATGAAGATACAATGCGATCCAATATATAATCAGGACATTTAATTGGGCGCTTGGTATTCATATCCATAAATACCAAAACGGTATTGGCCGAGATCAGCAATTGGTCCTGTTCATTCCATATTTCGAAATCAAATTCAATCCTTACCGAAGGTAGTTTTTTAAGTTTGGTAATGACTGTAATTTGCTCGTCATACGTAGCCGGTTTTTTAAAATCTATCTGTAAAGAAATAACCGGAAGCATTATACCACTTTCTTCCATGCTTTTGTAGGAAAATCCTAACGATCTTAACCACTCTACCCTTCCGATCTCCAAGTATTGCGCATAATTGCCGTAGTATACCACGCCCATTTGATCTGTTTCACCATATCGGACCCGAAAAGAAAATTTGTTTTTTTGCACAATTTTTAACTTTAAAATTATATATTTAGTAGGTGTTGTGAAATGTTCCGGAACATGCAAAAAAAAAACTGGAAATTCAACCTTAAATGATTTTTTTTTTAGCTTTTTTGTTCACATATTTGTCACACTCTAAAGGAAAGACTCAACCATCTTTTCTTTAACCAACTAGCTCAAATCACTAACCAGCAAATAGAGAAGTTTTAAAATGAGTGTTACTGCTAATTCCGTATGGAACAATTGTTTGGTATTTATCAAAGATAACATCCAACCGCAGGCATTCAAAACATGGTTTGAACCTATTAAACCGGTAAAACTTTCTGAAAATGCTTTAAGCATTCAGGTTCCCAGCAAATTTTTCTACGAGTGGCTCGAAGAACACTATGTTAAATTACTTAAAGTTGCCCTGACAAAGGAACTGGGTGAACAGGCGAAATTGGTTTACATCATCAAAATGGAAAACACCTATGGCAATAAGGAACCATTTACGGAGCGCATTCCCAGTGCTAACCGTGGTAGTGTTTCTGCCCAGGAAATGGATGTCCCTATTAAATCCAAAAACCCTGAATTAAAGAATCCTTTTGTAATTCCGGGCATTCGAAATATAAAAATTGAATCGCAGTTAAATCCCAATTATAATTTTGAAAATTTCTTGGAAGGAGATTCCAACAGACTTGCCAGATCTGCAGGAATGGCGGTTGCCAATAAGCCGGGTGGAACTTCTTTTAACCCCCTTTTGATCTTTGGAGGGGTAGGATTAGGTAAAACGCATCTGGCACATGCCATCGGGGTCGATATCAAAGATAAATACCCGGAACGCACCGTCCTTTATATTTCAGCAGAGAAATTTACCCAACAATATATAGAGTCTGTTAAAAAGAATACCCGTAACGATTTTATTCACTTTTATCAATTGATCGATGTTTTGATCATTGATGATGTTCAGTTCCTTTCTGGAAAATCAGGTACCCAGGATGTATTCTTCCACATATTCAATCACCTACATCAAAACGGAAAACAGGTGATCCTAACCTCCGACAAGGCACCGGTAGATATGCAGGATATTGAACAAAGGCTCCTGTCCCGATTCAAATGGGGCT
>CALZFZ010000183.1 GCA_945786965.1 uncultured Muriicola sp. | reverse complement strand
CATCGGCTGGAATAGAAGGTAACAAACCCTGGTCTACCGGAGTGGTCATGGTAGATATCAATCAGGACGGACTGCTCGATATTTATGTAAGCAACGCCGGAAATATGGAAGGCAACAACCATGACAATGACCTGTACATCAATAATGGGGATCTGACATTTACAGAAAAAGCGATGGAATATAACCTGGCCAAAACCGGGTTTTCTACGCATGCCTCATTTTTTGATTATGATAAGGACGGGGATCTGGACGCCTATATCCTTAATAACAGCAATATTCCTGTGAGTAGTTTGGGATATGCTGAACAAAGAGGAGTAAGGGCCCAGGACTGGGAAGGAGTACCTGACATTTTTAAAGGGGTTGGCGATATGTTGCTTCGAAATGATAATGGTGTTTTTGTAGATGTAAGCGAACAAGCCGGTATTTATGGTAGCCTTATTGGATTTGGCCTTGGAATTATGATCACCGATATAAACAAGGATCTATACCCGGATATTTACGTTTCCAACGATTTTTATGAGCGCGATTACCTTTATATCAATAACCAGGATGGTACGTTTACCGAGGACATAAAGGGTTGGACATCACACCTTTCCCTTTCGGCTATGGGTATTGATATGGCAGATATCAATAATGATGGACACGCTGAGATCTTTATTACGGATATGTTGCCCGAGGCCGATGAGCGGGTGAAATCGGTTATGGAATTTGATGGCTATGATGTCTTTAGGCTAAAACAGGATAAGGATTTCTATCAGCAATACATTCAGAATACACTGCAACTCAATAATGGGAATGGTTCCTTTTCTGAAATTGCCTATTATAGTGGGGTAGATGCCACCGACTGGAGCTGGGCCGGGTTGATCTTTGACATGGACAATGATGGCTTTAGGGACATTTTTATTACCAATGGCATCAACCATGATCTAACCGATCTTGATTTCGTCGATTTCTTTGCAAACGAGATCATTCAAAAAATGGCACTTACAGGGAAAAAACAATCCATAGATTCGATCATCAGTAAAATGCCCATTAAACCTCAGCCTAATTATGCCTATAAAAATAATAAGGATCTTACCTTTTCTAATGCCAACAAGGAATGGGGCTTTGAACTTCCAAGTATGTCTAACGGTGCTGCCTATGGAGACCTTGATAATGACGGGGATCTGGACCTGGTGGTGAACAATGTAAATATGCAAGCCTTTATTTATGAGAACAAGGCCGATTCCCTAACCAACAATCACTATATAAAATTAAAGTTTGAAGGGCCTGAAAGCAATAAATTTGCCATAGGCGCCTCAGTATTACTCTACCATGCAGATAATACAGTTTACCAGGAACTCATCCCTTCCAGAGGGTTTCAGTCTTCCATGGATTATGAAATGACCATTGGCCTGGGCATGTCTGCAACCATAGACTCTATCAGGGTCATATGGCCTGATGATAAGACACAAAAATTAGAAAACATAGCTGCGGACCAATCCATACCTTTCAAGTACATTCAAGCAAAAGAGCGATATAAACCTGTGGGCTTCAAAACCATAAAACCTTTATTAAAGGAAATAAAGAACAATTCGCTTATTGCACATCAGGAGAACAATTACAATGATTTTGATTACGAAGGCTTAATCTACAAACTCCTTTCGCAGGAAGGACCGGCACTGGCCGTAGGTGATATTGATGGGGATGGTAACGAGGACATTTTTATTGGCGGTGCCAAAGGACAGGCAGCTGCAATCTATAGACATAGTGGTAATGGGAATATAAGGCCCCTGAGACAGCAGGTTTTGCAGGAAGATGCAGGTTATGAGGATACCTCCGCTGCTTTTTTGGATGCCGATGGTGATTCCGATTTAGATTTGATAGTAGGTTCCGGCGGCAACCAGGTGGGAGAGGAAATGAGCTATCGCAGCCGTCTCTATTTAAATAACGGAAAAGGTATTTTCAGCAGGTCTGAGGAAATACTTCCTTCGACTTTCAAAAACATTTCTACCATTGCCCCAAATGATTTTGATGGCGATGGCGATGTAGATATATTCATTGGATCTAGAAGTGTGGTGGGCACCTATGGTGTTAACCCAGATCATTTGTTCCTGGAAAATAATGGGGATGGAACTTTTAAAAATTCGACGGAACGTCTTGCCTATGATCTCAAAGACGCCGGGATGGTTACCAATGCTGTTTGGGCAGATATGGATGGTGATTCCAAAAAAGACCTGGTAACCGTTTCCGAATGGGGCACCCCAAATATTTATAAAAATTCGGGCAGGCGTTTATCAAAACTACCCACGGCACTGGATAGCCTGGATGGTTTATGGAATGTTGTAGAAGCGGCCGATCTGGATAATGATGGTGATAATGACCTGATCCTGGGTAATCAGGGAGCCAATTTACACTACAAGCCTACCCCTAAAAATCCAATGAAAATGTGGGTGAATGATTTTGACGGCAATGGCACCATAGAGCAGATAGTTACGCTACATGAAAATGGCAAAGATTATCCCCTTCATCAGAAAAAGGAACTCACAAACCAGATGGTTTCACTCAAGAAACAGAACCTGAAAGCTTCTGAATATGCTAAAAGAAGTGTTGATGAATTATTTCCGGCAGAAGTTTTTGATCAGTCTATCATGAAACGTTCGGCCATTTCCGAATCTGTTATTGCCATCAATGAAGGCGGTGGAAAATTTACAATAAAAGTGCTGCCATCGATGGTGCAATTATCGTGTGTATGTGGTATTTCTTGCGCAGATATAAATCAGGATGGATTCCTCGATCTTATTTTGGCAGGGAATAATTTTGAATTTAAACCACAATATTCAAGGTTAGATGCTAATTACGGGAATGTACTGTTAGGTAATAAAGAATTAGACTATAAATGGCAGGATTATACAAAAAGTGGTTTTTTCATTAGGGAAGAAGTAAAACACCTGAAACAATTTAAGGATCGAAATGGCAAGGCTTATTTAATAGCGGCAATAAACGATACTCATCCCAAGATCTACAGACTGAATGATTAAGAATATTGTTGGTGGTATAATGGTATTGCTGCTAATCGGTTGTGGCAAAAAAGAGGGTAGTCTTTTTGATAACCCAAATCCTGAAAATACAGGAATTGCCTTTGGTAATACCATAACAGAAACCAATGACCTCAACATTTTAGACTACCTCTATTTTTATAACGGCGGTGGGGTAGCTATAGGGGATATTAACGGCGATGATCTTCCTGACATCTATTTTTCCGGAAATCAGGTTAAGAACAAGCTGTATCTCAATAATGGAGACCTGACATTTGAGGATATTACCGATAAGGCCGGGGTATCTGGCAATAGCACGTGGAATACGGGTGCGGTTATGGGCGATATCAATGGAGATGGCCTTTTGGATATTTATGTTTGTGCCGTTGTTGGTATCAATGGTTTTAATGGATATAATGAGCTCTTTATCAATAATGGAAATGCCACGTTTACAGAAAGTGCGGCGAAATATGGTTTAGACTTTGATACGTTCAGTTCCAATGCAGCTTTCTTGGATTATGACCTGGATGGGGACCTGGACCTGTACCTTCTTAACCATGCTGTTCATACCCAGGAATCCTTTGGAAAGGCCGATCTACGGTATCAAAGAGACTTTCAGACCGGAGACAAGCTACTCAGAAATGATGGGCAGAACTTTGTTGATGTAAGTGAAGAAGCAGGCATCTATGGCGGCGTAAACGGATATGGACTTGGGGTGGCCGTAAGCGATTTTAACCAGGATGGATTTCCCGATATCTATGTGGGAAATGATTTTCACGAAGACGATTATTATTACTTAAATAATGGGGATGGCACTTTTACCGAAAGCCTGAGAGAATATTTTGGCCATACAACAAGGTTTTCGATGGGTAATGATGTTGGTGATATAAATCACGACGGCTGGCCTGATATTCTATCACTGGATATGCTCCCTGAGAACGAAACTGTGCTAAAATCTTCTGAAGGGGACGAGGACGTACAGGTCCAAAAACTAAAAATAGACCAATTTGGATACCACTATCAGTTTGCCCGTAACATGCTTCAAATTAATCAGCCCGGGGGCAAGTTTAAAGAAACAGCACTATTTAGTGGAATTGCTGCCACTGATTGGAGCTGGAGCTCACTTTTTGCTGATTTTAATCAGGATGGTGAACAGGATATCTTTATTTCAAATGGTATCCCAAAACGACCCAATGATCTGGATTTTATCAATTTCGCCTCAAATGAACAGATCAAAAAGAAACTAAATAATACCAAATTAGTAGACCAGCAGGCGTTAAATATGATGCCTTCGGGAAATATCCCCAATTACATTTTTGAAGGCACTGACAGCCTTCGATTTATAGATAGGTCTAAAGAATGGATTAAACAAGACACCTTGATCTCGGGTGCAACTGCTATTGGCGATTTGGATAACGATGGTGATCTGGATATTGTCACCAATAACATAAATAGCAGTGCCACCCTTTATATAAACAAGACCAATACCGCTGAAAATTATCTAAAAATAAAATTGAGGATCCCTGGGATGAATCCCTATGGTATAGGTTCCAAAATACTATCGTATCACAAGGGTATCCTTCAATTTAAGGAATTGTATACCATAAGAGGTTTTCAATCTTCTTCGGAACCCATCGTACATTTTGGGTATGGAAAGGAAACTAATGTGGATTCGCTGCGTATTATTTGGCCCGATAGAACCACTCAGTTATTAAAAGATATTGCAGTAAACCAGACACTTGAAATAAAACAAGAAAATGAAGTACCGGCTACCTATCCCTGGTTCCGGAATATCAAAAAAGAGTACTTCAAAAAGATAGACGATAACCTAGGTATCGATTTTGTTCACACTGAAGACCCTTATTTCGATTTCAATCGACAGAAACTGATTCCTTATCAGTTCTCCGATCGGGGGCCGGCTGTAGCTATTGGTGATCTGGATAATGACGGAAGCGAGGATATTTATTTTGGAGGTTCCAAGTTCTTACCCTCCAAACTATATGTTCAAACTACAGAAGGATTCAGAGAAAAGATTATTCCGGAATTTAAAAAAGATTCTATAAAAGAAGATGTAGTAGCCGTTATTGAAGATTTTAATGCCGATGGCAAAAATGATCTTTTTATTGGCTCAGGAGGTGCCGATTTCTACAATAAAATGCCACCGCTTTTAGATAGTTATTACCTCTATAAGGATACAACTTTTATTTTGGAGAAGCTGCCGGTGACCTTTCAAAATACTTCCGTGCTGGCCCGGGCAGACTATGATGCTGATGGAGATATGGATCTTTTTGTTGGAAATCAAATGATCACCAATGATTTTGGGAAGATCCCTGAATCCTATATCCTTCAGAACAATAACGGGACCTTTGTACGTGTCGAAAATAAGGACCTGCTGCATATAGGCATGGTTACCGATGCCATCTGGGACGATTATAATGGGGACGGTACGCCGGATCTGATTGTTGTCGGCGAATGGATGTCTCCTTTCTTTTTTAAAAATACGAATGGCACCTTGCAAAAGGAAAGTAAAAAACTTGATCCTTTAAATGGGTTATGGCAAAGTATCATTCCTTTTGATATCGATGCCGATGGGGATACAGATTACCTGCTGGGTAACTGGGGCCAGAATACAAAATTTAAAGCTTCCCGGAAGTCTCCCATGAAAATGTACTACGCAGATTTTGACGATAATGGAAGTACTGAAACTATTGTAACCATCGAAAAAGAAGGAGATTACTACCCCATTGAAGGATTAAAGGGATTGGCAGATCAATTAATTAGCCTTAGGAAGAAATTTACAGCGTACAAGGATTTTGCCGGGAAACCGATAGAAGGGATACTCACGAAAAAGGACCTGGAAAAAGCCATCGTATTTGAGGTAAGTGAGTTGCGTTCTGGCTACTTGGAAAATACGAATGGAAAATTCAGATTTAAACCGTTCTCCATGGATCTTCAAATTGCCCCCATTATGACCTTCCTTCGATACGATTTTGACGATGACGGATCTGAAGAGGTGTTGGCAGCTGGCAATTATTTTGGAGTAAAACCGTATCATGGACGTTTGGGATCATTCGCCGGTGCTATGATTAAAAGTAAAAATGATGTAATTTTGGGCGATCAATTGGGATTGGATTTTACACAAAAATCGATCAGACATCTGAATATCATACATTTTAATAACCAACCCTATTTAATAGCGACTTTTAATAATGAAAAAGTCCAGGTATATCAATTGATAAACAAAATTGACAAATGATGAAGAAAATTGCCATTTTGCTGGTGTTTGTGATAATCAGTAGTTGCAAGAAAGAGGAAGTCCCCTTAGAAATTTCTCCGAATGAGTTGCACCAATCCATAGATAAGGTTACGGAAATTATGATCCATGACATTTTTTCTCCCCCGGTGGCCAGCAGGATCTACGCATATCCCAATATTGCAGCTTATGAAATTATAGCTCATAATAATGAGAAATACAAGTCCCTGGCAGGGCAGGTACGGCAGTTATCTCCCATCCCGGGTCCTGATTCTTCAAAACCTGTAAATATGCAATTGGCTGCCCTTATAGCTCATATGGACGTAAGCCGCCGATTAATTTTCAGTGAGGATAAAATGGAGGTGTTCAGAGATAGTTTATACACAATTTGGGCCTCCACGAATGAGCGGGAATTTGAAGCCTCCAGGGAATATGGTTTATTGGTTGCTGAGCATATAAGTGATTGGATGGATAAAGACAATTACAAACAAACGCGCACCATGCCCAAATTTACGGTAAACACAGACGACCCATCCAGATGGCAACCCACTCCGCCATCGTATATGCCAGGTATTGAACCGCACTGGAGTAAGATACGCCCGTTCGTGATCGATTCTGCCGCCCAGTTTAAGCCAACCCCTCCACCCCCTTTTTCAATGGAAAAAGGGTCTGATTTCTATAATGAAGTGAAGGAAGTATATGATATTAGCATGAAGATCACGGAAGAAGGAGACAGTTCTGAAGAAATAGCAATAGCTCAATTTTGGGATTGCAATCCGTATGTTTCCGTTACCAGGGGTCATTTAATGTTTGCCACAAAAAAAATTACACCAGGTGCACATTGGATAGGCATTACAAAGATTGCCTGTAAAAAAATGGACAGCGATTTTGACAAGACGGTATATGCCTATACAAAAACTTCCATCGCCATTGCCGATGCCTTTATCAGTTGTTGGGATGAAAAATACCGTAGTAATCTGATTCGGCCGGAGACACTGATCAATGAGCATATCGATGACAATTGGAAACCCGTATTGCAAACACCTCCATTTCCTGAATATACAAGTGGCCACAGTGTAGTGTCTGGTGCGGCATCGACGGCCCTAACGGATATCTTTGGTGATAATTTTGCGTTTGACGATGATACAGAAATCGCATACGGGCTGCCGATTCGAAAATTTTCATCTTTTAATAAGGCAGCGGATGAAGCCGCTATCAGCAGGATGTATGGCGGTATTCATTACAGGACGGCAGTAGACATTGGTATTAAACAAGGGAGGGATTTAGGAAAATTTGTAGTAGAGCATCTTAGCATGGAGGATAAATCTGGGTTGACTGCAAAACAATAATTTTATGAAGAAGCTTTATATATTCCTGGCCATTCTCGTTATTGCGGGGATTGTATGGTATCTTTTTGTGTATCCCCATGATTATTTGGTGACCATCCATGCAAAAGCAAATGCAGGCACCATTAACCAAACCATTAAACTATGGGATTCTACTCTAGACAGCACTGAACTTAGCACCACTGACAACTTACAACATCTTAGTCAGGTCTTACACTTTAATGACTCTACCCATATTTATGAATGGAACATTAGTGAGGTTAATGACTCTGTTTCTAAAATTAAAATCTTTGCCAAGGACAGTGCACATAGTTTTATAAATAAGATCAAGATCCCTTTTACGGATACCGATTTTGAAAAGCGAACCAAAAATACGCTCTCAGATTTTAATGAAAAGTTACACGAGCACTTAAGGAACATCCGTGTAAAAGTGGTTGGCGAGGATACCATAGACGCTACGTATTACGCCTATATTACAGTTAAAACATCCCAGTTTGGAAAGGCCGGAGCCATGATGAAAAACTTTCCGTTACTTGATCCTTATTTGGTGAATAATGGGGCTCAATTAAATGGGAAGCCTTTTATTGAGGTCACCCAATGGGATATAGAAAAAGACAGCATTGAATATAATTTTTGCTACCCAATTATAAAATCTGATAGTTTACCCAGGCACCCTGAATTGAAGTATGGCCAACGGGCAGCAAAAAAGGCGCTGAAAGCGATTTATAATGGAAACTATATTACCTCTGACCGGGCCTGGTATTCGCTTTTAGATTATGCCGATAAAAATAATATTGCTGTTACAGGACTACCTGTGGAAATTTTCTATAATAATCCCAATATGGTATCTGATGAATTAAATTGGAAAGCAGAAATATTCATGCCTTTAAAGGAATAATATGGTACGATATATTAGTATGTTCTTAGTAGTTCTTCTTACGAACTGTTCTAACTATGGACAACTAACCTATATCGCCAAATTCCCTAAAAAATTAAGCGAAAATTCCGGGATTGTTTCCTTAGAGCCCAATAAAATATGGCTCATAGAAGACAATGGGAATGAAGACAAAATATATGAGGTAAGTTTCGAGGGTAGATCCCTCAGGGATTATAGGGTAAAGAATGCCAAAAACAAAGATTGGGAAGATCTTGCCAGGGATGAGAAAGGAAATCTTTTTATTGGAGACTTTGGGAACAATAATAACGACAGAAAAGATCTGGTTATCTATAAAATACCGAACCCACTTCAAGAACCTGGTGATAAAATAGAAGCCGAAAAAATTGAGTTTACATATCCTGAACAGTTAGAGTATCCACCAGCCGCCGCAAAAAGACAGTTCGATGCCGAAGCTATGTTTTATTATCTCGATTCACTTTACATCATTACTAAAGATAGAAGCTCCCCCTTTCTTGGAGAAGCTTTAGTTTATAAAGTACCCGCAAAAAAAGGCACCTATGATGCTGAGTTAATTGGCAGGTTTAAAACATGTTCGGACCCAGCGACGTGCGAGATTACGGCCGCCGACATTTCTCCAGACGGAAAAAAAATAATCCTTTTAGGCTATGGTACTCTTTGGATTATAACCGATTTCAATATGACCGATTTTACAAAAGGAATTGTAACCTATATAGATTTAGGAGTACGTACACAATTGGAAGCTGTCTGTTTTATAGATAACGAAACTATTCTGTTATCGGACGAAGAAAGGCGCAAGACCGGCAGGAACTTGTATTCATTTACCTTACCTAAATAAAAAATTAATCGCAAGTTCTTCATTAAAACCCAAAGCCGAAGCCAAAGGCAAACCTGGGTCCGTCATCGCTTTGAAATAGGGATAGTGTTGCCGTAATGATGTCCGACCCGTTAAAGAAAAGGCCCCCACCGTATGAATTGTGCCATGTATCCGAATCTTCATTAAGTAACCAAACACGTCCATAATCGAATCCTCCATAGAATCCTATGGTGGTTGGCAAAAGACCTGTTTTTAGTTTCTTAAAACTGTATCGAAGATCCGTATTTTGATAAAAAGCTGTTTTCCCTGTAAATCGCTGATTCCTGAATCCACGCAGCCCATCACTTGCTCCAATACTTGCCCCCTGGTAAAACTCAAAATCGTCTCCCAGATTAAAATGTGCTTTCCACTTGGCAGCTAAAACCAGCCTTCCATTTGGCACCAACTTATGGTCAATAGACAAACTGGGGACAATATAGCCAAATCCCTGATCTGCATTGCGGATACTCTTTTTATATCCAAATTGTAGCTGCGTAGCCATCCCTAAAGTTGGAAAGGCGTTACTGTCTCTGTTCTCATAACTGTATTTGGCATTTGCCCCTATAAAACTATTCCCTGTTTCCTCGTCATTTGCCTGATAAAAAGTATTGATAAAGCGGTCTTGTGTTTCTTCAACGGTAAGGTCCTCATACGAAACACCTGCTGTAAATTTAGCTCCCAATTCTCCACGCCATACCAACGAAGGAACCACATAGATACTTTGTATTTTGACCCGGTTATAATCCAAATCGAGAACATCATCAAAATTGGGTGTTTCGTTGCCAAATCCAAAAAAATTGATACTGTAGTTTGGGCTTGTAAATTTTGCTTCTATTTCAAAATTTATATTACTGGCAATATTCGCAAACTCCCCTATATAACCAATATCAAAGCCATTAGTTGCAAAATAGAAAGCGGCATTCACGGTATGTTGTTGTGTAAAAGGATTTTTTCTGAACCCATTATAAGTATACACATTAGAAAGGCCTATGCGAAACCCATCATCCGGGTTGGTCCCGATACTTGGAATAAATTGATTGGTATTGTTCTTTAAATTACTAAAGAGATACGTATTGGTATCGTAGTTGTCTGTTTTATGAACATGAGCCCCTAGTAACTCCGAATAGTCATTCTTCTTTGACTTATAGTCGTAAACATGCACTTTTTTGCCATGATCTATTTTATAAATGTCATTGTTCTGCCCACCAATGAGTCTCAGGGTCATGTTGTTCTTTCCTTTAACATCAAAGACATCATCATCGTCCAGGCCGTAGATCCAAATTTCTTTGGTTGTTTCCGAATCGAAAGTTTTCTTAAAGAATACATCCTCTTTCTTACCGTCCTTGATTCGCTGGCCAATTACTTCTGTTCTGTCATTAGATAGTCTTTCAACTGTAAAATAATCATCCTTATCTGTGCCGACCACAACACCATATTTATTGATAACGCCGTAATAAATACGTGCCGTTTGTAATAAATTGTCCTTTCTTGCAAGCAGTACTTTTTTAATCCTGTCCAGGGTTTCATCCCGGACCTCTATTGGGAAATCATTAAACGACCTGTCTATTACTTCTGGTGTGATGTTATTTTGGATAATTCTTACTTGTTCCTCCCACATGTCTATAGGTGTTTCAGGGAGTAATGCCATGTCCAGGATATAGGTTTTTGGGGAAGAGTTAAATCCTTCCACACTGCGTATTTCCTCTTTAAATCCTTCCATTAATCGCAGCCCTGGAATTATCCTGGTGGCTACATTCATTAAAGCGCCATCTCCCATAATGGAATACGCCTGGTCCCTATCTCTGGGAATGGGTTTGTAAGTAATATCCCCAGTTTCCTTATCCTTAAATTTAGCCCAGCGCCATTGATCTACATGCCTGTCCCAGTCACCAATAAGCATATCAAATAACCGTGCCCTGACATAGATTACCTTATCTACCGAATACTTTTCATCTTCACGCAAATTTTTGATCAGATCGTCTGTGCTATCAATTTCATTGGCATATCCGTAGCTGGCAAGGTTTCCGTGGCCATCAGAGACATGTTCCTCGATCATATAGAGTTCATCTCCAAAAGATTCATTAAATTCTTCCAGGGCATCTTGTTTCGGAACATAGTATAATTTTGGATTGGTATGAAATATATCAACCGCATCGGATAATACCCCTATTGTAAAAGGAGCATAGGGATGCGATCCGGTATAAAAATCACTGAGTATTGCTTCGGTATAGGTATTTTCAAAATCCCCTACGATATACTGGTCTTTAAATGCCATTGCCTGTAGATATAGTTCGGCACTTTTCCGCAATGCACGCATCACATATTCTTTCCCGTTCTTGTGTCGCAGACGCAGCGATTTTGACTGATGACCCCCTCCTTTTCGCACTGGTGTTAAACCTCCAAATAAGGTGTCTAACCTTACCATAGGTACTTCTACTTTGGTACCGTAGTATTTCCGATACCTTTCGCCCCAAATGGTTTTAAACAGACCACTTTTAGTTACTTCCTCTTCTGTATAGATAGCAGCTTTGGTCCTTTGAGGAAACGTATTTTCATATTTATAGATAACCGCCTTTCTATCTGGAGGCAAGACCTGTGAAGTGAACAGGAACTTTTCGTCTTCATTTGCATCAAGTCCGTAATATCGGACCCTTGAAGACCCATCCTTATAAATCTCAAGCATTGCATACCCCATCTCACCGGTTGAAAATTTGGAGCCGTTCAATAAACGGGTTGCGCCCTTTTTAGCTCCGGAACCACTAATGATCTGCGGTGTATTTTCTTCTACAATGTATTGAAGCGTATGCTCATGGCCTGAAGTGAAAATTACTTTATCTGAATATTGGGCAAGGGTAACTAATCGTTTCTTTAGATCAGCATATTTTTTGTTCTGCAAATCCTCAACTGAAGCCCCACTGGTATTGCGAAGCACATTAATTAATGTCCCCAATACAGGGAGTGGAAAGCTGCCATTTGTTGGAAATAGTTGTTGTCTTAAAGAATACTGGCCACCATGAGATCCATAACTGAACATAGGATGATGCGTCGCCAAAATGGTGGTCCTATCTGCATTCTTATTTATTATGCTTTCCAATTCTTCAAAGAATTTTTCCCTGCTTTTTATCTCACAGTTATCATTTATGGTAGGATGTTTATCCCAATTGGTTAAATACCATTCTGTATCAATGGTGACGAGAATAACGTCGTCTGAAATCTCGACCTCCTCAATGGGGCAACCATCTTTGGGTAAAAAGACATTTTTTTTATCCAATTTCTTCTCTATATAATTTTGCTGGCGTTCAAGTCCTTTCAACCCTTTACTATACCAATCGTGATTGCCGGGAATGAACAAAGGTTTCCCTTTGAAATTTTTTAGAGTCTCCAATTGTGCATCCAGATGATTCTTCGCAAGTAAGTTTGCCTCAGGAAAATCGTCCTTATCCGGAAAACCTGCTGGGTAGATGTTGTCTCCCAAAAAAATGGCCGTACTATTCGTATTCGCTTTATCTAGTTTTCGTTGAAAGATCTTTAGGGCCGGATTCATTTCCCCCATTGGGGATAACCCTGCGTCCCCAATTAAATAAAATGTATGGGAGATTTCCTTGGTCGTCAATGTATCTACTGTACCGTTGGAATCATCGTATTTTGCCTGATATGTAGCACAACTAGTGAATAATAGAATAACTAGTATAAGAGTGTAATGTTTTACCATATTCAAAGTCAAAATTTTGTAATTTGTAAGCCTTAAATATAATATATGTCGGGAATTGTAGAGAAAACTAACCAATTTGTAGTTGACTTGTTATCCAGGGAATTAGACCCTAAATTTCTATATCATAATTTACGACATACGCAGCGGGTCGTTAAAAGTACTAAAGAATTAACAGACTTCTATGACCTGGATGAAAAGGACAAAGAAGTTCTTCTTTTAGCTGCCTGGTTGCACGATACGGGGTATACCAAAGGTTCAGAGAATCACGAGAAAAGCAGCTGTGTTATTGCTAAAGATTTTCTTTTGGGTATAGGTTATGATGCCAAGTTAATACAAAGGGTAGAAGATTGTATTATGGCTACCCAACGGTACTCCCAGCCCACTTCACAATTGGAGGAGATCATCAGAGATGCCGACTGCTCACATTTTGGGCAGAATAGTTTTTTGGAAACTTCAGAGCTACTCAGGGAAGAACTTTCTTTACTTGGTATCGCTAACTATACCACTAAAGACTGGCTTGATGAAAACGTGAAGATGTTTCGCACAGAACATCGCTATTATACGGATTATGCCATTAAAAATTGGCAACCCGGAAAGGATAAGAATCTTCGCAGACTCATTAAAGAAAAGAAAACAGAAAAAAATATAGCCAAAAAAGAATCATTAAAGGCCAAATACAAAAATGAAAGTCCGGACAGAGGCATTCAAACGCTGTTCAGAGTTACCTTAAAAAACCATTTAACCTTAAGTGATATTGCGGATACAAAAGCAAATATTTTGCTATCGGTTAATGCCATTATTATTTCCCTGGCCCTGTCTAACTTAATCCCAAAATTGGACAATCCTTCCAATGCATACCTAATTTATCCAACAATAATCTTTATCTTTTTTGGCGTGGCATCAATGGTACTGGCGGTTGCGGCAACAAGACCCAATGTAACCAGTGGCAAGTTCACAAAGGAGGATGTTAAAAACAAAAAAGTGAATTTATTGTTCTTCGGTAATTTTCACAAAATGAAACTAGCCGAGTTCGAATGGGCTATTATGGAATTAGTGAAGGATAAAGAATATATCTATTCTTCACTAACTAAAGATCTTTATTTTCTTGGGTTGGTTTTAAATCGAAAATACAAGCTTCTTCGATGGACCTATACCATATTCATGATCGGCATAATAATCTCTGTGATCGCTTTTGGTATTGCCTTTAAATATTTTGGGCCTGAGAGGGTTGCTGATCTTGGAGTAACTTAAGCCTTTAATTCTTCCATAAGGTCCTCATATTTGTATGATTTCTGAGGTTCCCTGTCTGTTGCGTACAAAATCTCGGCTCTGATCGCTTTTAGTCCACTTACACCCTGAAGGCCTTCTAATTCAACAATCTCGATAGTATCTGTGAAATACCCCTTTGACTTTAGGAATCTGATATACCGGAGGTATTCTATTTCATCAGATTTTTGAGAATAGACAATAACCAGTTTCCCGCTTTGGGTAACTCGCTCATTGGTGCCTTTAATATAAGACTTGTCTATTCTTTTCTTTATCACTTCATACCGGGCATTATAGGTTCCATCCACGTCGAACCTTTTTTCATCCATTCTAAACCGTATGGAAAGTGACGAATTATAGACAAGGATAAGCGAGGCAACATCGAGTTTAACAGGCAGGTCGGGTTTTAAATTGTAGTATGCATTCTCCATCTCACACATGACCTGCAATTGCCACAATCTAAGATTATTGAGGAAAAGCGTATCAAAACTGGAATCCTCTACTATAGACTCGCCTATGTACATATTGTGTTCAACACCGTCCGTTTTGTACCGTTCAAAATAATGAGGGAACATTGTCTGGGCTTCATGTTGTTTTTCATCGAGAACAGAAACGAGTTTTTCATTAATCTTCATCACACTTCCATCGTAGTTTTTACGATGGTCATAATAGGTCTCCGTTTCCTGGTCAATAGTGTTCTCGTACCCTTCAATCAGATTATTTAGAGGGCTTTTCGCTTTTTTAAGGTGCTTGAAGACAGGTAGTACCTCCTCCTTTACAAAATTAAAGATGGCCTGCTCACTATTGGTATGAAGCACTTCCTTGATCTCATTTATGTGGTTACCTACGCGAAACATCAGTTCCTCATATATGGGGAGGCTAAATTCTTTCCAGGCACCCTTAAGAATTGAATTAATTTCTGTTAATTGAATCATCAAATCTTTCTGGATTGCCGAATTCCTGGCTTTTGACGAATCTTTTATATCTATCTGCCCATAAAGCGGATACACCTTATCAAATACAATTTCCTTAAAAGATGGTTGTTTCCCTTTGAGGTTATCTTCAATAAAGCGTTTGGCCTCTTCCTGAAACCTCCAATAAACAGAAGAATGAACCGAGGTACATTCATTTTGGATAACAGCATCTATCAAATTGGCCTCTTCTATCTTCGATCTCGTTACCGCCGTTGCTATGTAGGGCATTATATCATCTAACTTCGCGGCATTTACACCATTAAGCTTGTTCTTCTCAGAAGACACCACTTCCAATACGCCAAGGAGTTCTCCATTAGACGCTATTGGCGCCAATATTGCACTCTTAATCCCTTGCTCATATAGATTTTTATAAGGGGCCCTCCCTTCAGATATTTTGTAGTATTTATCAACATCGGAAATAGTAAAATAGGTATTCTGCTCCAATAATTTTTTGTAGGATCCCTGGCATAAGGTTTCGTTACATACTGCTTTATCCCTATCTTTCAGTAGGAAGCTATTCATTCCTTTTCCATGTACACGTTCAAATTGATCTGCTTTGGGATTATAGGTGACAAACCCCACTCTTAAATCCTTTATTTTAAAAAAGGATTGAAAGGTTTGCTGCAGATGATCCATAAAATGATCACTCCCTCGCTTATCATTTGCTATTAAGGCCGATTTAATTTCTGATATGGTATGTTCTGCCGTTACATCGAACATATTGGAAATCACAAAACCTTTAGATATAAAACTTTCCGGTGGGATTTTCTCTTTCCATAACTCCAGATTATCCGGGTTTTCCAAAAGTTCGTCCACGTCTGCCTGGGTAATTTCTTTGGCCTGCTCGGTAGGAATTATTTCCATAAAATCGGCATTATAAAGTATTCTATAATGCCGCATTATTCCTTTCGAATCAGGGATATCGTAGAAATAAGGACGACTAAAGTCCAGCTTGTATCCAAAATAAAATTTAAGGATTACAGTACAGGCCATAATGTAGTCTATCCCTTCATCCTGATCCCGAATTAGTGCTTTATAATCTTTCCCTGCTTCATCCAGGATCTTTTGAAATCTCTTAGAAAAGTTAAAAATTACGTTATAATACGGCAAGGATGCTGCCTTGATTTCATTTTCACTAAGGACTTCCGAAAAGGCATCCTGAAGGATGATTTGTATCACATCCTTGCGTTTCTCCAAAATCGAAAGATCGGAAAAACCTTCACGCAATTCCGGAAAGGGAGCCTGGGCCTCCAGGATCTGCTTCGCCTTATCAGCTATAAAAGCATTCGGGCCTTCTGACAATTTTTCGTAGCGAGCTAAATACTTATCAAAGCTGATAAGCGATTTAATTGGCATTTCTTTTGGTTTCCCATTCATAATAAGGCCTTAGTCTAATTTATTGCCATAAAATTACAAAAGAATTGCGAATATTTTTGATAATGAAACATATACGATGTTCGCCTCATTTTTAGGATATTTATACAAATTACATATATGTCTTCCAATTCCAGGTTAAACAGAGCCTTAAAAAACGCAAAGACCATCACCTTTGATGATACTTCCAAATTTATTTTTTTCAGCGACTGTCATCGGGGAGATAATAGTTTTGCGGATGATTTTTCAAATAACCGAAATATGTATTTCCATGCCATCAGACATTATTTCAAGGAAGGATTTCAGTATTGCGAACTTGGCGACGGAGACGAATTGTGGGAAAATATACATTTTGAAGACATATTTGAAGCCCATAAGAATGTTTACCAGCAACTTCGCGAATATCATTTGCATGACCGTTTACACATGCTTTGGGGAAACCATGATATGGTTTACAAAGACCCGGATTATGTAAAAAAGCACTTAGGAAGTTATTTTGAACCCATCGATGAATCCAATAAAGAACTTTTTAAGGATATAACGTATCACGAAGCACTAATCCTAAAACACCGAGATACCGGTCAGCGGATTTTTCTGGTGCACGGACACCAGGCCGACTGGTGGAACTATACATTTTGGCGCTGGGCACGGTTTTTAGTGAGGGTGTTATGGAAACCTTTGCAGGTATGGGGAATTGCAGATCCTACCAGTCCGGCAAAAAACTACAAGGAACTCATTAAGGTAGAACGACGTATTAAAAAGTGGATACTGAACAACAATAATCTATTAACCATTGTTGGACATACCCACAGACCACGATTTGCTTATCCTGGGGAAATCCCATTTTTTAATGATGGCAGTTGTGTACACCCCAGAAGCATTACCGGGATTGAGATTCAAAATGGTGAAATTGTCTTGATAAAGTGGCATATCGCCACCAAAGAAGATGGTACGCTTCAGATAGTAAGGGTTTTATTAGAAGGACCCAGGAAACTCAGAGACTACTAAAAGAAAAGGGATTGAACGCATGAATTTAGCCCCACTTAAATTCAAAAGAAACAGAACAATCCCTTAAAATATTATTGTATCACAAAATTTATGGGTATGCTATAAGGAACGGATACCGATTTTCCCCGTTGTTTTCCAGGGGTCATTTGCGGCAAGGTAGCTACAATCCTTTGCGCTTCTTTTTCTAAGGTTCTATCCGGTCCTCTCATTCTGATAGACCCTACATTTCCTTTTGAATCGATAACAAAAGTAACGAACACCCTACCTTTAATTCCAAGTTCCAGTGCACTTGCAGGATACGTAAATTCTTTATTAATGTGTTCCTGTATTTTTTGTTGAAAACAGCTTTTCCGTTCCTCGTTCCCTGAAGCACTTTCGCACCCTGGAAAAATTGGGACATTCTCGATGATGGCAAAAGGAACCGATATTTCTTCTTCTTCTTCTCCTACTTCAACATCCGAAACATCGATCACTTCCTCAACCACAGCATCCTGGCTGGTCTCAGTACTTTCAATAATCGTTTCCTCAATCTCCTCCGTATCTTCTACTACCTCAATTACTTCAGGAGCTGCAGGCGGTGGTGGTGGTGGTGGAGTTTTAATGGCTTCGGTAACCGGCACGTCTTCCTTCATATCATCTACGGCCATTACCATATCTGCAATTGTAGTATCCGTTGGGTACGTTTTGTATTCTAAGCCCATTAATGTAACAAGTAAAACAATTGTTAACCCTATTACAAAATAGAGGCCTCTATTTCTATTTAAATCTACTTCTGGATTTTTCTTGACTTGCATGATATTGGCTTTTATTAGGTTGAAATTAAAGCCAATACAAAATATTTACTATGATATTTATCAGGTTTAGAAAACCCCTATTTTATGGGAAATATGATATCTACACCATAATATAGGGGCTTTTGATCCATAAAGATTACCTATTTTCTATATAAAATTGGTACTAGTCAGATATGATCAGGAGCTAGACAGTAAAACCTCATCAAAATCTATTCCTTCTATCGGGACTATTCGTTGCTCTTCTGCATTCCATTCAATCTTTCTTCCCAATTTCCATGAAAGTCCGGTCATATGAGCAGAAATAGCTTCATCGAATCCTTCTTTGATACCACAACTCAAAGTACCGCCATTTCGCATACAACTTAACCATTCCCGCAAATGCAGGTACGTAGAGTTTACACGTACCCCGTCAATATACGTCCACATGAGGCCTTTATCTGCAAAATATTGCGAAGTAGCCGATGAAACAGCGTCTGGCATGTTCGCGGCAGGATTATAGTGATAAATAGGAGTCCCTGGTTTCATTTTCTCCATCTCTATCATCTCCGCATATTTGGTAGAACCACCATCTGGCCAAACTGTTAAACTATTACCCAACTCCATGGTGCCATCATGACCCATTAAAATAGTAGGTCTGTTAAAACCATTACCCAAGGTAGCACTATAGGTAAAGGTCATTCCTTTTTCTTTCCCCTTTACCTGACTGCTTCCGGTACTAAAATCGGGAAATTCCATGTTTACCTGTAAAACGTCAGGGACATCTCTGCCGTCATTATGTGTATAAATACCCCCTGATGCAGATATTGAATTTGGAATCCCCATATTCAGAACACAGTTGAGCCTGTCATAATCATGGGTTAATAGATCCCCCGACAATCCGGAACCATACGCCCACCATTTTCTCCAGCGGAAAAAATGATTTTTGTTAAATGGAATTTTAGGGGCACTCCCAAGAAATAGATCCCAATCAATGGTTTGTTCGTTGGCCTTCTCATGAATGTCATAATTCCATGCTCCATTGTCATCATTCCTGTTGGTAAATGTCTGTATCATCGAGACATGGCCTAAGACACCTTTATTTACAATATCACTGGCCGTTTTAAAACTTAACGTTTGTCTGTGTTGATGGCCAACCATCAATAGTGCCTTTGATTTTTCCGCAGCCTCTTTAAGCCTGTATGTTTCCTCAATAGTATGGGTCATAGGTTTTTCCACATATGCATGCACATTGTTTTCCAGGGCATCAATAGCCATAGGCGCGTGCCAGTGATCTGGAGTAGCAATAATAACTCCATCTACTTCCCCACTTCGAATCATTTCCTGATGGGTTTTAAAACGTTTTACCTTATGATCAGGGGTGGAAAATGAATTGATAGCATTTTCGGCGCGTACATCAAAGGCGTCACAAACGGCCGTCATTTGGATGTTTAATTTTTCCTGATCCAGAAATTCCTTTAGTTGGGTATTTCCTGTTTCCTGCTCTTCCAGTTTCATTTCTTCGAGCCATTCTTTAGTGGCAAAACCGAGAGCCCGGCACAATTGTTCTCCCCTGATCCCAAAACCGATAATTCCAAGTCGAATGGGCGTTCCACCTATGGTCTTTAAAGCTGTTGGTAAAGAGGGTTGTATATTTAACTGTTCCAGAATTTCTGAGCGTTCACCGCTTTTTATAAGTGCATTCGAGGTACCAGCCCACCATATGGAGCCAAGAATGGGTATTCCTCCTAATCCTTTTAGTACATCACGTCTTGTCCATTTCATAATTGCTGCGTATTTGTTATTTTATTTGTACGATTTCGTAAGTATTCCAAGCCAAAGTATTTGCCGGTAGGATAATTATAGAGCACCCAACAAGCAACCAATTCAATAAGGTTCTTATTGACAAACCAATAGCTTCCTTCAACATTCATTTGCTCAAGCCAGGGAAAAGGAGGGTGTGCCAAATAGTACATCGCCAACAGAACTATCCCAGCCAAAGCCCCCATTTTTTCAAATACTCCCAGGATAAGGGTTAGCCCAACAAAGATCAAAACCAACCAGTTCAGGGTATCTACCCATCCTATGACCGAATCATTGGTTAGCCAAATAAACAGGGAATCAAGAGGCCCCTGTGCCGTTGCCAGGTAACCAAAGGCGGTCCAGTCCGGATTAAACAGTTTAATGACCCCTTCGTATAAAAAATGCCATCCTATCAGGATGCGCAAAAAGACCATACTCTTCGTTAAAGACTCTTTATTCAATACATCTGTCATTTTATAGTGGATATTTATGAGTTACAGAAAATAGATTACAATGAGAAATTAATTTAGAACTAATTTCCTATAAATGGTTTAAAACTAGTCTGCTAATTGCTGAATTACTATGATTTTTATCACTTTTTTACACTGTATTTAAGTTGTTTAAATATCATAATAATATGCAATTAATATAGGCATGACTAAACTCTATTAGCCAATATTTTAATAGCGGATATAAATTTATCTAATTCTTCAGTTGTTGAATATACATTAGGTGTAATTCTGCAGCCTTGTACATTGTCCTGATCTATAGCAACAGTAAATATTTTAAATTCATCAAAAAGGGTTTTAGCCAGATCAGCAGGTTTCATTTGTTTAATTCCAACATTAGCGATGCCACAGCTCCTGTGCGGTTCAATAGGCGTGTTTATAACTACATTTTCAGTTCCTCTCAATGCATCGGACCAATAGCGTTGCAGGTATCGCATACGTTTTTCCTTGCGCTCCATGCCAATGAGTTCCAAATAATCCATGGCATCATTAATGGTCAAATCTGTATGCACCGGATGCGTCCCAATGTGGTTTAACCTGCCAATATCTTCAGGATCCCTGTCATGCTCTGCCAGCAGCGGCCAGATTTTTGGAACATTCCTTTTCGCTACGAACAGAATTCCTGCACCCAAAGGGGTGCTTAGCCATTTATGCAAACTAGAACCGTAATAATCACAATCCAATTCGGCAATATTAACTGCTATGTGGCCCACACAATGGGCACCATCTACCATGACTTCAACCCCGTGTTTATGTGCCATATTACAAATCTTTCGAATAGGCATAATTTGTCCTGTAATATTAATCATATGACAAACCATCAGCAGTTTGGTTCTGGATGTTATTTGTTTTTCATACAGGGAGACCAATTCTTCATCGGAACTGGGGTGATTGGGTATGGAAACAATTTTGTTCACTACGCCGTACCGTTTGGAGACCAGTTTAAAATGCTCCCTCATAGCTCCATAATCCTGAACTGCAAAAATGGCCTCATCTCCTTCTTTCCAAGGATACCCCCCTATGATCATATCGAGCGATTCTGTAGTGTTTCGTGTTATTATTAATTCATCGTCCTTACAACCAACAAGGGCTGCAAGTCTGTTTGCAATGCGTTTCTTGTTGTCCCATTGCACTGTACGCATATAATAAGATCCTTCATAATTCACATTTTCAACGTGCTTTAGGAACTTTTGAATGGTGGGTATGGGCGCTATGTTGTAATAGCCATTTTCAAGATTGATATAATCGGGTTTCAGAGCATAGTCGACCCGGATTCGCCGCCAAAAATCATCATCAGTAGTTACGTCATACGATTTGGATACTTCCGTTGCCCCGGCATGCAGTTGGTATGGCAAGAAGGGAGTAATGGCTGCTACCTGACCAATTCTTTTTAAAAAAGATCGTTTGTCCATATCTTTTGGATTGTTCTACAATATAAAAAATAGATCTGTCTTATTTCTTTTCAAAATGGTATATTTATTAATTAAACGAATCTCTTAACCACCAAAACCGTTACATGCCATTACTCATAGTTATCATTGGGATTCTGATCTTATTTCTTCTAATTGCCCGATTCAAACTTAACCCCTTTATAACTTTCATCCTGGTTTCGTTGTTCGTAGGCATTTCTGAAGGGATGGATTTGGAAACGGTGGTGACGTCTATTCAAGACGGAATAGGCAACACCTTGGGTTTTTTGGTAATGATCCTGGGCCTGGGAGCCATGCTGGGGAAACTGGTGGCCGATAGTGGGGCCGCACAGCGAATTACTTCCAAGTTAGTAGATCGGTTTGGCCGCAAGTACATTCAATGGGCCCTAGTATTAACCGGCTTTATAGTAGGTATCCCCTTATTCTATTCTGTTGGTTTTGTTATTTTGGTACCCCTGGTATTTACGGTGGCGGCGACAACAGGTTTACCTTTGCTCTATGTTGGCTTACCTATGCTGGCGTCACTTTCCGTGACTCACGGATACCTACCTCCCCATCCTGCACCTACTGCAATTACCGTTATGTTTAATGCCGATATGGGGAAAACTCTGGTCTACGGTATTATTGTGGCTATCCCGGCGATCATCATTGCAGGGCCATTTTTCTCCCGGACCCTAAAAAATATAAACGCAACTCCCCTAAAAGAATTTGTCAATCCAAGAATTCTAAAGGATGAAGAAATGCCCGGCATGGGTATAAGCATTTTTACTGCCTTATTACCGATATTACTTATAGCGCTAGCCACTTTGGCCGATTTATTCTTGCCTCCGGATTTTCTGTTTAAAAATATTATCAGCTTTTTAGGCAACCCTGTGATAGCCATGCTAATTTCTGTTTTAGTAGCTATCTATACACTTGGGTTGGGACGAGGAAAAAAAATGAAAGAAGTGATGGAATCCGTAAGTAGTTCTATCTCCGGAATTACTATGGTCCTTTTGATAATAGCTGGTGCTGGTGCTTTAAAGGAAGTTTTAGTAGACAGTGGGGTAAGTCAATATATAGCTGACCTGCTTAAAGGATCTTCCCTTTCTCCCTTATTCTTGGCATGGTTAATTGCTACGGTTATCAGGGTTTGTGTTGGTTCAGCAACTGTTGCGGGGCTTACGGCCGCTGGGATCGTCTTACCGATGATAGAATCAACAGGAGTGAGTCCTGAATTAATGGTCCTGGCCATAGGTTCCGGGAGTTTAATGCTATCCCATGTAAATGACAGCGGTTTTTGGTTGTTCAAAGAGTATTTTAATTTATCGGTCAGGGACACCTTAAGAAGCTGGACCCTCATGGAAACAACCGTTGGGATTGTAGGCCTCTTTGGAGTTCTGATTTTAAATCAATTTATATAAATAAAACTATGAGCAAATCTCCTTCACAACGACTAAAAGATCTTGGGTTGGTTTTACCCCCGCCACCACCTCCAGCTGGTTTGTACAAACCTGTATTGGTTATAGATCGATTTCTTTATGTTTCTGGGCAAGGTCCTATGCAAAACGATGGAACCTACATAACCGGTAGGGT
>CALZFZ010000182.1 GCA_945786965.1 uncultured Muriicola sp. | reverse complement strand
GTACGCGCACGCCGCCCGACGTGTGATCGCAAATCGACAACCGTACGTAATCATGTAATCAAGCGGTTGTAATTTAGCAAATTACGTGATGTTACGTACGTGTAAAAATTTTGTTGCGTGTTTTGTCAAACGACCGTACGTAAAGTTACCGTACAGGCGATTGTTATCGTTCTACTACGTTATTTTGCAATCGCCTTCATTTTGGCGTACATGTAAACGACATAGTGGTGCTGTGCAATTATACCGTGACCGGCGGCGTCTTCGTACTCCCAATTACCGAACGCCATGACGTACGAGCGAGCGGCAATTACGTGTTTTCAGCGTGCCAACTTCGCGGCGCGTACACTGACAGCACGCGCAACTTGCGCGTATAGCATAACGCAGCTTTGGACAGGCGCCATCGCGCATGCGTACGGAAGTAAGTGATGTCACCCTTCCGCCCACCGTAGAGAGCACAAAATCGAAAGCTGTCGCACTAACATTTATACCCTATAACGTCTAGACACGCCCATCGTACATACCATCTCAACACTGCTGACAGCCCGTCCCCGGATAATCAACCAAGCTTCCATCGCCGGCCTCGTCCTCGTCAAGCCCCTCACCCCCTCCGACGGACTGGCCCATGTCGTCGCCCTCGTCGTCATCCTCCGAGAGGTCCTCGAACAAGGGCGCCTCCGCCGGCTCCAGGCTGTCAGCACTGGCCGTGGTGGACCGGGACTTCTTGGCCTTCTTCCTCCGGCCACGCACATTGGCGTCGTACCAGAGGACGCTCTCGCAGGTAAACTTGAAGAGGAGGTCCTTGTCGGCCCTCACCGCCTTGAACAGCTGCAGGGCATTCGCGTAGTACTTGAGGGCCTCGTCGTCGAATCCAGGCTCGAACGATCTCCCTCCGCGCTTCGTCCACTTGCCACAACGCGCGTCGTGGCAGGTGTCGTCCAGGTCGTCCCTCTTCGACCACTGCTTGGCCCACAGCTCCTCCATGTTCATGTAGAACATGAACCCCAGGGCCTCGTCGCTGGGCGTGACGAGATCGTAGATGCTCTTCCTCATGGTGACGTCGTCCCCCTCGCTCCACCCCTCAGGGGCGCTCAGCTCCTGGAGGACGAGCTTGACGTCCCTGACCTTGAGGGTGTACACGTGGTTGAACTCGATGAACTTGCGTCGCAGGCCGTCCTCGTTGCGCATGCGCTCCAGGACGTAAGCAGCCTCCAACTTGAAGAACGGCTCCCACTCCTTTCCCTCCAACACGCAGCTCCCGCTGCTGTGCTTCTGGACTGCAATGATCGCAAGCAAGGAAGTAAAGGTACGCGTACGCCAGTCAGCCGCTTGTCGCAATACAAGGACACACGAAAGAAACAATCTCACGCTTGTACGAGTCCCTCATCTTCTGAAGGAATGTGTTCTTCAGCTGGCTGAGCTTGTACGCCAAAGCGGGCACCACGTCCTCGTACCAGAATCGCTCCAAATCCTTTCCCTCAGGTGGAGTGAGCCTTGCCCTTGATGACATCTGGCCCGTCCTCTTGTCGAAGTAGGGCAAGAGGACCATGGCGCAGAGGGTCTTGGGGCGCAGGCTGAAGACGTGCCAATTCTTGTGGTAGAACTTGAGCTTGGGCAGGATGTGGAGCTTGACGAACAGATGGAGCGCGGTCCGGTTGTCCCTCGAGAGATGGGCCATCGACCTCCTCTCCCACCGAATCCTGCCAACGGCCTTGCGCTGCTGCTCGTCCTGGCTCGCAGCGTGCCGGAGGTTCTTGATGACCTCGTCCTTGCGCGCGTTGTCGTCTCGCAGCTGCCGGTTCTGCACCTCGAGGCCGCTCTCGTCGTCCTCGTCCCCGTCCTTGGAATCCGAGGGGCTGACCTTGGTCGACTTCTCGAAAGCGCCCGCCATGTTCTTCGGCTCGAACGGGGACTGCGTACCCTTCTCCTCCGTCATGGACGCGAGGCTTGCGGCCACAGTATCCCTGCCGCCCCTCTTCGTCCTCTTGGAAGCGGGCGCGGTACCCCCCTGCTTCCTCCTGGCACTCGACGGTGGCCTTTTCGCCGCGGCGGCTTTTGATACGGCGGCGGCCTTCCCATCGTTGGGCAGCTCGGTGCCGATCATCGCCTTTGCCCCCCTGCTCCTGACCCCCCGCCCCAATGCGGCGGCTCCACCCCCTGCCGACGCGCCGTCCTCCTTCGCGCTCGCGCTCCTCAATCCCGGCATCACAGTGATTACGATAACCGATCAATGCAATGGCCCTCGACAAAATAATTGTGTTGACACAAGCCAACGACTTCCCATTGCGGGCCACTGTGGCAACACTGCAACGGCGCTCGGCCCTGATGATGCAACGACACCCCTGTTAATTCAAATCGATGTAACGTCTTTACAAAGGCCATTCAAATATACATCGACCAGTTCCTACGTAAAAAATGACATAGACATCTCGCTGGGGGGGTTCTCTGCCGATGTCACTTACGCAGGAACAAATAAAAGAATACAGAAACTTCCCGCCGCGCCATCCATCTTTCTCATCGGAGGGCTTCACTGCGTCCATAGAACATCGATGCCCCAACACAACAATGCCGCCGCCCTACCTCGCCCCTCACATAGCTTCACTTTTCAATCCATCACGAGATCATAATTTTGACGAGCGTCCCACGTCATCTCACGCCACAGATACGAATCATGAGCAAGAAGGCCCCGCCCTCCACCGAAGCGTACTACTGCGATCGATGCAACGATGGCAAAGCGTACAGTCTACATGCAATCTCCATGCATGATACCAAGTACTGCCCCGCAATTGCCAGCGAGTACCATCAAGAGGCAATGGATTGCCTTCGCCTCCCCAAGGTACGCCGTGAGGAAAATCAAGCGCCAATGATCGACGGCGACGAGCCCGTGTACGACCAACAGGCGGGGTACGCCGACGACACGTTCGTTGACACGAACATCAATCAGACCGCAGTACTGAACGAAGCGAAACGAAAGAGGACCAAGCCGCAGGACCGGGCGGTGACATACTCGTCCACCCTCATGTGGAACCGCCCCAGCGTCCAGCTGCAGGCTGATGCGAGAACCAGGGAGGCCAAGCAGAGCAGCCACGAGGCTCGTGTCGCGGCGTCGTCCTTCCTGTCCCTAGACGGACACGACCAAGAGTCGTCCGACGAGGAGCACCTCGACGAAAGCCAAGATGTTGCATTTGGGCCGCCGCCCGAGGAGAATGAAAGTGAAAGCGAAGACGACGAAGACGACAAATCTTCATCATCGGACGACGACTCCATGGACGACAAGTCGATATCCGACGACGAAGCGGACCTCGACCGCGACGATTTCCCAGACCACGACGAGCAACTCGAGCAGGCCAAGAAAAAGTACAGGGACGTGTGGCACAATTATGCCCACAACGTCATCAAGAACATTCCACACGATCCGCACCCCAAGGAGACGGGAACCAAGAAGGACCCCAATCTGCCCATGCTGTACGTCGCTCAAGTATCGCTGCTCAACATCCTGGCGAAACACAGAGGCAGCGACCTCAACCTCTTCAACGAAATCATGAAATGGGTCCTGACGTACTCCAAGGAACACCCAAAAGTCTGGACAGAGCAATACTCGTATCCGATACGTACGCGTCAAGGCCTCCTGCCCTTTTTGGAGGAAACGTTCGACGCGTCCACCCTCCTGCCGAACCCGAAGGAAGTGACCATGGCCAACGGGAAGGACAAGGCCACCGTCCCGTGCTTCGACGTCGAGGCGATGTTGCTCAACATACTCACCAACAAGGAGCTCATGAGCGACGAGAACTTCCTGAAGGATCACTTCGACTGCGACACCCTGCGCCCCACGAAGTCGTACGACGATCTGGACGACGACGACACCATCCACGACGTCCACTGCGGCACCCTGTACCACGAGGGAATCAAGGAGTTCTGCCCCGACGACGTGCCCCTACCAGATGGAATCAAGATGATCGTCCCCATCCCCTTGGTCATGTACTCCGACGAATCGCACCACGACAACAATGGCGGGAACAAGACCACGCCCGTGTCGATGGCGCCAGCGTTCTTCAACTCGAGGTGTCGCGCCAAGTACGAGTACTGGTTCAATGCCGCCTTCATCCCCAGCATGGACATTGGAAAGGGAAAGTTCAAGAACACGTACGACGAAGAGTGGACACAGGCCGGCCGCAAGAACGGGAAGAAGAACAAGACCCCCGAGAACGTGCGCATCGAACGAGTCACCAACTACCACGTACTGTACCGCGCGGCGCTGTCGTCGCTTCGCGAGCTGTGTCTGGAGAAGGGCGGCGTGGTCTTCAATTTCAAGGGGAAGCGTTGCCTCGGGAAGCCCTTCCTACTCTTCGCGCTGGGAGACGCGAAGGAGTACAACATCATGTGCCAACACTACAACAGCGCCTTCGCCAAGTGCATCATGAAGGACTGTACGTGCACGAAGAACGACATCGTCAATCGCATG
>CALZFZ010000181.1 GCA_945786965.1 uncultured Muriicola sp. | reverse complement strand
TACCAGTGCTTGGAGAGAAAGTTGGTGCACCGGCCAGTGAAATATTCGCCAAATATCGCTATCTTTAGAGAATGATCTGGAAAAAAATCTGACCATTCCTTAAACTTGGCGATAATCGCCAATTCTCGCAAAACGTCGCAAGCTCACCTCCTACTTTGGAATTGGTACTAAAGGTTCGCTAATTATCGCTATCTTTAGAGAATGACTGAAAAAAATCGGACCATTCCTGAAACTTAGCGAGAGTCGCCAATCATCGCGAAACGTCGCCAGGTGACGCTTACCTCCGGAAAGTCAGCCGCTCCAAACGTACCCACGTCGTATCTCTCTAGAGGGTCTGTTTCACTTCTTGGCCAAAACAGCATTACCGGAATATAAAAATATGTAAAGTCTAACTCCACTAGGTAACTTGACTAGAACCAATGCAGATAACATTGCACAAACTTGATAGCTGTGGTTTAAACAGCCTTTGAAGAAGATCATCCTATCTTTGCAGAATTCTAATGCCGTATGGACTCTACTTAGGAGTCAATCCTCCACCACAGGAGCGTCATCCATCATGAATGAAAACGTGAGGCACCTATGCATCGAGGCGGGGATGGGGCGCATGAGCATCGACAAAGTGGAGGCGTGCGGTATCTGCACGGTCCAAGATTTGGTTGACATTGGGCAGCGTATTGACCGGGGGGAATTAATCTTATTATGGGGTGACGGGACCAGCCGATGCAAGTACAACCAGTTGGTCCTACGCAAACTTCTCGTGATCTCTGAGTGGGCATCCAAGCATCCCAATGCAAATATCATTAAGGAGTTCGACGAAGACGTCTACTACGCCGTGTACAACAGTATGGGATTCGAATAATGGCAAAACGGCCGCAGCCATCAGTAGCAGTTGCCAATTATTGAAGTTGATGCACGCAAAGAGCCGGTTGAGGGTAATATTCCTTTGCAGAACGGGTCAATCTTATCACTCTATGGCCCAACAGGATTGCATACCGAGTCTTGATATCCCAGGGCTAGGAGGTGGTGGTGCGGATCCGCCTCTTGCGAAGTTTGTAGGTACGATATTTATTATGTTGCAAGAGAAGAGGAACACTTTTGTAGCTGTAGTGAGAGGACTTAGGACTCTCTCTCTACAATAGAGCGTACTAGTTGGACACATCACGAAGAGATAGAAAAAACAGAAACAAAACAAAGTACGATATTTATCATGTTGCAAAGAGAAGAGGAACACTTTTGTAGCTGTAGCGAGAGGACTTAGGACTCTCTCTCTCTTACATAGAGCGAACTAGTTGGACACATCATCATAAGAAGAGATAGAAAACAGAAACAAAACAAAAAGCATCTTTTCACTTTCACTTATACCTATCCATAGTAATCCCAAACAAGTATTCCCCCAAACAATTATTCCCAGCAAGTATTCCCAAACAAGTATTCCCGAACAACTGCCTATTTGAGAGCATGTTGATCCCTCTTGAGCATGTTCTCAATCCAAGTGCAAGTAATGAGGCAACAATTATTCTCCGCAGGGCTGATATAGATTTTCTTGCCTTCTTCTTCGCCAAGCACCTCCTGAGCCTTCTTCAGCACTGCCAGTGCCAGCCTTCCCCGACCATTCGTAGTTGCTCCCCAGTAATCTTCACCCATTTCCTTCCCCTCCAAGGTTGCCTTCGTCCACTTCTGTCCAGGAGGCAGAAAGCACCACTCGTCATGCTTCGACACACGCTGGCAATTCCACCTTTCGTCCTTGCTCTCTCCCTGCGACTTGATGATTTCCCACAGATTTTCAAAGAGAAAAATAAAGTTATTCTTCTTCCCGCGGACTTTTGAAATGCGGATGAACTCCTCGCAGGTTTTATGCAGATTCTTCACAGAACGCGGCGTTAGCAAGTGCAGGATTAGATTTTTGTTGTCCTCTTGAACATCTTGTACAAGATAGTGATATCCCAGCGTTGTGGGCAATTCACTCCTGAGCTTGAGCTCCATCTTCTTCGTCTCGCTAAGCTTAACCGTGCGCCTGGGCAAAGGTCTGCCTCGGAGTGGCAGCCTACACTTCTTGGTGATGGGGGCCGCAGGGATGGTCTCCTCGTCGCTCTCAACCGCCGCCGCGGCCTCGGGGGCGAAGGATGGCTCCTTGGCAGCGGCAGCAGCAGCTTCGCCGCTCTTGGCGCCGGTGGCGGCCCGGCTCTCGGCGGCGGTGGCAGTCTTCTCGGCGGCCTTGGCCGCGGCTTCACTGCTCTCGGCGATGGTGGCGGCCCCTGGGACCGGCCCCTCATTGCTCTCGGCCACAGCCACGGCCTCAAGGCCGGTGGCGGTCCCCTCGGCGGACGCGGCGGCGGCTTTACTGCTCGCGGAGGCGGTGGCAGCCCCGGGGACGGGCTCCACCTCCGGGGCGATGGCGGTCTCAACGGCGGCAGCGGCGGCCGCGGCGTCCCCCCCGCTGCTCTCGGAGACGGCGGTGGCGGCTGCGGTGCACTTTTGTCGCTTTGCAGGAGGGTCGGCTCCACCAGGGAGTGGAGATTCGATGGCCGTAGATGCAGAGGCGGTGTCCGCGTCCGCGGCGGGGGCTTCACCGCCGGAGGAGCCGGGAACGACTTCCATCGTGTTGATCCTGCCGCCAACTCTGATAATAATGAGAGCGGCTAGTGGTTGATGGCCACACTCGAAAATTTCAGCAACAGCAACAGATCTTTTGTTTGCCGACTTCAAGATGAGAGGCAGGCAGACCGAGGTATGAGGTAACACCTACAAACTAGAGGTAAGGGTATTATTCTGGGCGAACCATTGTTGGGGGGTGGTATTAGCTTGTCAGGAAGAAGCATTATTCTCATTAACAAAGCATGCACTCGCATGCATTAGAATTTTTCGTGATAAAAGAATCTGGTCGAGGGCCCACCCGAGGGTATTTACTCAAAGGGTTTTCAAGTTTCAGGTATTCTCACAGGTTGCCTACTCAAACACCAGTACCTACCTACCTACCTAGAGGTAATACCTTGGAGAAACACTACCTTTATACTTACTTACTCTAGTGATTTAGTTTGGATAGAAAACCCAGCAGTGGTTTTTAGATAGGATAATAGAAATTTACGGTACTTACCTAAGGACATACTTTTCGTTTTTACTGGTTTATTAGAAAAAGATTACACTTTTCAAGTAGGAACCAGCACAAAAATTTCACCACCACGACTCCCTACGTAGTGGTGGTATTTACGTAGGAGTGAATGATATCTTCTCCTCTCCCCACCATAATTTTTGGGCAAGACCCCTGATTGCATGGACGCGACGATTGAAGATACCAAGAGCAGCGCCTCGTTGTCCTCTGCCACCCTGCTGGCCGCCTTCACCCTGCGCGCTGCTCCCTGCTGCCGCCCCTGCCCCCTCCCCGCCACGTGCCGACGAAGTCCCCTTGATACGCTCGCTTGTGTGATTATTCAGCGCCTACGCCCACGGAGCGGCCTAAAAAATTATTGTTCCCTGCTCTCACTCGCTGAGGTTGCATTTTTCGCCATCATGCCGAAGCTCGCGGACGTCGATAATAAGAAGTCCGCCAAGGGCGATGAGAAGGAGGGAACATCTGGCAAGGGCTCTGGGACGATGAACACATCCGCCGGAAGTCGTTTTGGAGAAATTTTGCAACTTTGCACCACTGTCAATGCACGGTTCACTGCCTCCTCTAGCCCAAGCTATCTCGTCACATCCGATGATGCCCCGGCTG
>CALZFZ010000180.1 GCA_945786965.1 uncultured Muriicola sp. | reverse complement strand
TTTCCGCTCCTAATGCACAGGCAAAAGGCATTCCACTTAATATGCCAGCCCCGGCAATACCTTTTGTAAGTGTTATATTGAATGTTCTTCGAGAAAATTTATTCATAATTCTTCGATTAAGTGAATCTGTTTAAGTCCTTCTAAGATAATATTAATTCTGTTTGGAAAAGAAACCTGTTCGGCGCACACGGATATGCAACAGTTTTTCAACTTAATTCGTTATTTTTAAAGTCAACTAAATGAACCTCCTATGAAAATCAAGGTCTTGCTTACGATACCCGTACTTTTTTATCTCCAACTACTTTTAGGCCAAAACCGGACCCTTCCTGTAGACACCACGGTTACTACACAACACAGTGTCACGATAAATGGTACCACTTTTTCATATACGGCAAAAACAGGGACACAACCTGTCTGGGATGAGTTAGGAAAACCCATCGCGTCCCTTCACTACACTTATTACACCCGGAATGGTGTTAAAGACAGGTCTTCAAGACCACTTCTTATATCCTTCAATGGGGGTCCCGGATCTGGTTCGGTTTGGATGCATCTGGCGTATACTGGTCCGCGGATTTTGAAGATCGATGATGAAGGATATCCTGTGCAGCCCTATGGGGTGAAGCAAAATCCATTTTCTGTACTGGATGTAACCGATATTGTTTATGTAAATCCGGCGAACACAGGGTATAGCCGTACGATACCTGAAACGGGCAAAGATCCTGAAAGTGGCAAAGAAGTAGACCGAAGTAAATTTTTCGGTATTAACGCGGATATCAAATACCTCGCAGAATGGTTAAATACCTTTGTTACACGCAACAGCCGCTGGCGTTCTCCAAAATATATCATTGGTGAAAGTTATGGCGGAACCCGGGTCATGGGGCTGTCACTAGCTCTCCAAAATCAGCAGTGGATGTATTTAAATGGGGTCATCATGGTGAGTCCGGCAGATTATAAGGTAATTCGGGTAGGCGGTCCGGTAAGTGATGCTCTTAAACTCCCCTATTTTACAGCTGCTGCCTGGCATCACAAGGCCCTTCCGGCAACACTTCAAGATAAAGATCTACTGGAGATTCTTCCGGAGGCCGAAGAATATACCATAAATAGTTTGATTCCCGCTATAGCCAAAGGAGGCTTTATAAGTGACACGGAAAAAAATGCCGTCGCAGAAAAAATGGCCTATTATTCCGGTTTAACCAAGCAAGAGATCCTGGATCAAAACCTGATAGTGCCTACCTCCTATTTTTGGAAATCTCTCCTGAGAGATCGGGGATATACCGTAGGCAGATTAGACAGTCGGTATCTTGGACTGGATAAACAACAGGCGGGTATGCGACCCGATTATAATTCGGAGATCACTTCATGGCTGCATAGTTTTACGCCAGCCATCAATTACTATTTACAGGAAGAACTTAATTTTAAGACCGATATTAAATATAATATGTTTGGTCCTGTTAGGCCCTGGGATAATGAAAATGACAATACCCGGGATGACCTGCGCCAGGCCATGGCTCAAAACCCATATCTGAATGTCCTTGTACAAAGTGGCTATTATGATGGGGCTACAACCTATTTCAATGCCAAATATACCATGTGGCAGGTAGATCCAAGCGGGAGGATGAAAGACCGTTTTGAATTTAAGGGATACCGTAGCGGGCACATGATGTACCTGAGACGAGAAGACTTAAAGCAAGCCAATGACGATATCAGGGCCTTTATAAAAAGGACACAATCTGATGGTAAATCTGCTAAATATTAAAAATATAGATTTTCGATAGTTAACGGCATTTTCAATAAAATGTCACATAATTAATGCCATTGGGTGCACTAAAACGGCCATCCTTTTAATATAGCTGCATTCATATTTTAATAATTTTCCATTTTTTCGATGAAATGGCTTGTCTTGCTACACTTTTATGATGACTTCGTCGTTAGTAATTCATACTTAGAGTCATTAATAAACAAAACTTTAAATAATGAAAAATTGGAGAGCTTATAGCTTATTACTTGTTTTTACTATTGTTCTTTTGGCTTCCTGTGAGAAGTCTGAAGAAAGTCCGGAAAATGAAAATAGTCTAACACTGCCACCCTATGAGTCAATGGTTATAGATTTTGGGGAATTCGCAGAAGATTCTAATTCAGGAAAAAGTGCTGCCCTGGTTTATGATAACAAAGCTCCTAACGGAAATTGGGTTTTTTCACGAATTGTGGTAGGTGTTTGGAATTCTGCCCTTTTCACTACCCTTGCGGTACCTGTGGCTGCATTTCAAACAGCTTTCGCTCACAGTCCGGAAAATTTAGGAGATAATACCTGGCAATGGACCTATAGTGTAGATGGATTTACCAGTGAATATACAGCGCGCCTAACAGGTGAGGTGACTGGTGAAGAAGTTCTTTGGGAAATGTATATCACCAAAACTGGAATCGGTGCTTTTGAGGAATTCCTTTGGTTTTCAGGTAGTTCTGCAATGAATGGTAACAGCGGCCAATGGATATTAAACCAAAGTCCCGAATGGCCCTACGCAATGTTGCAAATAGACTGGGAACGTGCAAATGAAGAAGTTGCTGCTATCAGATATACCTGGGTAAGGGAAATGGATGAACAGGAAAACGTCGATTTGTTTAGAAACAGTTATTTGTTATATGGACTTCAGGAAGGTGATTTTGATGCTTATTTCACTGCACATGCCTACGACGGTAATATACAGGATTTCGCAGATGTTCGAATTGAATGGAGCCGCGATACCTTTGCAGGTAGAGTAATGGCTGCTAATTATTTTGAAGATGAAGCATGGCATTGCTGGGATAGTACCGGTGAAGATGTTCTATGTGAATAGTCGACATTTTAAAATTTTAAAACCCTGTATTCGCTAATACAGGGTTTTTTTGTTTCTACCTGGTTCTTAGTGATTCCCTTCAAAGGTTATGTGTTTTATTTATGTTTTTTCATTTCGTATCTTTTCGAGAAATAATCAAAGCCATAATGCACTTTAAATCTCCAAAAATCTTTGCAGTGATTTGCTGTCTTTTCATGTGTTCAATAATAAGTGCACAGGATTGGGCACAGCTTGATGTATATAAAGGAGCAAATAAAAGTTTGAACGAGCCGTCTGATATTGAAGAACGTGTTGTTTTCTATGGAAACTCAATTACCATAGGATGGTCAGATGCTATGCCAGGCTTTTTTGAAGGAAAAGCATATATAAACAGGGGTATTAGCGGCCAAACCACCCCTCAAATGCTGGTACGCTTCAGACAAGACGTACTATCCTTAAAGCCGAAGGCTGTAGTAATCCTTGCGGGGACCAATGACATTGCAGGAAACACAGGTCCAATGACGCTAAAACAGATTCTTGGCAATTTGATCTCTATGAGCCAATTGGCTAGGGCGAATGACATGCAAGTGGTATTGTGCTCCGTACTACCCGCCTCAGATTACCCATGGAAGCTTGGTATGCAGCCCAATCTAAAAATCCCTGAACTGAATGCCATGATTAAGAAATATGCAGAAAAAAACAAGCTGATATATCTCGATTACTTTTCTGCCCTTGTTAACGATTCCAATGGCATGGATGAAGAACTGGCACATGATGGAGTTCACCCTACAAAAAAGGGATATGCCATTATGGCCCCCTTAGCGGAGAACGCCATCAAAAAGGCCTTGAAGCGTAAGTAATTTAATTGAACCTAACATTGTTTTCTAATCGTGTGAAATTTTATAATGGAGCGAGCGCTGGTAAGCATTTTAATTCCGTTTAAAAATACTGCTGAATTTTTACCTGAGTGCTTGCAATCTATTCTGGATCAGCATTATAAGGATTGGGAAGTACTTGCGGTAGACGACCATTCCAAAGATAATAGCAGGGAGATCGTCAATGCCTATGCGCTAAAAAATCCTGGAATTAAAGTATTCGACAATGAAGGAAGTGGCATTATTCCAGCCCTCAGAACAGCCTATAAACGATCTGAGGGTAACTACATAACTCGCATGGATTCGGATGATATCATGAAGCCCCATAAATTGAGCACCCTGGTTTCTTTATTGAATAAAAATGGAAAAGGCTCCCTGGCCGTGGGCAAGGTTCAATATTTTTCAGAAAGAGGCATTAGCAATGGCTATAAACGTTATGAAGACTGGCTTAATAAATTAACCCTGCATGGTACTAATTTTAGTGAACGCTATAAAGAATGTGTGATCCCATCACCTTGTTGGATGCTACATCGGGAAGATCTGGATAGTTGTGGGGCATTCGATCACGGGCGCTATCCGGAAGACTACGATCTGGCATTTCGGATGTATCAGGGAGGCTTGCAATGCCTGGCCTGTGATGAAGTATTGCATTTATGGCGAGATTACGATACACGTACCTCCCGAACCAGTATTCATTACGCTCAAAATTATTTTTTGGACATAAAATTATTTTACTTTTTAAAATTAGACTGGGATTCTGAACGCCCAATTGTAGTATGGGGAGCCGGTAACAAAGGTAAAACAATAGCGAAGGCCTTGTTAGAAAAAAAGATCCCATTTCATTGGGTTTGCGACAATCCCAACAAGATAGGTAGAAAGATCTACGGCAAAACGATGATGTCCTATACCGCTGTACATTCCTTACAGGATCCGCAAAGCATAATTACCGTAGCAAATGAAGATGCTCAACGATTAATAACAAGTTTTTTCCACAGCTTGGAAAAAAAATCCATGGACGATTATTTTTTCTTTTGTTGAACCCCGGTTATCTTTTCCTTGGTTTGAGAAACCAATCAGATCTCACAAAGGCAATGATGAACTTTCTACTGTCAAAATTTAGTTATATTTGCCAAATGTTTGTAGGGAATGCTGTTTAAAAATCCGCAACTACTTTGGTCTTTATGGCTTCTCTTGATTCCCATACTTGTTCATCTTTTACAGCTTCGTAAGTTTAAGAAAACCCCCTTCACCAATGTAAAGCTTTTGCAGAAGGTTGCAGCCAAGTCGCAACGAAGTCAGACGTTGAAAAGATGGCTATTGTTAATCACGCGTATGGCACTTTTAAGCTGTTTAATTTTAGCTTTCGCACAGCCATATTTTGCTAAAGAGACAGCCATGATGCAAAAGGAAACGACCATTTATTTGGATAATTCCTTTAGCCTACAGAGCCGGAATGGGACCACTACCCTCTTGGAACAGGCCGTGCAGGATCTGATAAAGTCTTTGCCCGAAGAGGACGCCTTTAATCTTTTTACCAATGATAAAGAGTACAGGGATGTTAAAATTGGAGATATACAAAACGATCTCTTACAATTGGAATTTACACCTTCCCAGTTAACATTGGATGATATTCATTTAAAAGCCATGTCGTTTTTTGGTGAAGATCCCAATTCCATAAAAAGACTCGTTATAATTTCCGATTTACAACAAAGAATGAACAGCGAGACAAGAGATACGATTCAAGGAATTGAACTTCACTACCTTCCAATCCGATCCGAAAATTCAGTGAATACATCCATAGATTCCGTATTCATCGATACTAGCAATCCTTTAAATAAGGAGTTAATGGTACTTCTTACCCAGACATCCGCGGAAGAAAATACCTCGGTTTCTTTGTATAACGGTGAAACGCTTATTGCCAAATCGGCTGCTGAATTCAATAATGACGGTACCTCCCAATTAGTCTTTACATTGCCCCAGGACGAATTGATTGAAGGGAAAGTAGAGATTTCAGATCTTGGTCTTACCTATGACAACCGATTCTATTTTAATTTGAATACTAAGGATAAGATCAAGGTACTTACCATAGGATCCTCCGATGATACATATCTGAAAAAAATATATTCCGGGGACGAATGTGAATATCTTTCCCTGCGGGAAACAGAAATAAATGTTAATTCAATAGAGTCTCAGGATCTTATAGTGCTTAATGAATTGCCAAAATTATCGGCATCTTTACAAGCCATGCTGCGCGACTATCTGGGTAAAGGAGGCAGTTTGGTACTGATACCGGGCAATGACATTGATGTACAATCCTATAATGCCTTGATCGGTACAAATGGTTTACGAGTGAGTTCTAAAACAGAGGCCGAACGTGACATCACAACCATACACTTCTCCCATCCGCTTTTTAAAAATGTGTTCGAAAAAAACAGTACTAATTTTCAATATCCTAAGGTGAACAGCTTCTATGGAATAAATAAAACAGCCCAAAAAATTCTATCCTATGAAAACAATGACCCTTTTTTGGTGGGGTCTCGGGGCCTGTATTTATTTTCTGCTCAACTGGATATAAGTAACTCCAACTTTCAAAGTTCGCCTTTGGTTGTGACCACATTTTATGCAATGGCCTTGAGCAGCCTTAAATTACCAGCACCATATTATATATTGGGAAGAACCGCTGCCATCGACATCCCCGAAGTATCATCACAGGACCGGGTGATTAAAATAAAAAAGGGAAGCTATGAATTTATCCCACTACAGCAATCCATTGGCAATAAAACAAGGCTGACCTTTCAGGAGGATCCAAAAATAGACGGTACCTTCGGTATGCTAAATACCAATACAGAGAGAAAACTTAGTTTTAATTATCCACGAGATGAAAGCAAACTGGTGTATCTTGATCTGAACACATTGTCGGGTACCTTGAATGAAACTAACATCCCCGATCTTTTCGAAGCTTTTGAAAAAGACAATACAGTAACCATGCTTTGGAAATGGTTTGTTATTTTAGCATTGCTTTTTATACTGACCGAAATAATCATACAAAAAGTATTTAAATGAACGTACTTTTAAAATCCGCAACAATCGTAGACAAGCAAAATCCCGGCCTTCATATGAAGGTGCGGGATATTTATATTAAGAATGGGATTATTGAAAAAATTGCGTCAAAAATTGAGCCGGATACAAAGTCTAAAGTGATCTCCCTTCCGAACCTTCATGTTTCGAGAGGATGGATAGACAGCAGTGTATGTTTTGGTGAACCGGGCTTTGAGGAGCGTGAAACCATTGAGAATGGCCTTAGAGTTGCGGCTATAAGCGGTTTTACGGATATCATATTGAATCCGAATACTAACCCACTCCCAGATAGCAGTGGAGGCATTGTATTTCTTAAAAATGCCGCTAAAGGAAATGCAACCAGCCTGCATCCGTTAGGAGCCCTCACAATTAATAGCGAAGGAACCGATTTGGCAGAATTATACGATATGCAAAATGCAGGTGCAGTAGCATTTTACGATTTTAAACACCCTGTAATGAATGCTAATTTGTTGAAAATAGCCTTACAGTATGTTCACAATTTTGATGGTTTGGTGTTTTCATTTCCCATGGATTCTCAAATTGCTGGAAACGGATCTGTCAATGAGGGAACCATCTCTACCAAACTTGGACTTAAAGGCATCCCTGCGCTGGCAGAAGAATTACAGATTGCACGTGATCTCTTCATTCTGGAATATACGGGAGGTAAATTACATATCCCTACGATCTCTACTGAGAATTCCGTGAAACTTATCGCAGAAGCTAAAAAGAAGGGGCTGGACGTTAGTTGCAGTGTTGCAATACATAACCTTTGGTATACGGACGAAGTGCTCGAAGAATTTGACAGCAATTACAAAGTGCTACCTCCATTAAGAACAAAAAAAGATACAGATGCCTTAAAAAAGGCTTTAAAAAGCGGCGTAATAGATATGGTAACGGCCGATCATATTCCCATGGATGTTGAAGAGAAAAGGGTTGAATTCGACAATGCCGGATTTGGTTCACTGGGTCTTGAAAATGCTTTTGGGATCTTACATAAAATATTCGATACACAAACTACAATCCAATTTCTCACAAGGGGTCGGGAACGGTTTGGTATGGCATCCAAGCCTATAAAACAAGGTGAAAAGGTTAACCTAACACTTTTTAATCCGGAAGGCAGCCAAACATTGACCCGTGAAATGATATCTTCAACTTCAAAAAATAGCATGTACCTGGGTGAGAAACTTAAAGGAAAGGTCTACGGTATTTTTGCCAACAACCAATTAATCCTATCGTAATTTAGTTTACAACCTATTTCGAAGAATCTATGGACAACCTGGAGATAAAAGAAGGTAAAACCGCAGCCATTGTGGCATATATGACCATTGTGGGATCATTGATCGCTATTACAATGAATTTGGAACCCAAGAATGCATTCGCTCGTTTCCATATTCGGCAGGCTTTTGGTTTACACCTGGTGTTTATTGGCTGTGCCCTGTTTTTAAGCGTTTGGTTTTATGAATACGTTTGGGTTGCCCTCTATATTTTTTACTTTGTTCTGTGGTTTTTTGGATTTTTAGGAGCCTTAAATAACAAAGTCCAACCCGTGCCTCTGCTGGGAACTTTTTTTCAAAAATGGTTTACTTTTATTCAATAAAATGACAACTGCTCCTTTATCCCTTCATTATTTAATTCGTCCTTCTTCTCTGCAGAATGCCAAGCCTCCTGCTATTTTCTTATTCCATGGGTATGGAAGTAATGAAGAGGACCTTTTTTCTTTTGCTCCGGAACTTCCGGAAGAACTTTGCGTCATCTCGGTAAGAGCCCCCTACCCTGCACCTCCTTTTGGGTTTGCATGGTATGCCATTAATTTTAATGCCGATTTTGGGAAATGGAGCGATGTAACTCAGGCAAAATCCTCGATAAAAAAAATAGTTACATTTATTAAAGAAGCTATTGAAGTGTATGATCTCGATGCCTCTTCACTTACCTTGCTTGGCTTTAGCCAGGGAACGGTTTTGAGCTTGGCAGTGGCCTTGTCTTATCCCAATCTGATACGCAATGTGGTAGCTTTAAGCGGGTATATCGATGAGAATACCTTGACCCCCGATTACAAAGAAAATGATCATTCACATCTTAAAATATATGTCTCACATGGGCAGGTAGATCCCGTTATTCCACTGTCCTGGGCACAAAGAACACCACCTTTATTGGATAAGCTGGGTATTGATTATGCGTTTGAGGAATATCCTACAGGTCATGGGGTATCGCAACAAAATTTCTATTCATTGAGAACCTGGTTGAAAGATAAGATCTAATTGCTCCGGGTGTACAAAAGGTGATCTACCAAGGAGAAATTTACACCAAGATTGTCCATTAATTCATACTTAATGAGGAGTTCCCCCCAATACTTGCCATCTGAAAAATCGGCTATGATCCATTTATGGTTCAAGATCTTAATTTTATTTATTTTAAAATCGCTTTCCATGCCCTCATAAGGGATTAATGGATTATCGCCCTTTTGTTCATTGGTTTCTAACAATTTATCAGCAATATAGCCAGGCGCATTATCCAAATTCAAATGATCGTAATAGGCATGAGCATCATCATTATTCTCCAGAGAAAAATATTGCATGTCCAAAACCTTTAACTCCGTATTCCTCACGGAATCCTCCAGGGTTGAAATAGTTGCCTTTAACTCTTCAATTTTTAGTGTGCCCGCTTCAACCCTATTGGTGCCACTGACATACAGATAGAGGGCTATAAGTGCTGCAAATACAAATAAGTATAAAAATATTCTATTTTTCATTCGTTTACGTTAACAATTAGATTATCATAGGCCAAATGTACATTCTCCGGTAGTGTCTTCTCTACCTCTTCATGAAAGCCCATGTTATGACTTATGTGTGTAAAATATGCCTTTTCCGGTTGTACTTTATTCACGAACTCCAGGGCTTCTTCCAGATTAAAATGCGAATGATGATGTTCTATTCGCAATGCATTAATACATAGCACTTTAATCCCCTTTAACTTATCTATTTCTTTATCTTTAATCGTTTTTACATCCGTAAGATATGCCAGATCTTTTATGCGATATCCAAAAACTTGAAGCCTATTGTGAAAGGCTTCAATAGGTATGGCTTTGAGATCGCCAATGCCAAATGGGTGATCATTTTCTACAACATTAATATTAACAGCTGGCGCACCCGGATATCGGTTGTTTTCTGAAAAGATATAGTCGAATCGGCGCTTTAATGAATCTACCACACGTTGGTGGGCATAAACAGGAATGTCTCCCTGTCTGAAGAAATAGGGGCGAATATCATCGATCCCTGCGGTATGATCCGAATGTTCATGGGTAAATAGGATTCCGTCTAATTTGGTGACCTTATGGGTTAGCATTTGTTGTCTGAAATCGGGGCCGCAGTCTATGACGTAATTGTAATTATTCCAGGATATTAGTACTGAAACACGCAGTCTTTTGTCTTTTGGGTTTTTACTTAAGCATACCGGATGTTTGCTTCCAATTACAGGAATACCTTGTGAAGTTCCCGTACCCAAAAATGTTAATTTCAACCGCTTGTCTATTTTATTCAAATTTATGACTTATTTATTTAAAAGATAGCCCATTCTTGTTAACTTTGTTTACCGTAACATCCGAAGAATGTCGTCAGTTTTAAATCAAGATCCCGCTTTTGAAAACATTCCCTCCATAAAGGCGAAAACGCTTAGAATAAATCTAAATCCAGTGATTTACGGCACCTTTGCAGAAATTGGTGCGGGTCAGGAAACAGCACGTCATTTTTTTAGATCTGGCGGGGCTTCCGGGACTATTGCCAAGGCCATGAGTGCCTATGACAAAAAGTTCAGTGATGCTATCTACGGCACTGAACAGGACGGAAGATACGTAACCCAAAGCCGTTTAAAGAAGATGCTGAACCATGAAATAAATTTGATGGAAGAGCGCATCAGCAGGGAAGATCATCCGGATCGTTTGTTCTTTACCTATGCAAACACGGTGGCAACCATCGATTTCTCCAAGCGCTATAAAGGCCATGGCTGGGTAGGGATCATGTTTCAACTCGACCCGAATCAAAAAGAATATGATGAGATCATTCTGCATATCAGATTTAAACAAAATGAGGCACGATTACAACAGGAAACACTGGGTATCGTAGGTGTTAATCTGATTTATGGTGCATTTTACAAATACAACAAACCAAGAAAACTCTTAAAATACCTATACGATCACTTAGACAGAGACACTGTTGAGATCGATATGGTAAACTTTGACGGGCCCAGCTTCAAGAATGTGGATAACCGTTTAATGAGCCTTCAATTGATTAAGAACGATATGACCGATGCGGTGATGTTTGGTCCTGATGGGAACAATTTATTACCAGCTGCGGTTTTATATAAGAAAAATATCCTTGCCTTGAGGGGAAGTTTCAGGCCTGTAACAAAGGTCAACATGGATATGTTTCAAAAATCCTATGATATTTTTATACGGGAGCAGACGGTTGAAGAAGAAAACACGATCGTGATGTTTGAAATAACGCTCTCTAATTTAAAGGCCTCGGGAGAAATTGATGAGCAGGATTTTATGGACAGGGCAGAACTTCTATGCTCTTTGGGACATACGGTTCTCATATCTAAATTCCAGGAATATTTTAGGCTGGTAGAATACCTTGGGAATTTTACCAAGGCCAGGATGGGCCTTACCATGGGTGTCAATAATTTGATCGAAATATTTGATGAAAAGTATTACCGCCATTTAAGTGGTGGTATTCTGGAGGCGTTCGGAAAGTTGTTTTTCAAAGACCTTAAGGTTTACCTCTACCCCATGAAAAATCCGGAGACAGGTCAGATCATGACCAGCAATAATATAAAAGTGCATCCGCGAATGAAGGAATTGTACAAATTCTTCAAGTACAACGGAAAGGTGATGGATATCATTGACTACGATCCTGAGATCATGCATATATTCTCCAGAGATGTTCTTAAAAAGATCACGAATGACGAAACAGGCTGGGAAGAAATGCTGCCGGAAGGTATTGCCGAAATAATTAAAAAGAAAAAGCTTTTTACAAAACATACCCTCTCCGAGAAAGAAAAGGTTTAAAAAAAACCCTGATCATGAGATCAGGGTTTTTTAGTCTTTCAACCTTATATTTTAGTCCAATATCTGAGAAGCATGATCTTTGGTGTTCACCTTATCGATTACCTTGCTAACCCTTCCCTCTTCATCGACAATAAAAGTAGTTCTGTGAATGCCATTGTATTCCTTGCCCATAAACTTTTTTGGACCCCATACGCCAAAAGCGTTGATTGCGCTATGGTCTTCATCTGCCAATAGTGGAAATGGAAACTTGTATTTATCACGGAAGCTGGATTGTTTTTTCTGAGAATCCTCACTAACACCTAGCAAATGATACCCCTGTTCTTGGAGATCTTTATAATGGTCCCTCAGATCACATGCCTCGGCAGTACAGCCAGGTGTATTGGCCCTTGGATAAAAGAAAACTACTAACTTCTTTCCTTTATAATCTGCCAGTCTAATATCATTCCCGTCTTGATCTTTTCCGGAAAATTCGGGTACTTTGTCTCCTTCTTTAAGTATTTTCATTCGCGTATTTTTATTTAATTAATTTAAGTAATAAGTAAGCCGTAAAATTAAGGATATATGACCAAATCTGAAAAAATTGATTTTACCATCCGTACACTCAATCAGCTATATCCTGAAATTCCTGTTCCCCTGGAACATAAGGACCCTTATACACTGCTGATCGCAGTACTTCTATCTGCCCAAAGTACTGATGTCCGTGTCAATAAAATTACGCCCCTCTTATTCAAAAAAGCAGATAATCCATATGATATGGTCAAATTATCGGTTGAGGAAATTCGGGAAATTATAAAGCCGGTAGGACTTTCTCCTATGAAATCAAAAGGGATTTACGGACTTTCAAAAATTTTAATTGATAAACATAAGGGTAAAGTCCCACAGGACATACAACTTTTGGAAGAATTGCCAAGCGTAGGACATAAAACAGCCAGTGTGGTAATTTCGCAAGCCTTCGGGATTCCCGCTTTTCCGGTAGATACCCATATCCATAGATTGATGTATCGATGGGGATTTTCGAGTGGAAAAAATGTAGTTCAAACAGAAAAGGATGCAAAACGACTTTTCCCAAAGGAATTATGGAACGATCTGCATCTTCAGATTATCTGGTACGGAAGAGAATACTCACCTGCAAGAGGTTGGGATCTGGAAAAAGATCTTATAACAAAGACGATTGGAAGGAAAAAAGTGCTGCAAGAATATTACAAATTAAAAAAGGCCCGCTAATGCGAGCCTTTGTTTGTTAATTCAAAATCGTTTCGAATCTGAATTGCCTGTGTTTTGTTATCCTCAGTGCCTTCGAATATTCTAACAAAAAGTGAATGGTTTCTGGGCTTACCTGGGCAAGTTTACAAGCATTTTTTTTCTTTGAGTAAATTTTTTCCATATGATTGCTGTATCGTTACGATAAGATAACGCAGGCAATATGGAATTATTGTACTTCTAAATGTAAACCTAAGAATTTGTCAATACGATATTATGGCGTTCAATTATTTTTCGAAGATTAATCAATGCATACCGCATTCTTCCCAGTGCAGTGTTAATACTTACACCTGTATTCTCAGAAATTTCCTTGAAGCTCATATCCTTATAAATTCGCATCAATAAGACTTCTTTCTGGTCATCTGGAAGTTCTTCGATCAATAATCCCAGATCACTGTCTATCTGATCTTTAATAAGTTGTTTTTCTGCATTTAATTTGTCGTCTCCGATCACAGAAAAGATATTAAAGTCTTCATTGCCCTCAAATTTTGGCATGCGCTTATTTTTTCTAAAATGATCGATGATCAAGTTGTGTGCAATACGCATTACCCAGGGAAGAAATTTCCCTTCTTCACTATAATTCCCCTTTTTAAGAGTCTTGATAACTTTAATAAAAGTGTCTTGAAAGATATCCTCTGTGATATCCCTGTCCAGAACTTTGGAATAAATAAAACTACTTATTCGCTGGTTGTGTCTGTTAATGAGGATTTCCAATGCTTTTTCATCCCCGCTGATGTAGTCCGTTACTAGTAGTGAGTCGTCCTTTTGAAGTTTCATAGATAGTCTTTTGGTTTGCGAATGAACTTTTTAAGTATTGCTTAAAAACTCCGGTTATTAGATTTATTTGAGATACTTGTTTTTTGAATTACATTTTAAAAGTACCTAAAGACCATGCTGCAGGAAAAAGTATGTTGTAAAACGTCCAAATATTGATGTGAACATGCACTTTCGTAAATCTGACGCAAAAAGGAAGGCTGAAAATAGGAAGGAAAAGGAAGTGATCTACAGTTTATAAATGGGTATTAAAAAATTAGGCATTACTTCATGGAAAGGTCCATAGTAATGCCTGATTAATTTTATAAAGATTATTTAGATCTGCTCTATCGCTTTAGGGATCCCTAGTTTAAGTTACTTTCAATGGTCATCCCCTTTATTTTTTGTATGTGGAGTGCTTTGGAGTAATTCAGTATAAATTGAACCGTCTGTGGTTTAGCCTTTATAAGCTTACATTGCTTTTGATACTTCGGGTAAATCTGTTCCATAATATTCTAGTTATTTCTAAATAACGCCAGAATTAAAGGAACCACAGTATTACTCGACCTAAAACCGATTAATTCGTTAAAACAATATTATTCTTTTCAATTATCTTTCTGAGGTTAATAAGCGCATAGCGCATTCTTCCCAGTGCCGTATTAATGCTTACTTCAGTGTTTTCAGCAATTTCATTAAAGCTCATATCCTGATAGATCCTCATTTTTAATACTTCTTTTTGGTCTTTAGGAAGCTTTTCTATCAATATTTCCAGGTCATTATCTATTTGTTCTTTTATTAATTGCTTTTCAACATTGAGTTTGTCATCTGTCAGAACAGAAAAAATATTGAATTCCTTATTGCCTTCGTACTTGGGCATTCGTTTATTTTTGCGGAAGTGATCTATTATAAGGTTATGTGCAATACGCATTACCCAGGGTAAGAACTTCCCTTCTTCATTATAGGAGCCTCTTTTTAAAGTCCTGATAACCTTAATAAAGGTATCCTGGAAAATATCTTCCGTTATTGCGCTGTCTAATACCTTGGAATAGATATAACTGCTAAGACGTTGATTGTGTTTGTTGATAAGGATTTCAATGGCTCGTTCATCGCCATTTATATAATTACTTACGAGGATAGCGTCGTCAATCTGTGTTTGCATACAATTACTTTTTTGGTTCAATTTAGGGGTCGCTCTGTACCGAGAGACATCAACTAATATGGTTCGTATTCAAAAAAGTAATTTTCGCTTTATAGGCTGTTTTGTTTAAGATTAACAATTCAAAGATAGAAAAAATATCAACTTTTAATAGACTCATCCCCTATTTAACATAGTTGAGTGTAGAAATACTTTGAGCTGGTTATTGATTTATACATATTGTATCTTTGCAAACTTACGTAGACCCATGACTGTAATAACGGAGGTAGATCCAAAGCATAACATTATTATTAAGGGGGCCAAACTGCACAATTTGAAAAATATTGATGTAGTGATCCCCCGTAACAAATTGGTGGTAATAACAGGACTTTCGGGTTCCGGTAAATCGAGCCTGGCATTCGATACGTTATATGCCGAAGGTCAGCGGCGTTATGTAGAGAGCCTATCTTCCTATGCAAGACAGTTCTTGGGTAAGCTGGACAAACCCAAGGTAGACTCCATTAAGGGTATTGCCCCAGCCATTGCTATTGAACAAAAGGTAAATTCAACAAATCCAAGGTCTACGGTTGGTACAAGCACTGAAATTTATGATTACTTAAAATTACTATATGCACGAATCGGTGCAACCTATTCTCCTATTTCTGGCAAAAAAGTAAGAAAGCATACCGTTACAGATGTAGTAAATTTTATAAGGACTTTTGATGAAAACACCAAGTTACTCCTTTTGGCTCCAATTAGTATTCCAGAAGATAGAGATATAAAAAAGACGCTACAGCTCCTTGCCAAGCAGGGATATGCCAGAATAAAGCATGAAGGAGAAGTAGCTCGCATCGATGAAGACCTTCACGAGAAGATCAGCAGAACGTTTTACCTGGTCATAGATCGTATTATAATAAAAGAGGATGAAGATTTTTATAATCGCCTGGCGAATGCGGTAGATACCGCGTTTTTTGAAGGAAAGGGAGAATGCATCATAGAAGAATTAAATAAACAGAAAGAGATAAGGTTCAGCAATAAGTTTGAGTTGGATGGCATCTCTTTTTTAGAACCCAATGTCCATTTATTTAGTTTTAATAATCCTTATGGGGCCTGTCCTAAATGTGAGGGATATGGCGATGTAATTGGTATAGACGAGGATCTGGTGATCCCAAATACAACCCTCTCCATTTTTGAAAATGCTGTATTTCCATGGCGCGGAGAGAGCATGAGCTGGTACCGGGATCAGCTAGTAAATTCTGCATATAAATATAATTTTCCCATCCATAAGCCGTGGTTTCAACTTACAGAGGAACAAAAAAGCCTGGTGTGGCAAGGAAACAAACATTTCACTGGGATCGATGCATTCTTTAAACAACTAGAAGATAAAAGCTATAAAATTCAAAACCGGGTAATGCTTTCCCGATACCGTGGAAAAACCCGATGTAATCTGTGTAAAGGGAAGCGTTTACGAAAGGAGGTTGATTATATAAAAATCAATGGAAAATCTATTTCCGATCTTGTAGAGTTACCCATTGAGCATTTAGTTGCTTTTTTTGAAGATCTTGGACTCAATGCGCACGACCTTAAGATTGCGAAACGGCTTTTAAAGGAGATCAATATGCGACTGGGTTTCCTGGATAAGGTTGGTTTGAGTTATTTAACCCTCAACCGAAAATCGAACACACTTTCGGGGGGTGAAAGTCAGCGTATTAATCTGGCAACCTCTCTTGGTAGTAGTTTGGTGGGCTCCATGTACATTCTCGATGAGCCCAGCATAGGATTGCACCCGAAAGACACCGAAAATCTGATCGATGTTCTTAGATCATTACGAGACCTGGGGAACACTGTTATTGTGGTTGAACATGATGAAGATATCATGAGGGCTGCGGATGTGATCATAGACATAGGCCCTGAAGCCGGCACCTTTGGGGGTGAAGTGGTTGCCTATGGTTCCTTTAACGAAATACTTATGGCAAACTCCTTAACGTCCGAATACCTTAGTGGTAAAAAGGAAATAAGCATTCCTGCACAACGTAGAAGTTCCTCGAATTACATAAAAATCAGTGGCGCACGGGAACATAACTTAAAAAACATCGATGTAACCATTCCCCTCAATATGTTAACCATTATTACAGGAGTATCGGGAAGTGGGAAAAGCACCCTTATAAAAAGAATAGTGTATCCGGCATTGCTGAAAGAACTAGGAGGTTACGGAGCAAAAGCAGGACAATTTTCAAAAATAGAAGGGAAATACCAGGTATTAAAAAATATTGAATTTGTAGACCAGAACCCCATTGGCAGGTCTTCCAGATCCAATCCCGTAACGTACATTAAAGCGTACGATGATATCCGCGCCTTATTCGCCTCACAAAAATTAAGCAAGTTACGTGGCTACCAGGCCAAACACTTTTCATTCAATGTCGATGGTGGTCGTTGCGAAAAATGCAAAGGAGAAGGCGAAATTACGGTAGAAATGCAGTTCATGGCCGACGTTCACCTTGAATGTGATGTTTGCGATGGCAAGCGATTTAAGAAGGAAGTACTCGAGGTAACCTTTGAAGGGGCCAACATTGATGCTATCCTAAATATGACTATAGATAATGCTCTGGATTTCTTTATGGCTCATAAACAGGCCAAAATTGTGAATAAATTAAAACCCCTGCAAGATGTAGGCCTGGGTTATGTTACATTGGGACAATCTTCCTCCACACTTTCCGGCGGAGAAGCACAACGCATAAAGCTTGCCACTTTTCTTGTAAAGGGGCACTCAAAAGAAAAATCCCTTTTTATTTTTGATGAGCCCACTACAGGACTTCATTTTCATGATATCAAAAAGTTACTTAAATCCTTCGATGCCCTTATTTCCAATGGTCATTCTGTTCTTGTAATTGAACATAACATCGAGATGATTAAATGTGCCGATTACATTATCGATTTAGGCCCTGAAGGAGGGGAAAAAGGTGGTAATCTTATCACGGAAGGTACCCCGGAAGAAGTTGTTGCCTCAGGAATAGGATTTACTGTTAAATACCTCAAAGAAAAATTAAAATAACTTCCAGTACTCGGTTTGCAAATTCGCAGGCAAACAAGTTGCCTGCAACAAATATTTAATTTAATTAACTGCTTATCAATATATTACGTTGATAAAATAATTTATGGCACGCTGTTTGGTATATACCTGTCGAGTGTAAATAGTTGCATTCGGAAATTTAAACCTTATGTCATGAAAAAATTAGTATTCATTTTAGGAGCTTTCGTACTGGGTACTTCAGTACAAGCTGCCATATTAGATGATAAGGTTGCAATACGCAATGCTTATAACTACAACAACTCAACCATTTTTGTTGAAAATGGAATTACATTTTCGGTATACCCGGATGGAGAATTCGATTTCTATATTGATAATCGTATCAACGTAGGAGCGAATGTAAATGTTGGTCGTGCAAATCTGACCTTCAATTCAGGATTCGATTATAATGCATATGTACAATACGACGATTACGGAGCAGTGATCCAGGTAGAAAATGTACCTATCTATTATGACTATTACGGTCGTGTTACTCAGATCGGTAGTATAGATATCCGTTATAATAATGGAAGGGTACGACGTGTAGGCGGATTGTATGTCTATTACAACAACCGTGGTTATTTTAGCCACTATACAGGTTATGTTAACTACTATAACAGGAATTATGTGTACAGACCGTTCTATAACTATTTCGCCAGACCGGCTTTAGGATTCTGTCTTGTATATAACAGGCCTTACAGAAGGTATTATTCACCGGTTAGGTACTCCTATTATGGGCCTTATAGAAATAATTATAGAAGGACCTATGCAAAAGTTGGTCGTCCCTATAAATATAACAAAAGGAATAACAGAACATCGGTTTACAGAAATGATAGACGTGTGGTAGCCCGTGAAAATGGAAGCAGGAGAAATGCAGGAATAGTGAGGAACGGCGATACCTATAGAAATAGTAAAACGGTACGTAGTAGTAGTCGTGATAATGTAGGAAGAACAGTTACCCGCAACGCTGGATTGCGATCTAATACAAGTTCTATGAAATCCAGGAAGAATTCTGATATGAATCGTGGTTCGCAAACGACAAGAAGTACCACAAGAAAATCGAATACAGCTATTTCACGAAATGGTAATACCAAAACGGTTAATAGGCGAACTGCGGTAACTACACCCAGAAGTAAGAGTGTAAGCAGAAGTAGCGCCACGACCTATAAGCGTCCGGATACTAGAAAAAAAACGAGCGATATGCAACGCAGCGTGCGCAGTACAAGAAGTAGTGCTACAGCGTATAAGCGACCGGACAATAGAAAGCAAATCAGTACATCACGTGCTAATGTGAGTTCTAAAAGAAGTGCCAGTAAAGCGCCGGCGCGAACCAAGAGCAGAACAAGTACTACCCGCAGTAGATCTGCCAGAGTACATTAAAATATAGTTTTTAGGTTGGTTAGTTGGTTAGCCCCGTAGTGGATTCGTCCCTTCGGGGTTTTTCCATTTTACCTGGTATTCAGGAACAATAGGGCCAAGTGATTCCTTCAAGCGGTATAGGGAAATCCCTATTTAGGGCCCAAAAATTTAGATAATATTCCAAACACATCCTCTGAAATTTTAAAGCGATACAATATCCCAATATAGATTATACAGATCAAAATACTTTTTAAAACAATATTTAGAATAGGATGAAATGGAAACTGAATAAAATAAAATAAAGCGCTAATCAAAATAAGTAATCCCAGCACTTTTAGAGAATCAGCACTGAAGGGCTGCAGATCGAATTTTTGTTTTACATAGATCAATTTTAAGATGTTGTAAATAAAAATCGCCAAAAAAGTAGCCAAAGCGGCTCCTAAGATCCCAATCCTTGGAATCAGAGCCCAGTTAAACAAAATGGTACACGCTGCCAGAAATACGCCCAGGATCAGAATGGCCTTATAATGATCGGAATTGTACAATATGGCATTGTTATTCCCCAACAGGGCATCGAATAGTTTCGTCAACCCAATTAAGAATACAATGCTAAAGCCCCCGCGATACGTTTCCGGTAATAATAAATATAAATCATTCAGGTTCAATACAATTAATACAAATAGCAGCCCTGAAACAATAAACAGGGTTAATGAGCTTTTTTGATATAGAACGGCCAAACCTTTTGTATCTCCCTTGTTTAATAGGGCAGCCGTCATCGGATAGGTTATTTGATGCATGGCCCTGGAAGGAACGGAAATAACGGTAGCTATGAATACTGCGACCGTATAATAGGCCACTTTCTCAATTTCGATGAATTGATTGATCATAAAACGGTCTATTTCCAATAGGATAACCGCCGAAGAACCACCTAAAATTATGAGGAAACTATAGGTTAGAATACTTCGCGTGTTTTTTGGAATCGTAAAGTTTAGGGAAGGCCATTTTAATGCATAGGCATATAGTTTCATTATTACGGTCCTAAGTAAGTAGAGGCCAACCAGGGATTGCAAAAAGGTATCTACAGAAATCACTTGAAAATAAACCAGGAATAATAAAATACTCACTCCTACCCTCACAAAGATCTCTTTCATGAAATTTCCAAAAACAGACTTCAAATGAATCCGCGACCAGGAATAAAAAACCTCAAAATAGGCCATGGCCAAACCAATTAAGAAAATATGCCATACATAGTCTTTGACAATAATATTTCGTTGTCCCAGGAAATTTCCAATCAATTCGTTCGCAACAAAGCTTATCCCTGCAATGGGAATTATAAATACCAGGGGCAGTACCAGCATAATGAACAGAAACCCATTTTGAGATCTGCTGTCCGAAAATCCACTATAAAACTTAATGAGCGTATTAGGAACCCCAAACGCCAGCAAGGGCATTAGGATGGCCGAAGTGGCCAGTATAACACTGACAAGGCCGTAATAGGTGTCTGTGAGGAAACGGGCGTATAAGAACAGGGTGTTCATGGCGCCAATGGCAAATCCTATATAGGTTATAACCAGATTATTGAAAGATTGCTTAAATACAATACCCATTATAATTGTTCCGCTAGTTGCTTTGTAAGTTCCCACCTACTGTATTTGGAAATATCTGTTGAGGCCTGGTACAACTGCTTGTTTTTATATTTTTCAAAATAGGACAAAAGCGTTTTCTTCAGATGTTCACTTTGTTCATAGTCAAATACAACGCCTGTGCGAGTTTCCGTTATGATACGCTTTACTTCCCAATTCTCAGGACCAAGAGCAAGAATGGGTCGTTTGGCAGCCATATATTCGAACAATTTGCCCGGGATGATCCCTTTTGTTTCTTCAGAATTGACTTCTACCAGCAACAATATTTGCGATTTTTGCTGATATTTAAGGGCTTCGGAATGCGAAAGATACCCCAGTACATGAACATGGTCCTCAAGACCATGATTTTGGATGCTTTTCATAACTTCCTGGCTAACCACTCCAACCAATTGTAATCTCAGCCGTTCCCTAAAGTTAGGATTTTCTTTTACGATCCCCGACAAGACCTTCCAAAGAATTTCCGGATTTCTTTCAGAGAGCAGAGAGCCTATATGAGATATGGTAAAATCATGGTCTACACCCGCATCTCCCTGATAATTGGTATCATATCCGGTGGTAATTACTGAAATGGGTTTTTTCGTTATTTGGGCCAATTCATTTTTGGT